>CAMRCY010000040.1 GCA_947041165.1 uncultured Deferribacteraceae bacterium | reverse complement strand
GGTAGTGATACGGCAACTGTACTAGATACAAAAACTGTTGAATTACAAGCAGATATTTCTGCTTTATCAACTACTAAACGTATTAAAGTTAGTCATACTGGAAATACTGATGGAAAACCATTTTCTATAAGCCTTGGTGGTTTAGGTGCAACTTCATTCCAATACACTACAACATGTGTTGATAATAAGGCATTAACTAAAGCAAACCCTGTTTGTTATGTAGATATCAACTTTAGAGGAGATGCAACTGCAGGTGCTGATAAAATAGCTGCTCTTACTTTTACAAGTGCAGACGCATCAACTGTAGCGATGGACTTAACAGGTAATACTGTAACATCTGTTCCAACGTCAGCAGCAACTCCGGTAAAAGGCTTAACGATTGATACTAAATCATTCGCATATCCTACTACTGGTATTGGGCTAGTATCTCCAACATTTCTTATTAATTTAGAAAACACGAATCCAACTGCGATTAGTGGTTTAGGTACTACTTCAACAGATTTAGCTACATTTACATTGAATAACACTTTAGATACAGCTTGTAAAAGTACACTTGGAACAGGTACAGGTAACAACACATGTACATTAGGTTATGTGTTTAGACCTCGTAACTCTCTTGAAAAAACAGGTTATATATCAATTTTTGATAATACAACTGATGCTGATTTAAGAAACAATGAAATCATTCAAGTTGTAGGACGTGGTACATTATTTAATGAATACCTATCATTTGGTGTTGTTGCACCACTTGAGACTAAAACATTAATTGCTGCATTAACTAATGATGGAAAAGCTGCAATTGAAATTAGCTCTGTTGATCTTACAGAGTTTAGAACAGTTCGTAGAGATCTTGCAGCTGGACAAGACAACTTCACAACTACTGCGGGTAAAGGTGCTGCAGCAAGAGTAGCATTATCTACGGGCTTTTTTAGACAAGATAACTTTACAACAGCTCCAGTGGCTTCTGGTGATGCGACGATAAAACTGTTATCAAATGAGTGTGCAGGTACAACATTAGAGCCAGGAGCTTCTTGTCTTCTAAGATTATCGTTCACACCTGATGCACTAGATACAGGAACAGTTGAGAATAATCATTATAGAGCTTATGTGAACTTTAAAGGTGCGGACAATAAGAATGTAGATAAACTACATGTTATCGGTTCTTCTATAGATAACTCAACTATGTACATGTATCCTCTAGTTGATATTAATGAGGATGTTGTAACTCCAGCGACTAAATATGAAGATAATTCTTCAACAGCATGGGTATCATGGGATACACAATTTTCTGTTATCGGTAAAACTGCTTATGCGTACACTGGTAGACGTCCTTCTGGCAATGACGAGTGGCACGGTGATAAATATTTACGTAAATTTGATTCAGCTCGTAACAGTTGGGTTATATTAGATCCTGCAAATAATAATGAATCTCCATTAAACAGTGCTCCAGATGCTGCAAACGGAGCTGTTCAAGGTAAAATGGTATCGCATGATGGTAAACTTTATTTTAATGCACTAAGAAATAGTGTGAATTATTACGGTTTACACTCTTATGATCCAAACTTTGGAACAGATGGTAAATGGAGTAAATTAAAAGATGGACCTCATGAGTTCGTAAATGTTGCAATGGCTGCATTTAAAGGTAAAATATACATTTACGGTGGACGTAAGGACTCTGGTGGTTCTCAAGATGTTGCGATATATGATATTGCAGAAAGTGCTTGGATAGCACCAACTGTAACAGGTACTAAACCTTCTGTAAGAATGTCTTCAGCGATAGCTGTAGTAGAAATTAACAGAGTAATAGGAACTGACAATCTATCTATTCCTTACATGATTATGCATGGTGGTTCAGGTGGTAATGCTGGCTTGAGTGAGACATTTAGTGATTTATGGGCATTAGAATTACCATACTATGATAAAGATGGAAAAGAGCAAGTTAGACCAGATAATACTTGGACTTGGACTCAACTACAGGCAGACTCTCCACATATACCGGGTGATGCAGCTGATGAAGCTCAAGCAGAGATTCGTCCTACACCACGTAGTAAGCACGTGTTTGATTATTATAATGGTCAACTAGTTCTTACAGCTAACGGTGTTAATGAGGGTACTTCTGGACCATTTGTTGGTGGTGAGAGTAATTACTTTATTCTTGATCCTGCAAAACTTTTTGCTGATGGTAATACTACTTGTACTGCAGATTCAGAAGAATGTAATGCATTTACATTCCTTAAAACACTGGATAAAGACTATTTAGGTATTCATGCTTCAGCAGTATTGTCTGGTGATCTATGGTTCCATAACTGGAATATCCTAGGTGTTTTCTTTGCAGCAAAAGAAACTACTCCAGCAGAGTAATTGTATTAAGTTTTAATTTAATAATTCAAGCTAGTGTAAACTAGACTGAATAGAATATAAGAACCCTATGTTTAACGCATGGGGTTCTTTTTTTGTGCATAAATTTATGAAATTATCTAATATAAGTTTACAAAAGTGATAACTATAAGCAATACAAACTTATCAGTAACTTACAAAAGTGATAACGATAAGCAATGCAAACTTATCAGTAACTTACAAAAGTGATAACGATAAGCAATACAAACTTATCAGTAAGTTACAAAAGTGATAATAGTAACTTACAATTTGTCAAAACATTAAGTTGTTATGATTTGTAAGCTATGTTTCAATTATTTTAAACATTTAGATAATATCCTATTGCGTTTATTGGATAGCTATAGTATAATTATATCAGAAGTTAAAGGAAGTTCGGTGAAAGTCCGGCACTGCCCCCGCAACTGTAAATTATATTCAAACTAAATTACTGTTTGACATATAACGAGTCAGGAACTTAGCTTCATTCTTATATCCTTCGGAGGGAAGACCTAATGATTAAATTATCCATCTTTTAGATCAACCAAATTTCATTGAGATTATTAATTTTAATACCTCTTTTATAATTATCGCATACCTAATATTATGAACGGTTCGTTATATCAATTTATAACAACACTCTTCAATAATATATAATACTTGATAATAATATTTAAGATATTATCTCTTAATAATCTAATTTAACAATTTAATTGTAATACTTTGATATAACTATTTTTAGAAATAATTGTACAATCTATTTGATTAAGAATTTCCATTGTGATTTTGATTTATAAAATCGCTATATTATCAAACTTGAGGGTTTTTATATGATTAAAATTAGATTTCGTTTTTCAACTATAGCAATGATTTTTGCGTTAGTGGCTTCATTTATATTAATATCGTGTTCATCTATTGATGATGAAAAAACAGATATAGAAAATGGAAATGGAGTTGCAAAAGAACTATCATCTCTAAATATTACGCATGAGGATAGACGATTGGTAAAGGGTACTCCATTTACATTCAAAACAGCAGGAGTAAATACAGATCTGATAGTTGTTGATAATTTATCTGATAAATCTGTTGAATGGAAAGTTACAAAATCAGATGATACAGATGCAACAGGCGTAACATTTGTAGATGGTATAAGTAATAAGAATGAAGTGAAAATAAATTTTACTAACGAAGGCGATTATAAAATCTTAACTACTTTGACTGATGCTACAACAGCGAAAGAATATACAGGTGTGAAACAAATTACTGTTTATGCAAGTGCATCAGGAAAAACAGTAGCATCTATTGTTCATGATACACCAAAGAAAGGGGTTATGGCTTTTAAAGCAACAGTTGAAGTTAATTCGACTCATAAAACTTATAAATGGAAAGTTACTAAATTTAATTCAACAGTTGCGATAGAAAATATTATAGCAAAAGATACTGCATTAGATACGACTATAGATTTTACAGCTCAACAAGCTGGTAGATATATTGTATCGCTATATGCTTATGATGGTGAGGAACAGATAGATAATTATGAGGGTTCAATTTATATATCTGATAAAGAGAATTTTTCAATTGCGATAGGAGATAATCATACCTTAATTGCAGATATAAATAGTGATCTTTTATATGTTTACGGCGTTAATGATAAAGGACAGTTAGGAACAGGTAATAATGATAATATAACTGCTCCAACGGTTTTGAAAAATGAAAACATTCGTTTTATAAAACAAGTTTCAGCAGGTAAAAATCATTCACTACTACTTGCAGGAGTTGGTAAAACTGATAACGGACTAGACAATAAATATAAAGTTTATTCATGGGGAGATAACTCTAAGGGACAGTTAGGGGACGATACATTAGCTGATAAAAATACTCCAATAGCTGTTTCAGCAATGGAAGCTACAACAACTTATGATGACGGGTTATCGACTGATATCGAGATCCCTACTGCAGAATATTTTGATGGAATAGGTGCAGGTGGAGATCAATCGTTTGCATACAATAATTATAAACCAGTCAATGCAAGTAGCGATAAAATAGTTAATACTGTACTTGCACAGTGGGGTCGTGATAACAGTGCTACATACTACTCAAAAATCCCTAGATATGCTCCAGAAGGTCCACGAGGTGGAATAGCTAAAGGCGATAATCAGTTCTTAGCAGTAGGCACAAATCATATAATTCTTAGATACACATGGGCTTTTAACGTCTCAAGTTTCGGAGCTAACTCACACGGACAAGCAGGCAAATGTGAAGTTGTTGAATATGGTTCAGCTAGGTGTACTAAAATAGGTGGAGATATAGTTGCTGGCACAGGAAATTATCATGGAGCAGGCCATCGTCCAGTTGGTTCATATTATTTATATTATCCATATGTCTATGCACCACGGAAAGAGAACGGTGCAAATGTTGGATATGTTGAGAATGTGACAGCCGCTGCCGCAGGCGATAATTTTTCATTAATTATTAGACAAGATGGCTCACTCTATTCGTTCGGACAGAATAATCAAGGACAGTTAGGGTTAGGTAATGATCAAGAAGAAGTTACTAAAACTCAGAACAAATTTCAACCGATAAAAGTTTTTCAAGGCAGGGGTACGCAAGGTGATACAGTTGAACGAAAAGAGATTATTGTTGATATTGCAACAGGATACTCTCACTCTTATGCAATAGATAAAACAGGCAAACTTTTTGCATGGGGAGATAATTCTAAGGGACAGTTATTGAGAGAGCCTCAAATAATTTCAGAGTTTTCTGATATCCCAACTGAGGTTAAAATTACTGGTATCGATAAAGTTTTAGATATCTGGACTGGAGCAAATAGAACTATCGCATTAGGAAGTGACAAGAATTTATATACTTGGGGCGAAAATAAAAGTGCATTAAACCTTTTAGGAGTTGAAGTGGTTGGAGAGGATAAAGATTATAATTCTGTTCCAACAATCATGATGTTTCCATTAGCTGATATCGGACATTAAACGCAACTACTTTGCAAAAAGTAGATAATGTTCTTAATCAGAGTTTATATTTTTATACTTACTTACTCCCCTTGAATTAGGGGGAGTATTTTTTTTATCACAGTATAATTTTTTTTAAAACTTGCAAGTATTGTATCTAAATTAATATGTAAGTACATACAATACTTCCATTACATTCGATAATATATATAAAGTTTGACTATATATAAAATAATATAATAATTTAAAATTACAGAACTATTTATAATCAAGAGTATGTTATTCATAATTAATTTAGTTTTAGCTTTTAAAAAAAAGATTTTCTGTTATACTAGAAAAACATATTTGGTATTTAGTGGGGTTTATATATGAGTAGTAGCTCTTTGTTTTCTGATGCGAAGAAGTATATTGCAGGAGGGGTTAACTCTCCAGTTAGAGCTTTCGGTTCTGTTGGTGGTGATCCAGTATTCATAGATAGGGGTCGAGGTTCGTTGATATATGATGCTGATGGCAAAGAGTATATCGATTATGTTTGTTCGTGGGGTGCGCTCATATTAGGTCATGCTGATGATGAAGTTATTAAAGCAGTTACTGAGGCACTCGGTAAAGGTTCATCATTTGGTGCTCCAACCGAGCTTGAAACGAAACTTGCTAAAATGATAGTTGAATCAGTTCCATCAATTGAAAAAATTAGATTTGTATCATCAGGCACAGAGGCTGTAATGTCTGCATTACGTCTTGCAAGAGCATATACAAAAAGAGATAAAATAATTAAATTCGAAGGTTGTTATCATGGACATTCTGATTTCATGCTGGTTAAGGCTGGATCAGGAATGCTTACACATGGTGAAACATCATCTCCTGGTGTTCCAGCGGATGCTGCGAAACACACAATTATCGCACAATATAATAATATAGAAAATGTTAAAAAAATATTTGAAAGTAACAAGGGTAAGATTGCAGCAGTAATCATTGAACCAGTTGCTGCAAATATGGGACTTGTTTTGCCTAAAGATAATTTCCTTGAAGAGATCCGTAAAATTACTGAAGAGAATGGAGCGTTACTAATCTTTGATGAAGTGATAACAGGGTTTAGATTAGCGTTAGGTGGAGCTTCAGAATATTTTAATATTAAGCCAGATCTTTTAACATTCGGCAAAATTATCGGTGGTGGTTTACCAGTTGGTGCTTTTGGTGGACGAGCAGATATTATGGATATGTTAAGTCCTACAGGGCCTGTGTATCAAGCAGGAACACTATCTGGAAATCCGCTTGCTATGGCTGCTGGGATTAAGATGCTTGAGAAATTATCTATCAGAAATTTCTATCAAAAATTGTCAGAACAAAGTAGAAAATTATATAATGGATATAGAGAGAATTTGAAAAAATTAGGATTAAACTATACATTTAATCATATTGAATCATTATCGTGTTTATATTTTACCGATAAACCAGTTGATAGCTATAAGACAGCGACATCATCTGATACAGCTTTATATGCAAAATATTTTCACTCAATGCTTGATAACGGTGTTTATTTAGCTCCTGCACAATATGAGTCTGCGTTTGTATCTATCGCACATAGCGATGAACAGATAGCTAACACTTTAAAAGCACATTATGAATCTTTAAAATCATTATAATCTCTGTTTGGTGAAAAAAATGAGTAGCGACAATTTAGATAAAAAAGTAAAAAACAGTAATGATGTTGAAAATCAAGCAGTTGATGATAGCATGTTAAATGTTGATAATAAAAGAGAAAACAACAGTTTATTTGCCAACATGAAACTATCTAATCCTATTGAAGGCAAGTCATTTGGAAAGATAGTAGATTTTGCATCGATCGGCTTATTGTTTGTTTCATCGATATTTGTAGGTTTAACGATGGGTTATTTTCTTGATGTTAAATTTGGTACAAAACCGTATCTTTCTTTAATATTTCTTATACTGGGTTTAATCTCTGGAGTTAAAAGTGTATATAAGATTTTGAAGAAGACGGGAATGATGAATGGTCAAAAATGATAAGTTTATAATAATTTTATTGATTTTTGGTTTTATTACATATATTATACTAATTGGACTAAGTAGTCTTTTCTTAGCCACGTCATATATTATCGGTTTTGCAGCCGCAAGTATTGACATTTTACTTTTAAGAAGGTTGTTAGAAGCTATACTTCTTAAGAAAGACAGACCAGCAAGCATGTTGGTTGTATCGGCTTTTAGATGGGGAGTTTTTGGGGTTATCGTTGCTTCAAGTTTTTATTTTTTAAAAACTAATCCTATATACCTGATTATCGGTATAACAGTCCCTTTTGCAATACATACTATATATTACATAATAAATCATATTACGGAGTTAAGAAATGGAACATCCTCTTAATATTACCGCGTTACTGCCTGCAGATCTTCAACATGGCTATTTGCAAGTTGTAATGCTATTTGTTGCCTTGGTTATCATTACCATTCTTGGTTTAATGACACTTGGAATGAGAAGAGAAATCCCTACAAAATCACAAAGTTTTGTTGAGGGAATAATTGTTTTCATCTATGATCTTGGTGAGAATATTATGGGTAAAGAAGGACGCCCATATGTACCATTTATTTTTGGTATAGGAATGTATGTTGTTGTATCTAACTTGATAGGTATTGTTCCTGGATTAATTGCTCCAACATCTAACATGAATACAACGGCAGCACCAGCGATCGCTGTGTTTATTCTTTATAACTATATCGGTATAAAAAAACATGGTGTGCATTACATCAAACAATTTACTGGTCCAGTATTAGTACTTGCACCATTAATAATTGTTATTGAGTTTATAACTCACCTTGCACGTCCATTATCATTAACTATGCGTTTATTCGGTAACATTGCAGGAGAGGATTTAGTTTTAATACTATTATTCTTTTTAGCACCATTATTTGTTCCGATCCCGATGATGGGAATGATTGTGTTTACGTCACTACTTCAAACATACGTTTTTATGATGTTATCAATGGTCTATATAAGTGGTGCACTTGAAGAAGCACATTAACTATAGGCATTAATATATTACATTTTGGAGGATTTCATTTATGAAAAAAGCATTATTAGTAGTTTCAATGTTAGTTTTATCTCAAAGTTTCGTTTTCGCACAAGAGGTTGCAGTTAAGCATTCTGAAAACTCATGGGCATTATTTCTTGCTGCATCATTATCTATAGCACTAGCTGCACTAGGTACTGGTAAAGCAATGGGTCAAGCAATCGGTTCAGCAGTTGAGTCTATATCTAGAAATCCTGGTGCTGCTGACAGAATATTCACTACAATGATTATTGGTTTAGCTCTTATCGAGTCTATCGCAATTTATGCATTAGTAGTATCTTTAATACTTTTATTTGTAGTTTAATAAATTATATTTTAATTTAAAAGTAGTTAGTGATAATTTGAATTAATTGTTGCTAACTGCTTTATAAATTTGAGTAATATTTATTTATATCGAAGTGATTTATCAATTAAATTAAAATATATTATATTATATTATAAGAGTATTATAATGTTCAATATTTTTTAATTACTCCTTTCCCTCATTACTAGGATTTTATTGTGCTAACAAAAGTTTCGTAGATCAAGTTATTTGGTTATACCTTATTTTGTTTTGTAATAATGTCGTAAACGGTTCAGAGAGGTTGTTATAATTTAATTGTATGATAATTATTATAATATAATTAAATATTATAATTTAAACGATATAAGTTTAATCAGTGTGTTGATTTATTACTTTTCTTTTTATTAGTCGGTTCATTTTAGAGATATTGGCAGTTTTAAAATTTAAGCTATTTTGTTTTACATTGAAATAAAATAGTATGAGATGTGGGATGATTATTATGCGTAGAATTAAAAATTTACTCTCTTCTATTACAAGTTTTGCAAAAAGAAGACCATCATTGTTTGTTGTTATTGTTCTAGCAGGTTTTTTTGCGTTTCTTTACGGAACTTATCTTACGTTACATGTAACAAGTACATCGCAGTTTTGTGGCTTATGTCACGTAATGGAAGAGACTGGTGCGGGTGCTGAATATAATACTTGGAAAGAAACTATGCATGCACAGGTAGATGTTTCATGTATTGATTGTCACGGAGATCCAGGATTTTTTGGTTATATGAGAGCAAAAATCGGTGGCTTAAAAGATGTTTATGGAGAGATTACAACAACTCGTGAAGAGAAGTTAGCGTTTTTAAATAAACCAATAGATAATTTATCTTATGCGATAAATTTAATGCCTTCTGATAGATGTGCATATTGTCACACAACAGAGGTTAATCAACAGATAAGAGATAACACGATTATGTCATTCTTCGGTTTTCATATGCGAAGTATGGATAAGATAGAAAATCCAGAATATCTCAATAAAATGGGAATGGTTGATATTTATTCAGGCGATCAAGGTTTAGGGATTAATCCTAAGCACGCAACCCATATGAAAGTTGTTGGTTTATCTTGTCTTAATTGTCACTCTAAAGTTTCACACCCTGATGAACCAGGTGAGATTTTATCTATAAAAATGGAAGATTGTTTCACTTGTCACGATCAAGAGAGAGAGAAAGCAAAGTTCACAAAAATGCCTGCAAATACAGATTGTGCAACTTGCCATACAGATGTTGTAGCATTGCAAGAAGGAACATCAGCATCTAAATTAGGGATTGATAACCAAACATGGATGATGCCTTCACTCACATGTGATTCGTGTCACTATGAGGCTCGAGAAGCACCAGTTGTTCAAAGTTGTGTTGATTGTCATGATGACAGTTATGCAGAGATGTATACGATGTTTAGAGATGATTATGATGCTAAAATTGTAGAACTTAATACAGCTAGTGCTACATTATTATCTCTTAAAGATGATATGAATGATGAACAGGCGATAGAATATAGAAGATTTGTTCTGCTCACGAGAATTGCTAAAGGAAGCAGTAAATCAAAAAGTATGCATAATACGTATTATCTCTACGACATTATAGATAATGCACTATTAATCGCTACAGAGATAGAAACTCAGATAAACGGCATAAAGGCGTAGTTGTAGAATAGATATTAATTAAAAATAAATTATTTTAATAGTTTTGTGGCCTCCTCGATAGTTTTATTGAGGGGGCTTTTTTTATAATAGATTACTAATATTGTTAAATATTGTTAGATGGTGAGAGATATTTTTATCAATATGGTTATGCTCGATATTCAATACGAGGTAAATATATCATTGGTTTTGTGAATTTGGTGTTATGAGAGTAATTGTATAGATAATCTATAGTAATTGATTGGGTGAATTTGTTGTTATGGGTGTTAATTGTATAGATAGTCTATAGTAATTGATTTGGTGAATTTGTTGTTATGAGTGTTAATTGTATAGGTAATCTATAGTAATTGATTGGGTGTAATTGTATAGATGGTCTATAGTAATTTGATGCGATATATTTGTGATAATATGTGTTAATTGTATAGTAATCTATAGTGACTTGTTTTATAAGTTTGTTGTTATGGGTGTAATTGTATAGATAATCTACAGTGACTTATTTTGTGAATTTGTGGTTATGAGTGTAAATTATGAAATGAGCATTAAAAAAAAAGATTACAGTTGAACATATCTTTTATATCTTCCAACGTATAGGTTTTTAGAACTTTTTGAAAAACTATAATTTATTAAGTTACATTATAGTGCTACGTTGATTTTATGAAGTTCAAAATCACGCCATATATCATCTAATAAAGTTGATAGTTTTTTCAAACTTTTTGAAAAACTATAATTTATTAAGTTGTATTATAGTGTTACGTTGATTTAATGAAGCTCAAAATCACGTCATATATCATCTAATAAAGTTGATAGGTTTTTCAAACTTTTTGAAAAGCTATAATTTATTAAGTTACATTATAGTGTTACGTTAATTTTATGAAGCTCAAAATCACGTCATATATTATCTAATAAAGTTCATAGGTGTTTTAGCTTCGAACTTAGGTGCAGGGAGAATATCTTTTCCGTGTTCTATCAGCTTCATCACCCACGCCATATTTTTTGCAAAAGTTTTTAATGTTTGCAAACCTTCTACATCTTGCTCAACCTCTCCGATATCTCTACCATGCACAACATTCCAATAATTTCCACCAGGAACTAACATCTCTGCAAACAACATATAGTTTGTGAGAGCGTTAAATGTAACAACTCCAGCTGATCGTCTAGTAACGGCGATTGCACCTCCAACTTTATGTCTAAAAAGTCCATTGTTTTTGCTAGCCACATAGAAAGCTCTATCCATCAAAGCTTTAAGGTTAGAGGACATTCCAGCAAAATGTACTGGTGATGCGAATATAATTGCATCAGCTTTAATCATCATCTGTATAGCATCATTTACTATATCATCATCTATTACACAGCGTTCATCTAAAGTTTTTCCACATACACCACATGCTTTACAACATTTTACAACGTCAGTTCCAAGCTGTAAAATATTCGTCTGAATACCTTCCATCTCTAACTCTTTAGCCACAAAGTTTAACGCTATATTCGTGTTTCCTTTTATCCTAGGAGATCCGTTTATTGCCAATACATTCATATATATATACCTCTTATAAACTATCAGATTAATTATCTGCTTTACATTTGTCATTATAAAACTAATTTTCTGTTTGTGAAAGTAGTAAAATCAAAATAGAGGATAACGTAATTGACAAAGGGTGTTATTAAAAGTAGTATATAAGAATATCAACGTTATTATATGGTTAATCGTATGGCAGAAAATCGCAATATGGTACTGCTTATAATTAAAAGCGAGAGCTGTAGTTGATAACATCGTTACCGTTACAGAAGTTAATAGTAATTTATTAGTTACAGAAGTTAATAGCAATTTATTGGTTACAGAATTTAATAGCAATTTATTGGTTACAGAAGTTAATAGTAATTTGTTAGTTACAGAAGTTAATAGCAATTTATTGATTACAGAAGTTAATAGCAATTTATTAGTTACAGAAGTTAAATAATAAAATTAGATTTTTTTAAAAAAAGGAGCATACCATGCGTTTAGTACTTTCAATTGTTTTATCGTTATTTTTAGTAGGGTGTTTTTCTCAAAATCTTGAAAAGGTTGGAGAGGATGTTGTAAATAGTTTAAATAATAAAGATTATGATAAACTATGGGATAAGTATGTTGATGATGAAACTAAAGCAGAACTTACAAGTGATATTGATGAAGTTAAGGCTGCACCTATGGTTGGTGCATTGATGATGTCTATGGTTGGTATTCCTGAGGATAAAATGGCTGAGATCACAGCTAAAGAATATTTTGGATATATTATGAATTTCTTCATGAGCATGGGTGATCTAGAGTCTGGTGCTGATCAATTGGTTTTAGTATATAAAGGCGTTAAAGTAATTGATGATGATACTGCTGTTATTTTACTAGAAGAAAATCCTATGATAGATGAATTAGACTTAACAAAAATTGGTAAGAAATGGTATTTCTTTATGGACGACGGTGCTGAAGATACAGTAGAAGTTGAAGAAACTATTGAAGAGATAGCAGTTCCAGAATAAATTTAGGTTTAAATTTGTGTAATATATTTCAATACTTATAATATGTCTATTTGATAATATTAAATTTATTGACAATACTTATAAATAAGATTTAAAAAATTGAAGTTACTTAATCGGTTAATATATTATTAATATCGTATGGTATGGGGAGAGAATTCTTATATCAAATATTATGAATATATATATACTGGTTAAGTAACTTTGTATTAATATGAGAAATAGTGTATAGTAGCTATTGTTTCTATTAAGTGTATTTGTTATAAATAATAATAAAGGGTTTCTAGTTTGCAACATATAAAATATTTTGAAAATTGTATATCAGAGTTCTCTAAACTTCCAGGCATAGGCAGAAAAACTGCAATGCGTCTAGCTCTTCATATATTAAAAATGAAACCAGAGTCTGCAAAAAGATTAGCGTTAAGCGTAGTCGAGCTTAAAGAGAAAATCAAATTTTGTGTTGAGTGTGGCTCTATTTCCGAAGACGATATGTGTGGTGTATGTTTATCTAACAGTAGAGATCGTTCTGTTTTATGTGTAGTTGAAGAGGCGAAAGATGTTTTAGTTATAGAACAGACAGCGCATTTTCATGGTTTATATCATGTGCTTGGAGGCAAGATATCTCCACTTGATGGGATAGCGCCAAGTGATCTATCATTTAGCAGTTTAATAAGAAGAATAAAAGAGCATAATGTAGAAGAGCTTATCATCGCAACCAATCCTGATGCTGATGGTGAAACAACTGCAATATATATAATCAGGCTCTTATCAGATATAGAAGGATTAAAAATCACAAAATTAGCAAGTGGTATACCTATTGGTTCGTTAATTGAGTACGCTGATGATTTTACAATGATGCGTGCATTAGAAAATAGAAATATATTCAAAGGATAAAGACATTAAAAAAGTATTAATAAATTCAACTAGTAGAGAAGTCCGTATTGCCATACTAGATGATGGAGATTTGATAGAACTTTTTATTGAAAGAGTTGGAACTAAATCTATTGTAGGCAATATATATAAAGGAAAGGTTGTCAAAGTTCTCCCAGGAATGCAATCTGCATTTGTAGAGATTGGGATGAAGAAAGCAGCATTTATACATGTTTCAGATATGAACCCTAAAAGCGTTAAAGAGCTTAATTGCATTGGTTTAGATTCTAAAGTGATTGAAGGAGATGATGTTGAAGGTGTTGAAAGTGATAAGACTGAGTTAATCGAATTAGAGGTTGAGGGCAGTCATAACAATACGGTAAAATATCCTTCAATTGAGGAACAGATTTCAGAGTCCGAAGAGATTGTTGTTCAAGTTACAAAAAATTATATCGGTGCAAAAGGTGCAAGGTTAGTTAAACATATCTCTATCCCTGGAAGGTTTATAGTTTTAATGCCTGACTCTAATCACATAGGTGTTTCTAGAAAAATAGAATCGTCAGTTGAGAGAGAAAGGTTAATATCTATATTGGAAGAGATCCGTCCTGAGGGATATGGGCTTATAGCAAGAACGGTTAGTTTATCTGTTAGTAAAGATCAGTTACAAGATGATTTAGATATTTTACTTAGAATAATTCAGAAATTAAATAAAGATATCGAAACGGCAAAAGCACCATCAAAACTTTATGAAGATCACGATTTGATATTTAAAATATTACGTGATATAGCATCTCCTGAAGTATCTAAAATTATTATAGACAGTAAAGAAGATTACGAAAAGATGGCAACTTATCTTGATGAGTATATGCCTAAATGCGAAGTTAATATCGAGTATTACGAAAATAATAAAGTGTCATTATTTGATGCTTACAATATTGAGTTAGAAATTGATAAGATACTTGATAAAAAAGTATGGTTAAAATCAGGTGGATATATAGTCGTAGATTATACAGAAGCTTTAACTGTTATAGATGTGAACACTGGTAAATTTGTAGGAAGTTATGATTTTAATGACACTATACTTAAAACAAACTTAGAGGCTGCAAAAGAGATCGCTCTTCAATTAAAACTTAGAAATATCGGTGGTATCATAATTATTGATTTCATTGATATGGAACCTGATGAGGATAAAGCAAAAGTTTTATCTGTGTTAGAAGAGAATTTAAAAGGCGATAGAGCGAAAGCTTTAGTTATTGATATTACAATTTTAGGATTAGTTGAAATAACTAGAAAACGTGTTCAAGAGCCTGTTGCAAAAATCATAACAGAGCCGTGTCCATACTGTGAAGGTAAGGGGATGGTTAGATCTAGAATTACTGTTAGTTACGATATTATGAGAGCGATTACAAAACTTGCAAGAAGTATGAAGAAAAGAATAGTTGTTGAAACTCATAGTGATATTGCAGATATTATACTTGATAACGAGAAAGAGAATATTGATATTCTGGAGTCAACTCATAGCGTTAGTATAGTTATAAAATCTAATCCACTGCTTAGTTATGAGCAGTATAAGATTACGAGTTCTTGATATATGGCAACATACGATCGTAAAGATAAATTTTACCAGAAAGCAAAAAGAGAAGGTTATCTATCTCGTGCAGCATATAAGCTAATAGAGATTGATATTAAATATAAACTGTTTAGAAAAAATATGACAGTTCTAGATTGTGGTGCAGCCCCTGGTGGTTGGAGTCAAGTTGCCATTGAGAAGATAGGCAAAGGTGGCAAAGTTGTCGGTGTAGATTTAGATGAGATAAAGGGTATTCACTCACCTAATTTTGTAGGGATAGTTGGTGATATAGAGCTTGATGAAATTCTTGAAAAGCTACTAACTATATCTAGTCGGTATGATTTAGTGATATCAGATATTGCACCAAATACAATAGGTGTTAGAGATGCGGATCACTATAATTCTTATGAACTTGTGATGACAGTTTTTTCGTTAGTTAAAAAATGTTTAGATAATGGTGGCTCATTTATTTTTAAATTATTTGAGGGAGAGCTAAGGTCTAAACTAGTTAAAGATTTAAAAGTTTTTTTCAAAGATGTATACACATTTAAACCAGAAGCTACGAGAAAGGGTTCGATGGAGTTATATATTGTAGCTAAGGGATTTATCAAAAATAATCTTATAGAGAGTTGAGAATGGACAGAAGTGAGCTTGAAGAACTATTAATTAAACTTAAACTAGAAACTGTATCGGTTGATGACATCATTGATGAAATAGATAAAAACTTTATTAAAGATGAATTGCTATTCTCTGATTTGATACCTGTTTATTTGAGAAATTATTTCTCAGCAGAAGGTAAAGACATTGTTTTTATCGATGAAAAAGTGAAAGCATTTATTAAGAAAAAAGAGGAATTTATTATCACTTCTGTTAAGGCAGAAGAGTTAGCATCTATATCTATAACTAGCAAAGACATAGCTATAGATATTAATGCTGGTGTTATTTTTTCTATAAAAAACAAACTTCCAAAGAGTGATAAAAAAATTGTTATTGTTAGCACATACGATATCGACGTAAGGTTGATTAATGAAATTTCATTAGTGTTATCGTTTGTAGGTGTTGAAACTAAGATATACACTAATATAAATATTAGCAATGTAAAAGGTTTAAGAACAACTCTTAATAGTTACGATATGGTTGTGGTTGTTACTAATGGTAACTATAATATATTGTCATTAATTTCTGAGTATGTAGAACGACCTATAATTGCGATGGTTGATAATAGTTTCTATTCTATAAATACAGATTTTAACGGAGTGTCTTTTTTAAATCTAGGATCTAGTTTGTCGCTTGTTAAATCTGTTATAAGAACATTTAGGTTGATATAATATAATGACAAGTAAAGTTGCCGTAATTATTCCTACATATAATGCGGGGGTAAAATTTTTAGATCTTTTAAATTCGTTAAATAATCAAGATATAGAATTTGCTCAAAAAGTTATTATAGATTCGAGTTCTACAGATAACACGGTAGAGCTTACGAACGGTTATGGGTTTGAAGTTTTAAATATAAGTAAACAAGAGTTCAATCATGGTTTAAGTCGAGATAAAGCTATCAAACATGTTCTTGCAAAAGATAGTAGTATTGAGTTTGTGCTTATGTTGACACAAGATGTGGTTTTTGAAACAACTGATGCTGTGACAAAATTGTTAGCTGTGTTTATGAATAAAGATGTATCTGCAGGCTATGGCAGACAGTTAACGGATAAGAGTTCATCATTGCTTGAGAGTGCTTCAAGAAGGTTTAATTATCCAAAAGAGTCTATGATTAAAAGTATTGATGATATAGGTAGTTTAGGTATATACACAGCATTTTTATCTAATTCATTTGCGATGTATAGAGTATCGGATTATTTATTGATGGACGGATTTTCTGATACCAATTTCGGTGAAGATATGTTGCTTGCAGGTAAGATGATTTTAGCTGGACGATATATTGCTTATGTATCAGAGGCTAAGGTTACACATTCTCATCCATATTCTATAAAGTCAGAGTATGAGAGGGGCAAGGCGATAGCGTCTATGCATTTTACAAATAGCTGGTTACTTGAAAAATTTGGTTCAGCTGAGGCTCGTGGCAATAGGTTACTATTTTCTGTTAAATTTTATTTAATACCGTTTCTCATATTGGAAGCGTTACCTAAATATATTGGATATAAGATTGTGAAAATCTTTAATAAACGTAGTGGTAAATAACTATTAACCTTTTTATATGAAAGCTTAAAAGTTATTATATGAACTTTAGTATTTGATTAACTCTCTTAATTATATAAGTATTGATAGAGATATCTTCTTGATAATAAATTGCATTATGTATAGGTTGTATAATAATTAATGTGATGATGATGCTTATGGGTTACAGTCGATTAGTTGTAATAATATTGTTAATTACATATAGATGTAAAAAAGTTTTGTGTAGAGATCGCTATGTGAAATGTTTATATTTATTATAAAGTAAGATTATGGATATGCATTTTACAGTTAGTTTGTATTATTTTTCTTGACAAATGTATGAATTTGTCAAATGATGTAGCTGATCTAGTAAGAGTAAGTACTTACTTTGATTATTGTGATGTTGTTTGTTATTCACATTTGACTAATAGATTTTATATTAGTTTGTGTGATTATATAAAGTAAGTTTGTTCGGTTAGTTTTTTTTGATTACCTGTTTAGACAGATATTTAAGATTGACAATTAATTTGAACACTAAAATTTTTTTTAATTAAGGAGTTAATTATGGCACATTTTGTAACAGATGCTTGTATCGGATGTATGACTTGTATTGATGAATGTCCACACGGGTGTATAACTGATGTAGAGAGCAAAGCATTGATAGATGCTGATTGTTGTGTTGATTGTGGAGCATGCTTAGAGGCTTGCCCATCTGATGCTATTATTGCAGAGTAATTTATATTAATACCTACGGTTGATAGATTAGTTTGTCGATCGTAGGGCTGTTTTTTTTGTTCATTACTATAAGTATATTTTGTTTTGTTTGATTAATATGTTATGGGTGGCGTTCAGCTTGACCCATTTTTTTTATAGATTAAATTTTTTAGGAAAGAGATATTGTTTAATAAATTAAAAGAAGATTTAGGTACGATTAAGAAGAAAGATCCTGCTGCACGCAGTTGGTTCGAGATAGTTTTGTTTTATCCTGGTTTTCATGCAGTTGTATTTCATCGCTTAGCACATTTTTTATGGCGTAAGAGATGGTATTTATTAGCAAGATTTATCTCACAGTTTTCAAGATTTTTAACAGGTATAGAGATCCACCCAGGAGCAAAATTAGGCAGACGTCTTTTTATTGATCACGGTATGGGTGTTGTTATCGGTGAAACAGCAGAGATCGGTGATGATGTATTAATCTATCACGGCGTGACTTTAGGTGGCACAAGATTAGATAAAGGTAAGCGACATCCAACGATCGGCAACAACGTAGTTATCGGAACTGGTGCAAAAATTTTAGGACCGTTTAGAGTAGGCGATAGATCAAGGATCGGTGCGAATTCAGTAGTTATATCTGAAGTGCCTGATGACTCAACAGTTATCGGTGTTCCAGGACATGTAATGTCGGTAGGTGCGATGGTAGATGATCTAAATCACTCTGATATACCAGATCCGATTGCAAGTGCGATAGAGTGTATTACAGATAAAGTAATAGATATAGAGAAAGAAGTTAGAAGATTAAGAAAAGAAATTGATGCTAATAGTAAAAATTAGATTTAAAATATATTCACTAGATTAAAGTAGTATTTGGCAATAGATGCTTTAGTCGATTAAGCAGTTACAGTACGAAAAATAGATCACTAAAAGTATT
>CAMRCY010000039.1 GCA_947041165.1 uncultured Deferribacteraceae bacterium | reverse complement strand
TTTAATGCTTTTCCAAATTTATGGTTAATACTCATTTATAATTATAACTAAAATAGAGGTGGTTTATACACCAAGGATATTAGGTGTATAGGTATTTACTAGAATTGACTTGATATTAACGATTTTTATTAAATATCACTTGATTGGTGTATAAGCTAAATTTATATTAGCTAAAGTTGTAAAGGTTTTCGTTATGTGAATGTGGTGAATTAAAGAGTAGATTGTTGCAATAAGTATACGATATGATTTTAGATATCGTCCTCTATTTTTTCAATAGCATTGATTAGATCGCTTATAGAGATATCAAAACCTGTAGCTATTTTTTCTAACGTGTTTAATGTTGGAGAAGATGGCTTTTTACCTTCTAAACTCTGAATGTATTTATAATCAATTTTTGATAATTCGGCAAGCCGTTCTTGTGTTAATCCAGCTTTTGCTCTTAACACTTTTAATGCTTTTCCAAATTTATGGTTAATACTCATTTATAATTATAACTAAAATAATGGCAGTTTATACACCTGGGATACTGGGTGTATAGATATTTATTAGAGTTAACTTACTATTAACGATTTTTGTTTAGACAGCTTTAGTCATATCATTTACATAGATATGAAAATGTTTTTAAATTCACAGTTAATACATGTTGACAAATATAATCAAAATAGATATAATTCACATACCGTACATATACGGTGCGTTGGTTTTTTTGTACTATGTTGCATCTTTGTGCAGTGTTGCATTTTTGTACTGTGTTGTATTTTTGTACTATGTTACATCTTTGTACTATGTTACATCTTTGTACTATGTTGCATTTTTGTACTGTGTTGTATCTTTGTGTTATGTTACATTTTTGTACTCTGTTGCATTTTTTGTTATGTTGCATTTTTGTACTCTGTTGCATTTTTTGAGTATAAGCTAAATTATATTATATTAGATCGTAAGGTTGATGACAAATCTCTATGTAATAAATAAAAGTAAAGTGGAATACCCTCACTTTCTCAAATTATGACAGAATAAGTTTTGATTTTATATCAACCTCGCATCTAGTATAATATTTTCAAATTACTAAATAATGGTTGTTATTTGCAACTGATTAACCCCTATCTATTTATATCAAATTTATATCAAATTATTGCTACTCTAATTTCAGTAATCTAATAGTTATATAATTGTTTTTAACATTCTTGACTTATTTCTTCATAAGATATAGTATGCGTAGTTAGGTATATTTAAATATTAATTTATAGATAATTTTATTAAAATAAATATCTACTTATTCTTAAAATACTTAATAGAGATGTTTTACACTGAGATTAAAATGACATTTAGAAATGATATAAATTTATTAAGAGCTTTATCAGTACTATTCGTACTTTTCTATCACTTTAAAATCCCATATATTAATAACGGTTTTGTAGGCGTTGATATCTTTTTTGTTATATCAGGCTACTTAATGACATCTATTATTTTTCGAGGTTTTAATCAAAACACATTTAAATTACTAAAATTTTATATAGGACGTTTTAAACGAATTGTCCCTGCGTTAATTTTATTAGTTATTGTGCTTTTCGTATTTAGTTACTTCAACTTTCTATCTATAATTTATTTAAGAGTAACGCATGAAATTGTTTATGCCTTATCTTTTATAAGTAATATAAATTATTTTAGAGAGATAGGTTATTTTGATATAGATGCATATAAAAAGTGGTTTCTCCATACATGGAGCTTATCTGTTGAGTTTCAATTTTATCTAATCTATCCGTTAGTACTTATAATTTTAAAGAAATTATTTAACAAAAACACTCTAAAATGGTTCGTACTTTTATCATTTATATTAAGCCTCGTGAGTAGCATATATCAAAGTTATGTAAATCCTTCAGCTTCTTATTTTTTACTACAAAATAGAGCATGGCAACTTCTTGCAGGTGGGCTAGTTTATCTGTTTCCTATGAAAATAAAACGAGCAAATCTAGTGCAATATGCAACCGTTATTTTATTGATTATATTTATAATGTTGCCAAGCTTTAAAAATATATGGGGTGGGTTTATATCTATTGTCCCTATATTCTTAGCTGTTCTATTTTTATATGCAAATAGTAGCAACACTTATTTAGCAAAAAATAGAGTGGTTTATTATATAGGTTTATGGTCGTACTCAATATATCTTTGGCATTGGGTTATAGTTGTGTTTTTGTTTCAGTACAGATTGCTTAGCAATAGTTACTATGTCGCATTAGGGATCGTATTAAGTATTCTTTTTGGTGCAATAAGTTACAACACAGTTGAGAGAAATTTTAAATATAAAGGTAGAGTGACGGTAACTATTTTAATTATATTATTTGTTTTAGCGAATATTATATATAAAAATGATCTAAGTCATGCAGGCTATCATGTAGAGATAACGGATAAGTATGATGATAGTAATGTGTCAAGAAAGGAAGTGTCTTCAAGTACTAAATATATAGTTATGGGTGATAGTCACGCAGATATGTTAAAAGGGATGTTTAATCTTCTTTCAAAAAATAAAGACATTTCAATAATATCTAAAGTATCTGATAATATCGATAAGGCTATCATAATTGATTTAGATAATATAAGTAAAAAAGAAGATATGACACTGTTTTTTATAAGAAGATGGAACACGTTAGATCTGGTTGATAGCAAGTTTGATGAAGTGGTAAAAGTGTTAAGTATGAACTTTAAAAAAGTTGTAATTATGCAACAAGTACCGTTACAGCCTATGGATGTTGAGAGTATATATATAGAACATTATAATGATGGAAAAATCGAGTTTGATAATATTTATAGTAGCTCGGTGTTACTAACCAATCACTTTAATAATAATAAAAAATCAAATGCAAGGATTGCAGAAGAAGCAAGTAAGTATAGTAATGTGATAGTCATAGATCCAACACCATATTTTTGCGATAATAAAAGATGTAAATTAGGTGAAGTTAATAAAGCTTACTATCGAGATGCAGATCATTTAAATGGTAGTGGATCGATGAAGTTACTTCCATTATTTGAACCGTTTTTTGATAGAACTGATGAGGGTTAAATAAAGTTTTTCTACAGGTTAATTCATAATACTATAAATAATATTTATAGTATTATAAAAAAAGTACGGACTATCAAATCCGTACTTTTTTATTATTAACATATTTAAAATCAATTATCTATTTTTGTTCGACTAAGATTAAATTAATCACACAAATATCAATTGTCAATAATCTACTTTTGTTCAACTAATATTAAATTAATCCCATAGGTATCATAGTATCTGCAACTATGCAAAATCCAGCGATATTTGCACCTTTAAGGTAGTTACCGATAACATTATACTCAGCAGCTGTATTATAGCACTGATCGTGAATGTTTAACATAATACCTTTTAACTTTTGATCAGCATAATCAAACGTCCATTTATCTCTAGATGCGTTCTGTTGCATCTCAAGAGCAGATGTTGCAACTCCACCAGCATTTGTAGCTTTACCAGGAGCATAGATCACATTTGCCTCAATAAAGGCATGCACAGCGTCAGGAGTAGTCGGCATATTAGCACCCTCTGTAACAACTTTACATCCGTTCTTAATTAATATCTCTGCACTTGCAAGGTTAATTTCATTCTGTGTAGCAGATGGTAGAGCAACATCACAAGGGATCTCCCAAATATTACTACCAGCAACATATTTAGCAGATTTATGTTCTTCAACATAAGCAGTTAAACGCTTACGCTCAACCTCTTTAATTCTTTTAAGTGTATCTAAATTAATTCCATCTGCATCATGTATGTATCCGTTAGAATCTGAACATGCAATAACTTTTCCACCAAGTTCATGAATTTTTTCAATTGCATATATAGCAACATTTCCTGATCCAGAAACGATACAATTTTTACCTTCAAATGATGTGCCTAGATTTTTTCTCAACATCTCATCTGTGAAATAAACAAGTCCATATCCAGTAGCCTCAGTTCTAACAAGTGATCCACCATATGCAAGTCCTTTACCTGTTAAAACACCTGCTTCATATCTATTAACAATACGTTTGTATTGTCCAAACATATATCCGACTTCTCTTGCACCAACACCTATATCTCCAGCTGGAACATCAGTGTAATCATTTATATGACGGTATAATTCAGTCATAAAAGATTGACAAAATCTCATCACTTCATTATCACTTTTTCCTTTAGGATCAAAATCTGATCCACCTTTACCACCACCGATACCTTGTCCAGTTAAAGCATTCTTAAATATCTGCTCAAATCCAAGAAATTTAATTATACCAGAATAAACTGTTGGGTGAAAACGTAATCCACCTTTATATGGCCCAAGCACAGACGAGTATTGTACTCTAAATCCTCTATTAACATGGATCTCATTTTTATCATCCATCCACGGCACTCTAAAAGTAATCATTCTTTCTGGCTCAGCAATCCTCTCAATAACTTTTTGGTCAAGATATTCAGGATGCCTCTCTAGTACTACATCTAACTGATCAACCACTTCCCTTACTGCTTGATGGAACTCAACTTCCCCAGGGTTTCTTTTTACGATCGAATCGTAGATTGAATTAATTTTACTATCCATTGATGACATTCATATACCTCTCTTCACTTTTTAACAGTTTTGAGGCTAACATATTATATTATATTATGCAATCATTTTTTAATACATAGAGTTAAATTATAATCTTATTTATGGTTTTAAAGGCTTTTTGTAAGGCGTGATGATTGATATTATTTATTTTATAACGGTAAAAGGCGATGGTGATATTAAAAATATTTATATATATTGCGATAAATAGGAGGGTGGTTAAGGGTAAAAATAAGCCCTACACGATGTGTAGGGTATAATATGTTATAAGTATGTTCTACTATAATATGAATATCTAGAAGTTAAATGATAAGTTTACATTTGCTTGAAAACGGTTTAGAAATCCGAATTCAGTTATGATATCGAAATATCTAGTAATCCCAACTTGTAATCCAACAACCATACTCCAAGGAGATAGTGATGATTGATTTGCTTGATATACTGCAAAATTACTACCTGTTAAAGTGTATTTTCCACCAACTCTAGTTCCAGTTGATGATCCAGCTCTAAACATTCCACCTATCCACATAGATGTTCTAAAGTTTCTTGTAAAGTTTTTAGATATCCCAGCTCTCATAGATACAACTGCTGTATAGAGTATGTCATCAAGCAACGATACTTTACTCCATGATGAGTTGAAATCTATATTTGAGAACACATCTGTTTTAAAGAATAAATCTTTCATACCATATGCAGCTGTAATTCCTACTCCACCAGTGTGCACAGATATTTTTGTTGTAGTATCAATTCCTGCCATTAGACTAGCGAACTCATCAGGTATCTCTACATCAAAGCTAGTAGATCCATCAGTGTATGCGTAAAAACCATACATTGATACAAATGGAAATAACCAAAAACCAGCACGAATACCAGTTGAATATGTTTCAGAGTTTACAGAGTTCATAACAAGTCCGTCTATTGGAAGTCCTTCTTTATCGTTAGGCCCGCTATGCCATCTTGCTTCAACATCAGAAACATTTCTGTTTTCATTTAGGTAGAAGAACATTGGTGCAACAAAAAACGGTTTAGGAGGCACTGCTCCGATCGCTCTTACCTCTTTTTGCATAAGTGGAATAAAATCAACTACCCCATTAGATTCTTCTTGCGCTTCGTTTTCATTATAAGTATCAAGTGTTACTTGTTGAGCGTTCGCAATATTTGAGAACAACATTATTGATAATACGACTGTTGTAAGGTATAACAACTTTGATTTAGGCATTATATAACTCCCCATAAGTTAATTTTTTATATATACTGATATAAAATGAATTTTGATTATAGTGAATAAGAGGACATAAGTAAAGCAAAAAAGCATGTGAATAGAGTGTGATGTTAGAGAAGAATATAGATATATTAATTTACTTTATTATAAGCTATATATATTTTCCTTGACAAGAGGTAGTGAAATGGTGTATAAATTACTCTTGATTTTACTAGAAAGATACTTATTTAAGGATAGACATTTATGAAAGCTGCGAAGTCAACTACCTGGGCAAAACTAGGTTCAAAGAAAACGTCATCAAACGAGAGTGACGAGAAGAAAGAATTAGGCGCTAATTTCCAGAGAAAAGAGGCAGGATGTAACTTTACTCAAGAGTGGAAGTTATATGACGCTGAAGGGGCTATTTTAGGTAGATTAGCATCAAAAATTGCTATGGACCTAATGGGTAAAAACAAGCCAATTTATACTCCTCATATTGATACTGGAGATTACATTGTTGTTATCAATGCAGACAAAATTGCATTCAAAGGTAATAATAAACTGAATGATAAGAAGTATTACTGGCACACAGGTTATATGGGTGGGATAAAAGAGCGCGCGCTTGCAAACATGCTTGAAGATAAACCAACTGAAGTTTTATCACTTGCTGTAACAAGAATGTTACCTAAGACAAAAATGGGTCGCAAAATGGCTAAAAAATTAAAGATATACGCAACTGCGGAGCATCCACACGCTGCTCAACAGCCAACTATTGTATCGGTTTAGGGGTATAGATATTTATGAAAACTAAAGTAAATTATTTTTATGGAACAGGAAGAAGAAAAACATCAGTATCAAGAGTTTTTCTAAAACCAGGTAAAGGCACTATATCTGTAAACGGCAAATTGTTAGACCAGTATTTTGAGCGTCCAACAGCAAGACAGATAGTTATGCAACCACTTGCCACATTAGGCAAAGAGGGTCAGTTTGATTTATATATTACCGTTGCAGGTGGTGGTAAATCAGGACAAGCAGGAGCGGTTCGTCACGGACTTGCAAGAGCGTTAGAGAAGTTTGATCCTGAGTTTAGACCAGCTCTTAAGCAGGCTGGATTTATGACACGAGATTCAAGAATGGTAGAGCGTAAGAAATACGGTAAACCTAAGGCTCGTAAAAGCGATCAGTACTCAAAAAGATAGTTTACAGATTTATTCTGTTTATATATTTCAAGGATATATCGAAAGATGTATCCTTTTTTTATGCGTAAAATTAGTATGACAAAATTTATGACGTTATAAAATTTATAATGTAGAGATGTAAAGCAAGTTGTATTTATAAGTATAATCTAGTAAATAAAAAAGCATGCAGTTGAGTTCACAACTAACATACTTTAAATAGTTTTATAAAATAATAAGGATGTATTACGCTCCTAAATATCTTTAAGTATGAGCTGAAACGGCATCCCAATTTTCTGCATCATATGCGTTGATAAGCCAGTTAAGTCCTCTATGTCTTTCAACAACGACGCTGTTATCCATTCCAGCAGGGATAGGAGTGCCTTTGACACGAGCATCAGTACAAGCCCAATCAAGTCTAAAAATCAAATCTGCTTCATCTAGTACAAGTTCTATATTTTGAGGGTTTATATCTTTTATAATATCGTCTAACGATTTATATTTATCAGAACCAAAAAACATTTTAGTAAGAGCAGTAGAGTCACATATTTTATTTGGAAATTCTAAGCATGAGATAAATCCTAACGCCCAAAAAAGAGGCCATATAGATTCATAACGCCAAACAGTATTTATTACCTCTTGTTCAGTTACTTCAAGGTTTAAAACTTTCTGTTCAACATCTGTAAGTTCGTTTTCAAGTCCGTAAGTTTGTAAAACATTTTTTATAATAACTAAACTTTCATCAGTCTGTTTTTCATTTGCGATATCACAAGCTAATTGAATTATTATTAGAGATGTAAGTGCTCTTTTTAGAACATCATTCGGTGAACGAAGATTAATTTCATCAGCTGTTTCAATCACTGGTAGATGTTCATTGTAAGGTATATTTCTAGCCTTTAAGAGTTCGGTTGTATGAGCTTTACGTTCATCAGCAGTGAGAGGGATATTGATATCTTTATGAGGCTCAAGAGGGAACGCTAATTGACACTCATCAAAAGTTGCATCATCTTTTTCAGATGTATAAATATAAGCAGATCTATTAAGGTTATTACCGATAATTTTATAGCCTTTAAAAAGCGTTACGATAATATTTACAGCTTCGCTAATTGGGAGTTCTGTTTTAAAATAAATCAGCATATTGTTGCTTTCATCTTCAAGAAATTCATGATCGTATTTTACTATTTTTTCTTTTGATATTCCACTAACAAAACTTGGTATCGCATCAACTAATTGCGATGTCGGATTATCAAGTTGACTTGGGCTTACTGTAATAATAATTGTGCTCATATATTATTGCTCCTCTTTAATACTACTAAAATATTTCTATCAGTATTGAATATGTAATATGTTTTGTCAATATATATTACAGTTAGTAAATGTATAATTTTAATGTGTTTTATGATATGAAATATTGATTTGTTGATTGATCGGTTTAATTGTTTCTTACTTGTATGTCGGGAAATGATTTGTAACAATTTGGTCTAGTTGAATTTTTATATCATCAAACTCACTATTCAAGTCTAAGGTTTTTATGTGTATATTATTACCACTCATATTGAAATCACAATTAGGAGAAATCTCTTCATCTGTTTTAGCATAAAGTAACATTCCTGCGACGTTTCCACTATTATTAATATCTTTATTTTTAACGTAAGCAAAAATTTGATATAGATTAGCAGAGTGAAGTTTTTGAGTGTTATATTGAGTATGTGTTTTAATTATTTTACTGTAATATTTCGTGTCGATAATTAGTATTTTATTTTGATACTCTAATGTGATATCTGTTATCATTGCTGGAAGCAAGTTATTAATACCTTTATCAAGGTTATTTTCATCAATCTGCCATGTAACATGATACGGATTAGGGGACAGGTTTTTATGGTGATATCTATAATATTCTAATACAAACTTTTCATATAATGAACTCATTGCTTTTTCATATAAGAACGCATTTATTTTATAATCGCCTTTATCGGTTGTAATGATACATTCTTCAATTATAAAGCGACATATATTAATTAGCATTTCATAGTTTTTATTACTTCTTTCAAAACGTAGAATATTCCATTTGATTGTGAAAGGATCAATCGTATCAATTTCATTAAAGCATAAAAATACTTTTTTTAACTCTATTTTACGTTCTTGTTTTACAGCTTTATGACGCAATAAAATATCGGCAGTTGTTTTAATTATCTGGTTAAATATATTGTTTTCAGATAGATCATCGTAATCACAAGATATAAGATTTTTTCTCTGTATCTTATTTTTTATCGTTTCATTGATATTAATCTTACCTTTTATTACAGCAAGATTTTCGTTTTCTGACACATATTTACGGTATAATCCTTGCTTTAACTGCTGTGCTATCCCTTTTGATAGGATAGATGCAAAGATATCATAAATATTTTCAAAAGCCTCTTTATCTATATTTTCTGGAGGGGCTGTTTTAAGATCCATAAAAGCGTAAGATAACATATAATAAATATTTCTAATTGGGATAGTGTTAACCATTATTTAATGCTTTTTTAAAATTTTCTTTCCATGTGTCGACTTTATTTTTATCATCAAACCAGTACTCTTTAAGCAGAGGAATAATATCGTAATCTATAATTTCTTTTAGACGTTCATCAAGTTCATTATTGTCTAGTTTTTTTAGTCCACAAAAATAACTATGTCCGATAGCAAAACTTTCTCCAAGTGACTGGTCTTCACAAATTTCAATATTAAGTTTTTTGATACACTCAATTAAATTATTTAATTTATCGTTCTTTAATCCTTTTTGATATTTTGTAAACCCGTTATAATCGAACGCTGGCTTCATATCGAAGAAACTAAACCGTCTGCGTAAAGCGTAATCAATCATTGCAAGAGATCTATCAGCTGTGTTCATCATACCTATGATATGTAGGTTTTCAGGTATAGAAAATTTTTCATCGTTATAGGCGAGGGTGATCTCTTGATCACGATAATCGTTTTCTATTAGCATAAGAAGTTCACCAAAAATTTTACTAATATTTCCTCTGTTGATTTCATCTATGATAAAGAAAAATTTACGATCGGGCTGAGTAGTAGCTTGTTTGCAAAACCGATAAAAAACACCATCTTTCAGTTCAAATCCGTCGCCTGTTTTATTAGGTTTAAAACCCATGATAAAATCTTCATAAGAATAGTTTTGATGAAACTGTATAAACTCAATAAAGTCATTATTTTCTTCACCGATGATAGCATAGGCTAAACGTTTTGCTGTGAATGTTTTACCAACTCCTGGTGCACCTTGTAGAATTATATTTTTTTTGTTTTCTAGAAGTGATGTAAGAGTGGCAAGTTGTTTCTCATCCATAAATACTTCTTTTAGAAAGCTGTCATTTGTATATGTGTCTCCGTTTTCATCTTGGTTATCTGGTTTTACATCTGATGATTGCTCATCGATTGATTTTTTATTATATACATTATTTATATAGTAGCAAAAATCAACAGTTAAAGTTTTTAAGTTTGTATCAGGGTAATCATTGTCAGTGAGATGAGATTTAAATAGATTTACAAGTTCTGTATCTGTTTGTAATTCTTTACAGATTCCATCGTAAAACTCTATTTCTTTGAGAATTTCTTCAGAAGTATGATTGTGTGCATCTATAAAAATATAATTATCGTCAGGATATTTTAACCAAAGATAAATAGAGATTGTAAAAATTGATTGATCATCATGTTTTAGATCTGGACACTTCTTAGCTTCTTGACTATTATTCCATGCTTCTTGTAAGTTCTTTGCCATAGATTGAAATGTTTCAATTTTTTTGAATGTTTCAATTTTTTTGTTTATTTTTTGATTATCATTATAAAGAATTGTAAACATTTTTTTTACAGCTTTTGCATCAAATTCTGCAAATTTTATAATCATAAGTCTTGGTTTATATTTATGTGGACTAAGTATTTTGTTTATTTTAGTTGTTGCTTCGGCAAACATGTTACCAAAATTATCTGCATCTATATTCCAGTTATCTTGAAAATGTTTTACTGCTTCCCATTTAAACTTTTGTTCATCCCATCTTTTGCTAAAATCTTTTTTATAATCAGTAAGTATCTCTTTTAATACGCCTTTATCTATCATCGCTATTTTCCCCTTAGTGAATGTGGATTGTTATTATAAAAATTTATATGATTTATTTTATAGACCAAGATAGGTTAAATTGATTATTTATACAAGTTGATTGTTAATAAAATGAATATTCACGTTACGCAATATTTGTTTGATCTAGCAATTTTGTTTGAAGTGCGAACATCTCTTCTTCGTCTTCAACTGATATCTCATGATCGTATCCTAGTAGATGTAAAATCCCATGAATAAATAGGAACGCAATCTCTCTATCAAGTGATATACTATATTCTACTGCCATTCTTTTTGCAGTTTCAACAGATATGATAATATCACCTAACATCGTATCGCTCTCTATTTCAAATGATAATACGTCAGTTGGTTTATCCATATTTCTGTACGATTTATTTAACTCTTGAATAGTTTCATCATCGGCTAAAAGTAACGATATTTCACGTTCTATCAATCTATCATCGTTTAACTCTTTATATATTATATCAAGAACGGTTTTGAAAAAATCATGCTCTAAACCAAGTTCAGCTTCATCAGTTATATATAATGTCATAGTTGTTCCTTCTTAGTTATTTATCTTGTTTTAGTTTTTGTCATTGCACTTTCATACGCTTTGACTATTTTTGAAACTAGTGGATGTCTTACTATATCTCTATCTGTGAATTTTATAAATTTTATTCCAGATATCGGAGCTAAAATATCTATCGCAGTTACAAGTCCTGATTGTTTACCAGTTGGTAGATCTATCTGAGTGATATCACCAGTTATAACCGCCTTAGAGTTAAACCCTAATCTAGTTAGAAACATCTTCATCTGCTCTTCTGTAGTGTTCTGTGCTTCGTCTAAGATCACAAAGGAATCGTTGAGTGTTCTGCCTCTCATAAATGCAAGAGGAGCTACTTCAATAATATTTTTATCTATCAATTTTGTTGCGTACTCGATATCCATCATAGAGTATAAAGCGTCGTATAACGGTCTAAGATATGGATTGATTTTATCGGCTAAATCACCAGGTAGAAACCCTAATTTTTCACCAGCTTCAACAGCAGGTCGAGCTAGAATTATTCTATTAACTTTCTTCTCGATAAAGTGATTAATAGCCATAGCCATAGCAAGATATGTTTTTCCAGTTCCAGCAGGACCAACACCAAAAACCATATCCGATCCACGCATAGCTTCAACATACTGTTTCTGTGATGGAGATTTTGCGATAACTGTTTTCACAAAACCAGATACTTTTATTTTCTCAGATAACACAGAGTGTATATGTGTGCTTTCATTTGAGTTTACCATTTTAATAGCGAGCGTGATATCTTCACTAGTCAGTTCACGACCTTTAGCAAGCGACACTAAATTGTCAACAAGAAAAGATACAGCGTTCGCTTCATCGCTACTTTCAGCCTCTATCGTAACCTTTTCACCGATCACAGATATGCTAATATTAAATGCAGTCTTAATCATTTTTAGGTGGTTATCGTTTCTTCCTAAAAGTGTTGGAATGATATTTTGCGGAATTAGAATTTCTTTCACAAAGCTCAATATTTTCTCCTTAGAGTAGCGTGTTTGTATTTTGTAACCGTTGCACCACTCATTCATACTTAATAGTCGTGAGAGTGGGTGCTAAGTTTATAACTGTCCACTACTCACTCATATGTATTAGTTACAAGCGTTCGTTAAGTTTATAACTATCACTACTCATTTATATGTATTAGTTGTAGGTGTGCTAAGTTTATAACTGTCCACTACTCACACTGGTTTTTTTATTAGATCTAAATATGTTTTTTTTGCAAAATCTATCTCTTCTTGATATCCATTTATAACAGAATTAAGTTTAGCTTTTTTAACTTCATCTAAAATATCTGCATATATTTTTCCTTTAGGAATACCAAGTTCTATCAGATCATTGCCGTTAATTTCTGTTGTAACATATCTATAAGTACCAAGATATCCTTTTGCAATATCTAGATTATCTTCAGTCAACATCACAGATATAAGTATCGTTGCTTCAATAGATATTTGACTACATACCTCAACTATTCTAGAAGGTTTTATATTATCTTTTTTGTTAAACAATTTTACAGCATGGTTAATATTATTGAACTCTCTTTTCATCACTTCAATAGATTTAACAGGCAGTGCAAGTTTAATTAACAACTCTTCAAACTCTTTTGAGTTCAAGTTTGATAGTAGAATATAGAACCTCATTTTCCAGATTTCTAAACGCTCAACATGTTCTATGCTGTACCATGCAATAAATTTTGTTAACCGTTCATATCTCTCTAACTTGATTTGATCGAGTGCAATTCTTTTAGTAAAAAAAGATAGTAGATCATATTTTTTCAACATCTCAAGTGCACGCATAAATGATTGTTCTTTTAAGATCAGTTTAAGTTCGGTGTATAATCTAAACCCAACAATTCTATCAAACACTTTAATACTTACGGCGTGTTTAATCAATTTGGTAGTATGTGAGCCTAGATCAAAATTAAATCTTACAGCAAATCTAATTGCTCTAAAAGCTCTTGTTGGGTCATCGATAAAACTAAGCGAATGCAGAACTCTCAATTTTTTATTGATTATATCTTCTTGTCCTCTAAAATAATCTATCAACTCTCCAAAGTGATCGCCGTCTAATCTGATAGCCATCGCATTAATTGTAAAATCTCTTCTAAAAAGATCGTTACGAATTGATGCTTCTTCAACTTTAGGTAGAGCTCCTGGGTTTATATAATGCTCTATTCTTGCAGTTGCAAAATCTAATTTAGTTCCATCACTTAATATAACTGATGCTGTTTTATAATCGTTATGAATAGAAGTTCTCGCATCTAGTTTATCGGCAAGTTCTGTTGCAAACAATGTTGCATCAGCTCCTTCTATTACAAAGTCTAGATCAAAATTTTCTATTTTAATAAATATGTCACGAACAAATCCACCGACTAAATATATTTTTGTCGAGTTTTTATCAGCTAATGCTTTAATCTCTTTAATCATATTTTGCACAACTTGTGATGTTGAACTTTTCAATAATGATTTTATGTTTTTTACTTTAGGATAATTTTCATATTCAATATTTGTGATTTCAGATCCGTTATTAACAGATAGGTTATCGCTTAGAATTCTTAAAATATCAGTTCTAGTTATAACTCCAACTAGTTCTCCATTCTCTTCAACAGGTAGAAGTTTATATCCTTTAGAAACAATTAATCGTTGAGCGTCAGAGTATAGGGTCTCAGGATCTATTATATCAAATTCACTATTCATCATCATATTTATAGGCTCTAATTCTAAGCCATGTTTAACGCCGTATAGAAGATCTTTTCTTGATACGATACCAACTGTTTTATTACTACGATCAACTACAGGCATATTTGTTAGATTATACTTCATTGTGATTTCAAGTGCGTCGTTTAAAGTTGTATCAGTTGAAACATATTTAACAGGAGATGTCATAACTTCGTTTGCAAGTTTAACAGAGTGTACATTCTCTTTTATAGCAAGTTTTAATATGTCTAAGGCTTCTTGAAGTAGAAGATCTTTGATAGTTGCAGATCCAGCTGATGAATGTCCACCACCACCGAACGATTTAACAATTGTTGACACATCAACAAGTTTTGTACTGCTTCTGCCAACAAGCACAACTCTTCCACCAGTTGATATAAGTATGAAGAGTGAGTCAAGTGACTCTATCTGCATTAATTTTTGTGCAATAGATGAAACATCATCGTAATATTCATCAACTGTTGCATAAGCTACAGCGATATTAATACCTGAGGTTGTAACAAATGATAAAGTGCTTAATAGATCGTTTAAAATAAATACCTGTAACTTGCTTAGATCACGTTTAACAGAGTCGCTCACAACCTCTAAGTTTGCACCTTGCGATAGAAGATATGCAACAGCTAGTGCATCATCAGGAGTTGTGTTGCTGAATGTTAGAAGTCCAGTGTCTTCATATATACCTATGGCAAATAATGTTGCTTGATCAGAACTTAATGATATATTATTTTCTTCTATGATTTTTGTTAATATAGTTGTTGTAGAACCGATAGTTTTAACGATTTCAAAATCACCATCGATATCAGCTTGATGTGTTGGATGATGATCGTATATTACCACACGTTTAGCGATATCTAAAAATTTAGCAAATTTTCCTATACGTTTAAGTTGTTTGCAATCGGTGATTATAAGTTCATCAATAGATGTGACTAAATCAAGATCTTTTTCAGAGTACTGCTTAATAGGTATTTGAAGTTCAGTTTTTTTAAGATATTCAGTAACATTAGCGTCATAGCTTGAGATCGTAGCTATATGATCTGCATTATGTATAAGTAGAGCAGCGTACGCTGATGAAATTGCATCAAAATCAGGATTGACATGAGTTATAACTATCTTCATAGAATTTGTTCCAAGTTATTTTATTTATGTGAGAATATCTATATTAGCATTAAAACTCATTTATATCTAGGATGAAAGTTTGCAAGTATATTTCTTTTATCATCATCAGCAAGATGGGTGTATATTTCGGTTGTAGATATATTTTCGTGTCCTAAAAATATCTGTATAGTTCTAAGGTCTGCACCACCTGAAAGAAGGTGAGTTGCAAAACAATGTCTTAATGTGTGAGGTGATATATTCTTTTTTATACCAACACTCTTGCACACAGATTTTAACCATTGCCAAACATATTGACGAGTTAAACTATCGCCATATCTATTTAGAAACAGATACCCATCATCAGATTTTTTAACAAACCTCTCTAAGCGAATAGGCAGATAGTTTTTAATATCAACAAGCAGTTTGTCGTATATCGGAACGATACGCATCTTAGATCCTTTACCCATAACGGTAACTATTCCACGTTTAAAATCTATATCAGTTGTTTTGATAGATATAAGTTCTGATACTCTCATTCCTGATGAGTAAAGCAACTCTATCATAAGTGAGTTTCTAAGCCCCATGTCAACATTTTTATCTCTAAAATTTAATAGTTGTTCAACTTCTTCAAAGGTTAAAAATATCGGTAACTTTCCCCATCTTTTAGGTTTAACAATAAACTCTATAGGATTTACCTTAATTAATTTTTCTATTAACAGATAGTTGAAGAATTGCGATATTCCAGATAATCTTCTAAGAATTGTTTCAATTGATAATCCATCTTTTCGCATTTTAGCCATCAAAGAGATAATGTTATTGTTATCAATATTGATAAGTGGAGAGAGGTCTATATTTTTACTTTGTTTAATATGTGAAGCGATATTTTCATCATCTATTATACAGTTAGAAGTTGTACTGTTGTGAAATAATAGTAGTGCTAATATATCATTTTGGTAAGCATTAACAGTGTTGTCTGCTAATCCTAACTCCATATGTAAATATTGCAGGTAGAGTGTTAATGTTAATGTCATAGGGGTGATTTTAACATACTAATTTTATAAATAGAACACTTTTCTATTTTAAATGTAAATATAGCGATCTATGAGCCATCTAAAAAATCTTGCATAAAATAATTTTAAGATATACTATAGTGATAGAAATTTTTTATAAGTATTGTATTTAAATAGGAGGAGTTTATGTCAAAAAGTGACTTAGCGAAACGTGCATGTGATTATCATAGTATGGGAAGACCAGGTAAAATAGAAGTTGTTTCTACAAAACCAGCAGAGACTCAACAAGACCTAACATTAGCATATTCTCCAGGTGTTGCAGCCCCTTGTTTAGAGATAGAGAAGAACCCAGCAGCAGCAGGACTGTATACATCTAAAAACAATCTAGTAGCTGTTATAAGTAACGGTACAGCTGTTTTAGGACTTGGAGATATAGGTCCTTTAGCTAGTAAGCCTGTTATGGAAGGTAAAGGTATTTTATTTAAAAGATTTGCTGATATTGATGTATTTGATATAGAGCTTAACAGTAAAAGCGTTGAAGATATAATTAAAACTGTTGAAATGCTTGAGCCTACATTTGGTGGTATAAATTTAGAAGATATTAAAGCACCTGAGTGTTTTGATATTGAGCAGACTTTAAAGAAAACAATGAACATTCCAGTTTTTCATGATGATCAACATGGAACAGCTATTGTTGCATCAGGTGCTGTTATAAGTGCGCTTGAGATCCTTGGTAAGAAGATAGGTGATGTTAAAGTTGTAATCAATGGTGCTGGTGCATCAGGACTTGCAATAGCACATCTTCTTAAATTGTTAGGTGTTAAGAAAACTAATATAATTGCGTGTGATACTAAAGGTGTTATCTATGAAGGTAGAACTGAAGGTATGAATAAATATAAAGAGCCATTTAAAGTAGCGACAAATGCTCGTACTTTAACAGATGCTTGTAAAGGTGCTGATATTCTTCTTGGATTATCTGCAAAAGATGCTTTTAATGCGGAAATGATTAAATCATTAGCACCAAATCCGATCATTATGGCTATGGCTAATCCTGATCCAGAAATCTTACCAGAGAACATTAAAAAAGTTAGAACAGATGCGATTATCGCAACTGGTAGATCAGATTATCCTAACCAAGTTAATAATGTTCTTTGTTTCCCATTCTTATTCCGTGGAGCATTAGATACAGGTTCAGTTGAAATTAATGACGAAATGAAATTAGCTGCTGCTAGAGCGTTAGCTGAATTAACTAAATTAGATGTTCCTGAGTATGTTTGTCGTGCTTACGGCGTTGAAACATTAAGTTTTGGTAGAGAGTATATTATACCTAAACCTGTTGATGCTCGTGTGCTTCCATTTGTTGCAATGGCTGTTGCTAAAGCTGCAATGGATACAAAAGTTGCTAAACATCCGATTAAAGATTGGGATGAGTATAAAACAAGATTAGAATCAAGATTATATCCTGAAAAAAGATTAGTTAACTTTATCGTTAAGAAAGCTAAATCTAAAAAAGCTAAAATTGTTTTCGCTCAAGGTGATAACGCAAGAGTTTTAGCTACTGCTAGATATATGGTAGAGTTCGGTATCGCAACTCCAATAGTTATCGGTCATGAGCCGTGTGTTAAAGGTATTGCTGAGAAGAAATCTATAAACCTTAAAGGTATCGAGATTGTTGATCCATATAACTCTAAAGTAGTTGATAAATATGTTGAAGAGTATTTGAAAGCTAATGAACGTAACGGTATGACTTTAGCAAAAGCTGAGAGAGATATAAGAGGCTGTCACAACAGATTAGCGGCTATGTTGTTATCAAAAGGTGTAGCAGATGCTATGCTTGGTGTAACTAAGCTTACGATCGAAGAGGCTGCTTATATTATCGATAGCATTATCCCTGCTGATGAAATCACAACATCTACAATTGTTGCAAATAGAGAGATGGATATAATAATCTCTGATAGATTATCAATAAGTTATTCAGAAGATTTAGCAGACACTGTTTTTGGTGCTGTTGATACGGCTGAGCTATTTGGTATGACTCCTAAAGTTGCTATGATAAACAACTCTAATTTTGGTGATTCATATTCAGAAGGACAAGAAGATGTTTTATTAGCATTAGAAGATGTTAGAGAGCTTCAACCTAAACTGATTATTGATGGTGAGATGACTATTGATGTAGCTCTTAACGATAGAAAAGCAGAAAAATATCCATTCAGCAAAATTCAAGGTGATGCAAATGTATTGGTTTACCCAACGGCTGCATCAGCTGACGCTGCTTATTCATCACTTATGACATTCGGCAAGTTTGTTAAAGTTGGAATGGTTATACAAGGTTTCGACAAACCAGTTCAGATCATTGAGATCGATGCAGATATGGAAGAAATGATTGTATCGGCTGCTGTTGCATTAGCTTCAATTAAATCATCAGCTAAGCCTACTAAATCAGCAAAACCTGCTGCGAAGAAGAAGAAGTAATTTAGAAATAATTGTTTAAATGATTTAATTTTAATAATTTAATATAGTAATATTTAACGTATTGCTTGAAATATGTTTACTTTATGTCTTGTAAATAGTATAAAACTGTTTACAAGACTTTTTTTTGTACTCTATTAAATTACACACAGTTATGAGTTTTGGTATGTATAGTTATTAACTTACACACAGCCATAGAGTTTTGGTATGTACGCTTATTAACTTACACACAGCCATAGAGTTTGGTATATATAGTTACTAACTTACACACAG
>CAMRCY010000038.1 GCA_947041165.1 uncultured Deferribacteraceae bacterium | reverse complement strand
ACTAATATCACTAATATCACTAATATCACTAATATCACTAATATCACTAATATCAATATTTATAATTTCACACTCATAATCATTATAACACTCTACCAACAACCATAATTATATTTACAATAACCTCTATTACATATTAAAAATTAAAATCATGGTTATAACCACATTCGCATTTATACTTATAATAGTATTCCAATAATAACAGCAGTCGCAATCAACATCGTAATCATAGCAGTATCCTAACCGTAATTATATTCACATTCACATCAGTATAAGTATTATCTAGCATTAATTTTTTCTATTAAAATATCTAAGTTTGATTGATCTTAAAATCAAGGTAAGCATAAGTATGATTATAAAATAATCACCAGTTGAGCCGATCGTACAACCGAAATATGCAGCAACATTAGATTTCATTTCAGGTTCGCTTACAGCGTTATTACCGTATGCGTCAGAGAATTCATATTGTGCTTCATCGAAAGTGACACCTTTCCCAGTGAGTGCCACATGATGAACAGTTCTACTATTATCTAAACCGATTATATCAAACTCATTGTTATAGTTCATATATTCACTAGGAGTAAAAATAAAAGCTAAATTACAACTTTCACCTTGTTGAAGTTTAGTTGAAGAGTTACAAGTTGTATGTGTTGCATTAAGTGAAAAGACTTCATTATCAATAAATGTATGATTAAACATCAAACTTCCACCACCAGCATTTCTCACATTCACTTTAATAAGATCAGATATTTTAGATATTTCAGTTTTATTAAAAGCGATATTATCTTTATGAACAATCAATTTTTCAGAAGATGTATCATTAAATAAACTTGTATCAGGTTGTGCATTATATCTTGTTACAACTACATTTTTATCATTTTTATTAGCTGATGCGAGAACAACATATTCAGGCACAAGTCCACGTCCACCATATGCAAACCCTCTATGGAACTGTACAAATGGAGTATAGATTGAGTTTTTAAGACCTCTAATTCTATAATATCTATAGGTGTATCTAGTGGCGTCATCAACTTTATCTAAGTATTGATTAACTCCAGCAGGCACTCTATCAAGTAGTTCAAAATCATCAGAATGATTAGACTTAGCCCAGATTTCAGTTTGAGCGGTTTGATCTATATTCCAACGTAATATAATTGAGGCGTTTGTTTTATCAACTTTATCAACAACAAAATTAGATGGTGCAGGATAGAGTGTATTAGTGTTAAAGGTTAACAATTTATTTAAATCAAGAACACCATTCGCCATAGAGAACAGTTGTTGATCGCTAGATGTTGCAACATTTGCAGAGTTAACAATAATCTGTTCAACCTCAGCAGGGGTTAGATAAGGTTTTAGAGATAGAAGTAAAGCGACCGATCCTGCAACAATAGGTGTAGCCATTGAAGTTCCAGATTTAAAATTGTATGAGCTAGAATTATTTGATTGATTACTATTCATGATTGTGCTTATAACATTGCTTCCTGGTGCAAAAATATGTACAGATGTTTTTCCAAATGATGAGGCAGTAGAGCCATTAGCATTCCATACCGATCTTTCAACATTACGATTAGATGCACCAACAGATATTAATCCTCTAAGCGGGTATGCCGCAGGATATGATGGTTGCCAATCTGTATTATGGTTATCGTTACCAGCCGCCGCTACAACAACAATTCCGTGATCGATAGCTTTTTTTACAGCATCATATTCAGCTTCAGATGCATTATTTATATCTCCACCCAATGAGGCGTTTATAACTCTAACATCTCTATAGATCGCATAATCTATCGCTTGTATAATTTTAGATATATTACCAACACCATTGCTATCTAAAGCTTTAGCAGAGAGCAATTGCACACTCCAAGCAACTCCAGTTGATCCGATATTATTATCTCCTTCAGCACCGATAATTCCACCAACATGAGTTCCATGTCCATTATCGTCAGCACCAAAATTTATACCAGTTCGTTGGGTTATTGTATTTATGCCGTTATTGTAAATATTCAACCTAAGATCTTCATGACTTAAATCTATTCCAGTGTCGATTACAGCAACAGTTATATCAGGTGCTGTTGAGATTATATCCCATGCTTTTTCAGCATTGATACCACTGTCTTGTTTAAACTGATAGCTTGTTGAAGATTGTCCAGATCTATAGTAATAATCATTAGGTATAGTTTCCATCGTTTTAACAACATAATCTGGATGTATATACTCAACTTGATTGTTTGATTTTAATAGGCTAATCACTTGATCGCTATCTTCAACACTTATAAGGAATGTATTATCTGTCAGATATATAGGCAGAGCGATATTATCAGTTGCGATAAGCTCGTTATTAATCTCTAAGATTGACGCCATCGCAGCCACACCGTTTTTATATTTAACTATCAGTTGTTCGCCACTATTTTGAGAGTATGCATTTTTAATTACTAGCACATTTATAATTAATATTGTTAGCACAATACCTACTGTTATTCTCTTCATAAAACACCTTATATATAACTGAGCTAACGGTTAGCTCAAGTGTCAATGTAATTAAAGTTAAAAGTTATTATTTTAATCACATGGTTAATTAAGATGATTTTATGAAATAGTTTTAGTAAGTTTAGAGATGTTTAAGCTATAATTGAATATGAGATATTCTTGTTGGATAAAGCGATTATGTGCCTTAACTCGATAAAGTGTATTGTTAATATTGGTGATAATTTTATCAACTATCACAGCTATATAATTTAATTGAAAACTATATAATTAAAGTCCACTAGCCAAATATCTTACTTTCATTTTAAATCTAAACTAACTAAATAAATCTATATTAATTTACTATCCACTTATTAATGTTTAATTGCCATTTTCACATATATATTGGATATCAAAACCTAATCATCGTAACTAATAATTGGATGATAAAGCATTTTTATATATCAACAATAAAAAAAATATGGTAAATAAGATTTTGGTATTAGTTAATAGATAGATAAGGTGGTAGATAGAAATGTTTTCTTTTAAACTTGATAAAGAGGATAAAAATAGTTCAGCAAGAGCTGGCACAATAAGCACTCCACATGGAGAAATTCATACACCAATGTTTATGCCAGTTGGAACAGCAGGATCAGTTAAGGGTATAGCACCTGATGATCTAAATGCAGTTGGAGCAGAGATAATTTTAGGTAACACATATCATCTTCATCTGCGTCCTGGCGAAGACGCAGTTGCTCAGTTTGGAGGATTAGCTAAGTTTAATTCATGGAATAAACCGACGTTAACAGATAGTGGTGGGTTTCAAGTATTTTCACTCGCAAAACTTAATTCTATAAAAGAAGAGGGTGTTGCGTTTAGATCACATCTTGATGGCAGTAAATTATTTTTATCTCCAGAAACGTCTATAGGTATACAAGAGAAAATCGGTGCAGATATAATGATGGCGTTTGATGAATGTCCACCATATCCATCAGAGCATAGCTATATGAAGAGTTCTGTTGAGCGAACAACAAGATGGGCTAAAAGATGTTTAGATGCAAAAACTAGAGAAGATCAAGCGTTATTTGGAATAGTTCAAGGTGGTATACATAATGATCTTCGTAAGCAATCAGCATCAGATTTACTATCTATGGATTTTAATGGTTACGCAGTAGGTGGCGTTGCAGTTGGAGAACCAGTTGAGGAGATCTATAGACAAACAGAGTTCACTGCAGGATTATTGCCTAAAGATAAACCTAGATATTTGATGGGGGTTGGAACACCTGAGAATATTATTAATTGTATCTCACTAGGTATTGATATGTTTGATTGTGTAATGCCAACAAGAAACGCAAGAAATGGTATGTTGTTCACATCAGGTGGCAGAGTTAATATAAAACGATTAGAGTTTAAATTGTCTGATGATAAGATTGATGATGAGTGTGATTGTTATACGTGCAGAACTTTCAGTAGAGGATATTTAAGACACCTTTTTGCAGCAAAAGAGATCTTATCATATAGGTTAAATAGCATCCATAATTTACACTATTACATTTCTCTTGTAAAAAAATTAAGACATGCTATACTTAGTGGCGATTTTATTAATCTAAAACGCGAGATTTTATCTAAGTATAATAACAAATAGCGAGGTATAGATATTATGTTTTTTGATACAGTAGCGTATGCACAAGAGGCAGTACCAGCGGCTTCTAAAGCTAGCTTATTCAGTTCGTTTCTTCCTTTGATACTAATATTTTTTGTATTTTATTTTTTCATCATCAGACCTCAACAGAAAAGACAGAAAACTTTAGTTGCAATGATTGATGCATTAAAAGCAGGAGATGAAGTTTTAACAACATCTGGTATTTATGGAACGATCTCATCAATAGTAGATACAAACACATTTCTATTAGAGATTGCACCTAATGTAAAAGTTAAGATGGCAAAAGGAAGTATCGGTTCTAAAGTTAATCAAGATATTGGCACAGGCGATCAATCTACTATAGCTACACCTAAAAGCTCTAAAGAGAAAGAAAAACCTTCGTCAGTAATCTCAAAAAAAAGCAGTAAGTTGTAGGCTATTATGAATCTTAAATTTCGTTGGATGCTAATAATATTAGTCGTTGTTGTTTCAATAGTTGCACTATACCCGATATCAAGTAAGATAAAATTAGGTCTTGATCTTCAAGGTGGAATGCATGTAGTTTTAGGTGTAGATACTGAAAAAGCGTTAGAAGCAAGAGTAGATCTAATCGCAAGACAGCTTCGTTCAGAGTTTAAAGATGAGGCGATCCCATTTACGTATGTTCAAAAAAATGGACAAGATACAATTGCCGTATCATTAGATAATGCTGTAGATAGAGATAAAACAGAAGAGTTTATGAATTTAAACTATCCATTTTTCACAGATGTATCATTTAATCAAACGGGCAATGTGTTGACGTTTACAATGAGTTCAGATGAAATAAGCAAGATCAAACTGCTAGCAGTCGATCAATCTATAGAGGTTGTGAGAAACAGGATTGATCAGTTTGGTGTATCAGAACCATTAATTCAACGTCAAGGCGATAACAATATATTAGTTCAACTTCCAGGAATAACAGATGCTGATAGAGCGATTAATCTTATCGGTCAAACAGCACAGCTTAGATTTCATTTAGTTAACGATCAGATTGATCCAACTAATGTTGAAATTTCAGATCTTGGATTTGACGATGTTATAATGTATTCAAAACATTTAGAGAAGGGAACTGGTAAAGTAATATCAACAGAACCTTATGTTATAAAAAGCGATGCAGTATTGACTGGAGAGTATCTTATTGATGCTGAAGTTAGAATTGATTCACAATTTAACACTCCTTATGTATGGATTAAGTTTAATCCATCAGGATCAAAATTGTTTGAAGAGATCACAGGCAGTAATGTTGGTAGAAGATTAGCTATTGTTTTAGATGACAATATCTATTCAGCACCGAACTTAAAAGAGAAGATTGCAGGTGGAGAGGCGAGTATCGATGGTTATTTCACTTTAGAAACAGCAAGAGATTTAGCGATTGTTCTTCGTGCAGGATCACTTCCAGCTCCAGTTACAATATTAGAAAACAGAACAGTTGGTCCATCACTTGGTGCAGATTCTATCACAGCTGGTATTCGAGCTTCTTTCATCGGTTTAATCGCTGTAATGCTTTTTGTTGGAATATATTATAGATGGTCAGGCGTTGTTGCAAATACAGCGTTACTACTTAATCTACTAATATTATTAGGTGTGCTTGCTTTATTTGGAGCAACATTAACCCTTCCAGGAATAGCAGGAATTGTATTAACATTAGGATTAGCAGTTGATGCGAACGTTCTTATATTTGAAAGAATACGAGAAGAGATGCGACAAGGCAGAACGACACTTAACGCATTAGAGATCGGATATGAGAAAGCGTTTTGGACGATTGTTGATGCTAATGTAACATCATTAATAGCAGCGATTGTTCTGTTTCAATTTGGAACAGGTCCAGTTAAAGGTTTTGCAATCACGTTAACGGTAGGTCTATTAGCATCTATGTTTACGGCGATATTTGTAACAAGAACAATTCTTACAGAGTTTGTAATAAAAAGAAAAGTTAAAACTTTATCTATCTAATTTATTGGATAGTTTAGGAGAGCATAATAGCATGTTTGAGATAGTTAAACGAAATACGAAAATAAATTTCATGGGATACGCAAAGATATACTTTATTTTTTCAGGTATCCTTATATTAGGCACACTTGCACTTCTTTTTACAAAAGGACTTAGTTACGGTGTTGATTTTTCAGGTGGGACGGTAGTACAGGTAAGATTTTCAAATCCTCCATCAGTAGATCAAATGCGTACAGTTCTTGATAAATCGATTGATGGACAAGTGAGCATACAAAATTTTGGTGAAGTTACAGATTTTTTAATAAAGGTTGAAAACACAGATGAGGCACTTCAAGTTGTTTCAGATAAAATTCAAAATTTATTAATAACTTCATTTGAAGAGTCAGGCACGGTAGAAATTCAAAGAGTTGAACAAGTAGGTCCACAAGTTGGTAAGCAGTTAAAAGAACAAGCGGTTTTTGCAGTTATTTATGCTATCATCGGTATACTACTTTATGTTGCATTCAGATTTGAGTTTCTATATGCGTTTGGATCTATCATAGCATTAGTACACGATATAATTTTAACGATCGGATTAATTATTATAACTAACACAACGTTTGATCTAACTGTTCTTGCAGCGATATTAACAGTTATCGGTTACTCGTTAAATGATAAGATAGTTATATTTGATAGAATAAGAGAGAAACATAAATTAATTAAAGGCGAGTCATTTAGAGATGTTATGAACGTAAGTTTGAATGAAACATTATCAAGAACTTTATTAACATCAATTTCAACATTGATCGCAGTATTAGCGTTATACATATTTGGTGGCGAAGTTATACGTGGATTTGCGTTAGTTATGTTCGTAGGTGTAGTTATCGGTACATACTCTTCAATAGGAATATCATCAGCAACAGTTTGTAAGTTGAGAGAGATTTTTCCAGCGAAAGAGGTTGCTAAAAAAGATCTTAAAAAGAATAGTTAATATATGAAATTATCTAACTATTTTATTGATACATTGAGAGAAGATCCTTCAGATGCAGAGGTTATCTCTCAAAAACTGATGTTGCGTGCATCTATGATAAAAAAGCTAGCATCAGGAATTTACACATATCTTCCACTAGGTCTAAGAGTTCTTAGAAAAGTGGAAAAGATTGTTAGAGATTCTATGAACAAAGCAGGTGGTATTGAACTATTAATGCCAGCTGTTCAACCAGCAGAGTTATGGCAAGAATCAGGCAGATGGGATTTTTATGGTAAAGAACTTTTAAGATTAAAAGATCGTCATAATAGAGATTTTTGCATAGGGCCAACACATGAAGAGATTATCACAGATATAGTTCGCACATCAATTCGTTCATATAAACAACTCCCGTTAACATTTTATCAAATCCAAACAAAATTTAGAGATGAGGTTCGTCCTCGTTTTGGAATAATGCGTGCAAGAGAGTTCATCATGAAAGATGCTTACTCATTTGATGTATCAGATGAAGCGGCAGAGATTTCATATCGTAAGATGGATAAAGCTTATAGAGAGATTTTTGAAAAATGTGGATTAACTTATAAAGTTGTGGATGCAGATTCAGGTGCGATAGGTGGATCTTTTTCACATGAGTTTATGGTAACGGCAGAAACTGGTGAAGATGATATAGTATCATGTAACAGTTGTGATTATTCAGCAAATATAGAGAAAGCTACAGTTATATATAATACAAATCCAAGCAAAGATATTAAAGGTACGTTAGAGAAAGTTTTAACACCTAATGCTCACACAGTTGAAGAAGTTAGAAAATTTTTATCATTAAAGACAGAAGATATTGTAAAAAGTATGCTTGTTAGATGTGATGATAAATTTTATATAATATTAATCAGAGGCGACCGAGAGCTTAATCTAGCAAAATTCAAAAACATGATAAATTCAGCAACTTGCGAACTTGCAACTGCGAAAGAAGTTGTTGAAGTTACTAAAGGTGATTTAGGTTTTACAGGTCCGATAGGTATTGATATTCCAATTTATGCCGATAATGAAATTAAAGACATGATCAATTTTGTTACAGGTGCGAATGAAAAAGATATGCATTATATTAATGTTAATTTCGATACAGATTTTAAGGTTGAAAGTTTTAATGATTTTAGAAATGCGTCAGAGTCGGATATCTGTCCTAAATGTGGTGGACGTTATGTTATCACAAGAGGGATAGAAGTTGGACATATTTTTAAATTAGGCACAAAATATTCTGAAAAAATGAAAGCACATTTTATTGATAACGGTGGCAAAGGCAGTAAAATTGTTATGGGTTGTTACGGTATAGGTGTTGGAAGAATAGCAGCCGCTGCTATTGAACAGCTGAACGATGAGAAGGGGATCTTATGGCCAAAAGCTATAGCACCATTTGAGATCGTTATTGTTCCTATGAGTAATGATGATGCAGAAGTTAATAATTTATCTAATAAATTATACGATGATTTATTGGGTAGAGGTATAGATGTTGTATTAGATGATAGAGATGAGAGAGGCGGAGTGAAATTAAAAGACGCTGAATTAATCGGGTATCCTATATACATAACGGTCGGCAAAAAGTCTGTTGCAGAAGGTTATTTTGAATTAACAGTTAGAAATGGATTAGTTAAACATAAGATAGAAATCAATGATTCCGTAAATAAAATAGTAGAAATACTTGATTTTATAGGATAGAATTATTATATTTAGATAACGGCTGAATTAAAAGTTATTTTTAGACGGCTGTGAGTATGTTTATTGTTTCTAAATACGAGGGTAGTTTATGTCTAAAAAGTTTACAATAATATTTTATGAGTCATCAAGTTTCGGCAAGACAAGAACTGTGATGTTATCTAAGAATTTAATTATAGGTATATTTGTTTTTCTGTCGTTTGTTTTCATGAGTTCTATAATTTTATTCACATTAAATCACAAATACACAAAAGAGATTGCATCGTTAAAACTTTTAACTGGCGAGAATATTGATTTAATGAACCAAATATCAAACTATTACGATCAATTAGATAAATTAAATCTAAAACTAGCATCTCTAGATAAGTTAGAGTATAAAGTTAGGGATTTTATATCAGAGAGTAAAGATGAGAGTGTTCTTCGTCCTGTATCAGTAGGTGGTAAAGAGATTGATACAATGCGAGATTATTATGCAGTATCAGATAGACGTGAGAAAGAATTTTTCAGTAATCTAAGCAGTTCGTTAGATACGATAGATGATAGAATTGATGTACATAATGATTCTCTAACAGAGCTTACACAATATTTAGAAGAGAAAAATTTTATTATGTTGTCAACCCCAACAATATGGCCAACGAGAGGTTGGGTATCGTCTAAGTTTGGATTTAGAACTTCACCATTTTCAGGCAGAAGAGTATTTCATGAAGGTTTAGATATCGCTGCAAGATATGGTATTGATGTTAGAGCAACTGCAAAAGGTGTGGTTGTATTTTCAGGCACAAGAACAGGATACGGATATATAGTAACGATAGATCACGGTTACGGATATCTAACACGATATGCACACAACAGTCAATTGTTGGTTAAAGTTGGTGATAAAGTTGAAAAAGGAACACCGATTGCGAAGGTTGGATCATCTGGAAATAGTACTGGGCCTCACGTACATTACGAAGTTTTATCAAACGGAATTCCAGTCAATCCTATCAAGTATATAGTTGAAGAAGGGTATTAATTAGATATAAATAAATTATTTAATCTTATATATTAAATAAATAGCGTTTCAAGAGTTATTCTGTTATAATTTTTGAGGCGCTTTTTTTATTGTCTAAAATTAAGAGAGTGGATTATAGTTGGATAATGTTGATTGATATAGATAATATTTATATCAATGATAATGTTATGTGTGATTTAAGTTTATGAATTTTAGTGATAACAAAGTGTCATATATTTAATATATTTGTCTTAATATTCAAAGTTAGTTATCGGCTTATATAATGCGTGATAGTTACGACTTAGTTATTATGTTTAATATATTAATGAGTATTTTTATTTATAATTTCAGATAAGGAAAGATATATTATGTTAACAGTAGTTATATTAGCAGCAGGCAAAGGAACAAGAATGGTATCATCAAAACCTAAAGTTCTTTTTGATCTTGCAGGCAAGAAGATGATAGATTATCCGATCTCGGTAGCGTTATCATTAAAGCCTAAGAAAATTATAGTTGTGCTGGGCAATAAGGCAGAAGAAGTTGAGGAGTATATCTCAAAATATAAAGTAGATATAGTTATTCAGAAAGCACAACTAGGTACAGCTGATGCTGTAAAAACTGCATTACCTAAAATTGTTGCAGGCAGTAAAGTTTTAATTTTATCGGGTGATATGCCTCTGATAGATAAAGATCTATTAACAACTTTTATAGATGAAACAACGAGTGATGTATCGTTTATATCAACAAAAGTAGATAACCCTGAAGGTTACGGCAGAGTTCTTAGAGCATCAAAACAAGATGTTATAAAAATAGTTGAAGAGAAAGATTGTAATGAGAACGAGAAGAATATTCATGAGATTAATTCAGGTATATATCTATCAACTCTTTCAAAATTGAAGGAATTATTAAAAGGTGTTAAACCTAATAACTCACAAAAAGAGTATTATTTAACGGATATTATAATGCACGGTTCAGGATCATTTATATCAAAAGAGAGTGAAAAGTTTTTAGGTGTAAATACAAGAGAACAACTTTCTGTTGTGTCTAAAAAGTTATGGTTGATGAGAGCAAAATATCATCTGAATAACGGTGTTGATATTATTGACCCGACTAACTGTTATTTAGATGATGATATTGTGATAGGGACTGATACAGAAATCTATCCAAATGTTACGATTAAGTCAGGCAGTAAGATCGGTAAGAATTGCAAAATATTTAATAATAGTGTTATAGATAATTCAATCATCGCAGATGATGTTGAGATTAAATATGGATCTGTTATTGAAAGTTCAAAAATTGGTAGTAAGTCAACAGTTGGTCCAATGGCAAGATTGCGTCCAGGCACAGTTTTAAAAGGACTTAATAAAATCGGTAATTTTGTAGAGATAAAAGAGAGTGAGTTCGGTATAGGTTCTCAAGCGTCACATCTTTCATATATCGGTGATGCAACAATCGGGAAGGATGTAAATCTCGGTTGTGGGTTTATAACTTGTAATTATGATGGTGCAAGTAAGCATAAAACAGTTGTAGGCAATAATGTTTTTGTAGGATCAGATGTTCAGCTTATTGCACCTATTAAAGTTGGAGATAATGTCTTAATCGCTGCAGGGTCAACAATTGTGAAAGATATAAATTCAAGTGATTTAGCAGTAGCAAGATCGGAGCAGAAAAACATAAAGGGTGCAGGACTTAAATACCTTACAAAAAATAAAAAGAAGAAAAGATAATATTATGTTAAATGAGATTAGAAATCTAGTAAATAGGTTAATTTTTAAAAATGAAGATTTAGTAATGATAACGGTCGCTGTAACGATTGGTGTTACAGTTGGTTGTGCTAATATTATATTCCGAGAACTTATAATTTTTGTTCAGCTATTATCATTTGGTACAGATTCAGAAGTTATATTATATAACCTTCAAGCAACACCGATCTGGAAGATATTATTGATACCAACGCTAGGTGGATTAATAGTTGGAATAATAAGCAGAATATTTAAATCATCTGCTGGACGAAGTGTTCCAGATGTTATCAAGGCAGTATCATTAAATAAAATTATCCCTTCATTAACTCCAGTTATAAAAATTATTACATCATCAATAACCTTAGGCACAGGTGGATCAGCAGGTAGAGAAGGTCCGATAGTTGTCATCGGTGCAGGTGTTGGATCATCAATTGCTAGGTTGTTTAAATTTTCATCAACACGAGTTGCAACATCAGCAGCGGCAGGCGCAGCGGGTGGAATTGCAGCAACATTTAATGCACCGCTAGGTGGAGCGATGTTTGCAGCAGAGGTTTTAGTTGGAGAGTTTTCACTTAAAACATTTACATCAATAATAATATCAGCAGTAACGGCAACTGCAGTTAGTAGATCATATTTTGGAGATGAGTTAACAATTCATGCACCAAACTATTCGTTGAACAGTTTTTTTGAACTTCCGTTATATGCAGTCATGGGTGTTTTTATAGCTGTTATATCGGTTATTTTTATACGTTTTTATTATAGAGTTTCAGAAAATTTTAAGATGTTAAAAATCCCATCATTTATTAAACCAGCGATCGGTGGATTATTGATGGGACTTGTGGCTTTATACAGCAGAAACATTATGGGTGTTGGTTACGGAACAATCTTAGAGGTTTTGAATGGTGAGATAATTGGATATACATTATTTCTACTTATATTTCTAAAGATAATTGCGACGTCATTAACATTAGGATCAGGTGGATCGGGTGGTCAATTTGTACCGACATTATTTATAGGTGCAATGACGGGTGGTTTTTTTGGATATATAGCACACATGTTTTTCCCAGAAATAGCAGGAACATCAGGCACATATGCACTAGTTGGAATGGGAGCAATGCTTGCTGCTGTTATTAGAGCACCGATCACATCTATATTTATTATATTTGAAATCACACAAAATTATCAGATTATTTTACCACTTATGATATCGGTTATAATCGCTAATTTAATATCGTATAGAATGGAGAAAGATTCTATTTTCACATGGGTGTTATCGAGAGAGGGGTTTAACTTAGGTAAAGGAGTTGAGCAGAATATTTTATCTATGATCTATGTTAAAGATATAATGATGACAGATATAATAATTTTTGAAGAGAGCACACCGTTATCAGAAATTAGAGAATCTATAGTTCGTAAACCTCATGCATATTTTCCAGTAGTGGATAAGAACGGTTGTTTATCAGGCATGATATCGCTTAATGATTTAAAAAATATTATCTTTCAAAAGGGTGATACAGATAATGTTATTGCAGGTGAGATAGGTATAAGAACTAATATAATCACAGTTAGAGAAGATGAAAGTTTATTAGAATCATTAGCTGATTTTGGTATAAAAGATGTTGGTGATCTGCCAGTTGTTGAAGACTCAGAACATGGACTAAAGTTGATTGGTTTATTAAGAAGATCGGATATAATAATTGCTTACAATAAGATGTTAGTTGATTATGCTCCAAATAATTAAACATATAATTTATTAAGGTTAGAGATGTTAGATAATTTAGAAGAAGAGTTAAATAAAGAACAATATGATGCTGTTGTATCAAAGAATAGGTCACTCCTTATAATTGCAGGAGCAGGCACAGGTAAGACGAGAGTTATCACATATCGGATAGCGTATCTTATAAAGAAGTATGATGTTAGACCTGGAAATATTTTAGCTGTAACTTTCACAAATAAGGCAGCAGCTGAGATGAAGTCAAGATTGTATTCACTTATAGGGGCACTTTCAACGGCGTTACATATAGGTACATTCCATTCAATTTGTTTGAATATTTTACGAACCGATGGACACTGTATAGGTGTTGATGACAGTTATTCAGTGATAGATCAAGATGATAGATTAGTTATTATTAAACGTATAGTTAAAGATTTAGGGATAGATGATAAACGCTATCCTCCTCGTAAATATTTGCATAGTATCAGTGAATTTAAAAATACGATAGGTTACGTTAATTATAATAAACCGAATGAAACAATGTTAAAATTGTCGTTGGTGTTTGATAGATATCAAGAGCAACTTAACTCATCACGATTTATAGATTTTGATGATATGTTATCATTAGTTGTAAGAATGTTTTATAAAGATAGTTCTGTGCTTGAAAAGTATAGAGAGATCTATAAACATATTTTAGTTGATGAGTATCAAGATACTAATAAAATTCAATCGACATTTTTATCACTTATCGGCAAGGGGAATAATATTTGTGTAGTTGGCGATGATGATCAATCTATATATGGTTGGCGTGGAGCTGAAATTGCGAACATATTAAATTTTGATAAAGAGTACGAAGATGTTAAAGAAATCAAGCTTGTAGAGAACTATCGAGCAGGTCAAAAAATATTAGACATTGCAAATAATGTGATAGAGTACAATATTAATAGAAGAGGCAAAACATTAGTTTCTGCAAAAGAGATAGAAGCTGAGATACGATATGAAAAATTATCAAATGAGTCGCTTGAAAGCAATTTTATTATTGAAGAGATAAAGTCGGTAATATCTAAAGATAGAGATCTTGTTGATATAGCAATATTGTATAGAAAAAACTCTCAATCACGAAATTTTGAGATCTCATTAAATAGAGCAGGGATCAAGCATAAGGTAATCGGAGCGACATCATTTTATCAACGTAAAGAGGTAAAGGATATATTATCCTACCTTCGAGTATATGAGAACAGGTTTGACATATTATCATTTAGACGAAGTCTAAAGATACCAACACGAGGAATAGGTGATGGTACAGTTGACAAGGTAATATTATATTCGCAAACAAATGGAGTGGATTTATTACACTCATTAGTTGAGAGTGGTTGTGTGAGTAAGAAGCAACAGGTAGAGATTGATAAATACTTGCAACTTTTTATAAAACTTGATAATATAGTGTCAATAAGAGATAAGATTAATTATATAGTAGAAGGTATAGATTATCTTTTATATTTACGACAATATGATGATATTGATACGGCTAATAAGCGTGTTGATAATATAGCAGAGTTATATTCAGCGGCAGTTGCTTTTGAAGAGAGTGTAGATGGTGCAAATTTACGAGATTTCCTAGCATCAACAGCACTCACAAGTTCAGCGACAGAGGAGCAGGATTTAACAAATACGGTTAAGTTAATGACGATCCATGCATCAAAAGGATTAGAGTTTGATACAGTATTTATAACAGGTTTAGAAGAAGGATTATTCCCATCATCTCAAAGTAGTGATGACGGCGATATAGAGGAAGAGCGTCGTTTATGCTATGTTGCATTAACTAGGGCGAAACGTAGATTATATTTAACATCAGCTCGTGAGAGATTGACATACGGCAAAAGAAGCAGATCCCCATCATCGATATTTTTGAGAGAGATGGGTATGGTATCATCTAAGTCGAGCGATATGTTAGATCGATCAACATCAGATAACTATAGTGATTATGGTGATAGTTCATCAGATAGTTATGGCGATTATGATAGAAGCTCATTATCAGGCAGTTCAGATAGTTACGGTGGTTCGTTAAAGAAGGCATCAAGTGACGATTTTTCAGTAGCAGATAAAGTTTCACATAAAGTATTTGGAGATGGAGTAGTTTTATCGATTGATAGATCAGGCGAGTCTGAAAAGATAGTAGTACATTTCAAGAGTTCTGGTCAGAAAAAGATTCTCTCTTCATTTCTTGATAGAAGATAAGTAGAGTATGTTAATTTTAACGGAGGCGAATTTATGTTTAAAAAGATCGATCATCTAGGAATAGCGGTAAAAAGTATAGATGAAGCTATGAAGTTTTACACTTCTTTAGGTATGACAGTGGATCATATTGAGGAAGTAGAAACGCAGAAAGTTAGAGTAGCAATGATAAATGTTGGAGGTGTTAATATTGAATTATTAGAGCCAACAAGTCCAGAGAGTCCGATAGCTAAGGCTATAGAGAAGAAAGGCGAAGGTCTTCATCACATAGCATATAGTGTGGATGATATAAGAGCTGCTTTAGCAAAATTGAAAGCAGATGGAGTTCCGTTAGTGAATGAAGAGCCGATGGTTGGAGCTCATAATAAGTTAATAGCGTTTGTTCATCCTAAAGGTGTGAACGGAGTTTTAACAGAACTTTCACAAGATCAGGATCATTAGTAAAAAGTTTTTTAGTTGATTATCGTGTTTGTTTTATAGCATTTAAAATTTATTTAATTAAAAACCTAATGTTATTTGAATTACAAGCCGATATGTTTTTTATAGAAAAAGAATAGATTTAATTATCTACACAGGTATTGATATAATCAAGCCGGTATTTCATAGGATATTCCTATGATGTATCGGCTTTTTTTTATTTAAATTTAAGAAGTTGGTATTGATAAAATCAGGCCACTATCACCTATCAAAATAGGTTGATGTGGTCTTTTTTTGTGTGTTTTGAGCGAATGTGCAGAGCGGAAGAGTAGAGCGGAATTCGGAGCGAATGTTAGGAGCGAGTATATTTTTTAGGTGATCCAGTGGCATTATTGCCTTTTGACATTGGGTTACACAATTTTTTTTTAAAATATTATTGGTCTTAAGCCAGTTTTATAGTAGCTAGTATCAAATATTAATGTTAACGGAATAACATTTTTTTGATGGAATGCAGCAACTATTAAGCGATTTTAAAACATTTTATCATGGAGGATAAAAGATTATGGCATTTACACTCGTATCTAACCCGACAGCGATTTCGGGTCAGGGAGCTATACGCTCTGCAAACAACAATCTATCAAATACAATCAAACAATTATCAACGGGACTTAGGATCAATTCATCGGCAGATGATGCATCTGGTCTAGCAGTGTCAGAAAAATTACGTGGACAAATTTCAGGTTTAACAGTTGCATCAAGGAACGCACAAGATGCAATATCTTATCTTCAAACGGCGGAAGCTGCTATGGGAACTATGATTAACATGGTTCAAAGGGTAAGAGAGTTAGGCGTACAAGCGGGAGATCCTGCATATACGTCAAATGACAGAGTAATTCTTCAGACAGAAGTAAACGAACTTTTAGATGAAATTAATAGAGTGTCAGATTCAGCGGAGTTTAATACCAAGAAGTTATTGAACGGCGATGGAGCTGCATTATGGTCAGGAACTCAAGGTATTGAGGCATTAGTTCACGGCTCTACTGTAAGTGGAAACTATAATGTTGAGACAACAATGGATCCAGGCAAGAATAATATTTACAAAACAAATATCATGAGTATTGGTGCAGGACAGATATCATATGATGTCGTGGATGCAGGTGGTGGTATAGGAAGATTATCTGATATTAAGAATGTTCTTACAGATAGCACAAAAGATGTAGATATTGCAGTAGGTGCAGTAACTGCAGTAATTACAGGAGCAGCAGACTCGACGATATTTGAGAATAGTTTAGGAATGACCGGCAATTTTGATGCTTTTTCAGGTGGTGCTACTTACAATATAGAGATAGAAGCTTTAAAAGAGGTTGAACTTACTGATGATGTAGCAGTAGCAACTACAACTAAAGATGCTTTAAGGTTTAGGGTTACTAATATTGTAACTGGCGAGGTCAGTGGTTGGTATAATGCAGATGTTATAGATGGTATCGATGCAGCTCCATTTACTATAAAGGGAAATGGCAAAGTAGCAGATGCTTTTAATTCAGTTGGTTTAACAGATGTAAATGCACACAGCATTTTATCAGGTGGGACAACTATACCTAAAGATATTAGTGTAAAAGGAAGAACATCAGTCGTTAAGACAGATAATCTAAGTGCTGCATATAACGGAGGAGCTACTTTAGGTACTTTAGCTGGTTCAATCATGGGATCATACGGATCAGTTGCAACAGGAATGACTGGTAGCAATATCGGAACTCATGTATATGGCGGAGCTGTATCTATAGAGTTTGAAGCTACAGAAGATAAAGTTTTAGGTGGTGGCAGTGGTCTTCGTTATCGTGTAACAAATTTAGCAGATGGTAACCAGAGTGGTTGGCATACATTATCAGTAAATGCAGATGGTTCTACAACAATTTCTGCAGGAGGATCAGTTGGTACTGCTGCGTTAAATGAAGTTGGCTTATCAGGTGCATTAATGCATAACGCAACTGCAACTGCAGCTGCTCCAGTGATAGTAAGTAACGCTTTTGAAAAAGGTGATAAGTTTTTAATAGGTACACAAGGTAACGTTTACTTTGATGGAAAGACTATCGCAGATATTACAGATATAGGTAAAGTAGCAGGAGTATCGATAGGTGATGGTCCAGAGGTTATCTATAAAGATGCAATTGATGTAAACAATGCAGCAAAAGTTAATATCAATACAGCTCAGATGGATGATGCTGGCAAGGTTCATTACGGTAGTTTTGTTCTAGAGTTAGCAAAAGGCACAAGTGTAGTACCTGGTGTAACTACAGTTAACTTTCTAGGCGAGGGTGAGCCTGCATCGTTATACACAGAGTTAAGACAGATAAGTAGCTTTACAAATGCTGATGGCAGAATGCTATTAGATAACACAAGAGAGCTTACGATATATGGTAACAATAAAGATACAACAATCAGTTTAGAGGGTTCAGATACAATAGCAGATCTTGAGACTAAGTTTAGTAATGCGATTATTGAGGCATTAGATTTAGGTTCAGCAGGTGTTGGAGTTAATAACAATTTAGTTAAGTTTATCGGTAAAGATGAAAAAACAGATGGTAGCGATAGAGCAGTTAAGGGAACATTTGTTATTCAAGGAGCAGCGATAGGTGATGATTCTGAGTTATATTTCTCATCAGACCAAGGTATTTTAGGTGCTTTAGGTATAGCGAAAATTCAGGATGGAACAGGCTCGACTATTACAGCAACAGTTAAAAATGCACATACAAATGCTTTTATAGGCAGAGATACAGTAACAGATGGCGTTGTAAGAGGGATCTTAGACAATGTAGATATTAAGTTAGATCAATCAATTGGTTCAACGGCTATATGGGATGATGTATTACAGAAACTAACATTTAGACCAGATAGTTTAAAGACATCTACACTTCACTTAGTTAACAATCCTACAGTTGCTGCAATTGGAGCTAACGAGGGACAGTTATTAGATATATCAATTGGTAGAATAGATACAACAACTTTGAACATGGAGAATATATCAGTAATAAGTATCAACGATGCACAAAGTGCAATTACTAAAGCAGATCAGGCGTTAGATAGTATAAATCAGACAAGAGCAGTATTAGGTGCTCAGATGAATAGACTAGATTATACGATTTCAAACTTAGATGTAGCAAGAGAGAATATGTCGATAGCAGATTCAAGAATAAGGGAATTAGATATAGCGGAAGCGTCAACACGCCTAGCATCGGAGCAGACGATATTACAAGCAGCGTCAGCGATGCTAGCACAAGCGAACCAGTTACCTAGCTATGCTATGCAGTTATTACAGTAACTAATAGTATCAGTTGTATTAAGGTTTTTGGGTGATAAGTAGTTACTATAATAAGTATTGCTTAGGTTGTTGATATTACTTAATAAAGTGAGGATTCCGCTATGGAAAGATCGATAGATAAAAGATTAGAGAGTTTAGAAGATAAGATAGAAGTTATGAGATCAGATATGGAGCGATTAGGAATAGGATCTCGAGTAGACAAGAAGTTTTATATTAGGGTAGCGTCGGAGGAATTGAACAAATGTTCGACATTATTCACAATGGATGCTTTAGCGCAGTTATGTAGAAATTAGGAGGATAAAATTTAAAGAACAATTTAACAGATGGTTTGAAATTTAAATTACAATTTGGTTATTTTGGTGCAAAAACAGTATTAAAATATATTTTGAAACCCATATTTTCGAAATATATCGCTGAAGTCATTTTTTGCTCAAAGAGTTGATTAATAATAATAATTATCTAGGAATAATATAAATATATCTCTAGTGTTGTTGGTTGGTCAGTATTTTTGAGATGTATAAAACTTTATGGATTTGAGTATGCATACATTCCGATTTTAGATGAGGGAAGGACTTCCACGTTTATCATTGGGGTTATCATATAGAAAAAATTATTCATGGAGGATATTATTATGGCATTATCAATTATGACTAACCCAACGGCGTTAGTTGGTCAGAGTGCAACAAATCGAGCGAATAACAGTTTATCGAAAACGATAGAGCAGTTATCAACAGGACTTCGTATTAATTCATCAGCAGATGATGCATCAGGATTAGCGGTTGCAGATAAGTTAGCTGGTCAGATTTCAGGATTAGCGGTTGCATCAAGGAATGCACAAGATGGTTTATCTTACTTACAAACAGCAGAGGCTGCAATGGGTACGA
>CAMRCY010000037.1 GCA_947041165.1 uncultured Deferribacteraceae bacterium | reverse complement strand
TCCCTACACGACGCTCTTCCGATCTGCTGAAAATGGTTCTATTGCAACGGTCACAAACGAAGGTAACGCTCGTCTTGTTACAACTCTCCCAAGAATACATGTAGCGTTTACAGGATTAGATAAATTAATGCCAACATTAGAAGAAGCGTTAACAACTATGCTGATCTTGCCAAGAAACGCAACAGCCCAACTTTTAACATCATATGTTAGTTGGATATGTGGTGCAACTAACAGTGAAATAACTGAAGATAAAACACGTCAAGTGCATATTATATTTCTTGATAACGGTAGAAGTAAAGTAGCAAAAGATCCGATATTTAGCGAAGTTATGCGTTGCGTACGTTGTGGTGCTTGTGCGAATGTTTGTCCAGTTTATCGCTTAGTTGGTGGACATAAAATGGGTTATATATATATAGGTGCAGTTGGACTAATATTAACTTATTTATATCATGGACATGAGAATGCAAAAATTTTAGCACAAAACTGTATTAACTGTGATGCATGTAAAACGGTTTGTGCATCAGGTATCGATCTTCCTAAACTTATTAGAGAAGTTAGAGTTAGATTAGTTAGAGAGTATGGCTCATCTGTTGATAGAAAATTAATGAAAGCTGTTATGGGTGACAGAAAAATGTTCCATAGATTATTGAAGTTTGCAAGTTATGCACAGCTTCCAATCACTGCTGGAACAAAATTTCAACGTCATCTTCCATTAATGTTATTTCCAAGTCACAACTTTAGAGCGTTACCAGCGATTGCATCTAAATCATTTAGAGATCAATGGAAGAAAGTTAAGCCTAAAGTGGTTGATAAGCCTAAAGCAAATATAGCGATCTTCTCTGGTTGTGCACAAGATTTTATGTATCCAGAACAACTAGTTGCTGCGATAAAAATATTTGAAGCAAAAAATGTAAATGTTTCATTTCCAATAGATCAAGGTTGTTGTGCATTGCCACTTGAAATGGTTGGAGAGAGAGATACAGTTAAGAGTGTAGCTAGAAGAAATATAGATGCGTTTGTTGATGGTAACTACGATGCAATTGTTACATTATGTGCATCTTGTGGATCGTTCTTAAAGAATGTTTACGCAGAGATATTTCATGATGAACCTGAATATGCGAAAAAAGCAGAAGAGTTCTCATCTAAGATACAGGATTTTAGTTTCTTTGCACGTAACACATTAGATATAAAAGCAGAAGATTTTAACAATTCAGGAGAGAAAGTAACTTATCATGCAGCATGTCATGAGTGTCGTGGTCTTCAAGTTACAGAAGAGCCAAGAGAGTTAATCGCATATGCAGCCGATTACGTTCCAGCAGCAGAAGAAGATACATGTTGTGGATTTGGTGGAACATACTCTGTGAAATTTGCAGATCTATCTGGTTCAATTGTAAATAGAAAAATTGATAACTTCGAAGCAACTGGTGCAACAAGATTAGTTATGGATTGTCCAGGTTGTGTTATCCAACTTAAAGGTGGAGCTAAGAAGAGAAAGAGCAAGCTAAATGTAGGACATATCGCAGAACTTTTAGCAGAAAATTTGAAATAATATTGTGCTAGTATCTGGCGTATTCAACTTTTGTAAAGTATTAGGGTTTTCAAGCGTACTAAGTTTGTAGAGCGTACTAATATTTACAAGCGTGTTGATTTTTTAGAGCATACTAAGTCTTTGAAGAGTATTTAAATTTTTATAGGTATTAATACTTTCAAAAGAGAATTAATGTTTCGAGAGTATTAAGATTTAAGAATGAATAGAGGGGGAAAAATTATGTCGGTAACAGTTTTAGCAATTTTTGCAATGCTACCTATTTTAGTAGCATTAGTGTTAATGGTTGGATTACGTTGGAGTGCGATGAAAGCTATGCCACTTGCGTGGCTAACAGTAGTATTGGCTGGTGTATTTATTTGGGGACTTGATTATAAATATATAGTAGCGTTATCACTTCAAGGTGCGGTAACAGCTGTTGGCGTTCTGTACATAGTATTTGGAGCTATTCTTATTCTGTACACTCTACAGATGAGTGGCGGTATGGAAACTATACAATATGGCATGCAGAATATAAGTAAAGATAAACGAGTTCAAGCGATTATAGTTGGTTATATGTTTGCAGCGTTTATTGAGGGATCAGCTGGCTTTGGTACACCTGCAGCACTTGCAGCACCGTTACTATTAGCGTTAGGTTTTCCTCCTTTTGCAGCAGCAGTAATATGTTTAGTTTTTAACTCATTCCCAGTAACATTTGGAGCAGTTGGAACACCTATATTAGTTGGATTAAATCCGTTAACAAGCTTAGTTAATGATGCAGTAGCAACAGGAGCTGCTGGTGTTAATTTTGTTGATTACAGTTCATTTGCAAAAGTGATAGGAGAGTGGTCATCTATCATGCACGCACCTATGGCGTTTATCTTACCTATCTTCATGTTAGGATTTTTAACTAGATTTTACGGTGAGAACAAATCATGGAAAGAGGGTCTAGCTTTATGGAGATACTGCTTATTTGCAGGTTTCGTATTTGTAGTACCGTATCTATTTATGGCATGGTTTGTAGGTCCTGAATTCCCATCTATGATCGGTGGATTAGTAGGACTTGGCATATTGGTTTTCACAACTAAGAAAGGTTTATTTGTACCTAAGGAAACATGGGATTTTCCAGCACAAGATAAGTGGGAGCCAGAGTGGACTGGTATTATTTCAACTGATACGACAAAAGTTTTCCAGTCACATATGAGTCAAACTAAAGCGTGGTTACCTTATGTATTAATCGGAGCACTTCTTGTTATTACTCGTATCCCTAGTCTTGGATTAAAAGGTTGGTTAGTTCAACAGAAAATTCCATTTATAGATATTTTAGGATTTAGTGGTGTATCAGCATCAATAGATTACTTATATCTACCAGCTACACCTTTTGTGCTAGTGTCACTATTTACTATAATTTTACATAAGATGGATAAAGCAAAAGTTGCAGCTGCATGGAAGACTTCATTCTCAAAAATGACATCACCAACAGTTGCATTAGTATTTGCGATTGCGTTAGTTTCAATATTTAAAGGTTCGGCTACAAACCCAGAAGGGTTACCATCAATGCCTTTAGCATTAGCAGAAACAGTTGCGGCAATCACTGGTAGTGCATGGCCATTCTTCGCAGGATTTGTAGGAGGACTTGGTTCATTTATTACAGGTTCAAACACAGTATCGGATCTATTGTTTGGAGAGTTTCAGTGGAACATGGCAACAGCACTTGATTTGCCACATCAGATAATTGTTGCATCTCAAGCAGTGGGTGGAGGATCAGGAAATATGATCTGTATCCATAACATTGTGGCAGCGTGTGCGGTTGTTGGACTTAGTGGTAAAGAGGGTTTAATACTACGTAAAACTTTTTGGCCATTCATGATATATACTTCTTTTGTAGGTATATTGGCATTACTGTTCTCGTATGTATTTTTTCCAAATGTATTTTAAATAATAACGTAGAGTTATTTAATTGATATGAAGAGAAGAGGGGATAGAAATTATCTCCTCTTTTTTATTCACAAATTTATGAATACCAAATTTACGAACACGAATTTAGTGACGATAAATTTACGAACTCTAATTTACAATCATTAATTTACGAACACGAATTTAGTGACAATAAATTTACTAACTCTAACTTGCAATCACTAATTTACAAACACGAATTTAGTGACGATAAATATACGAACTCTAATTTACAATCATTAATTTACGAACAACCACTCCCAAAAATTGAATAACGATATAAACCGATCAGATAAAAAACAGTAGAGTAATATATACATACGTTCTTCTATAATATATGGAAGAAATATATGTAAACTACTAAAATAAGTTGTTCAGCTATTTAATAGTAAATAAATTAGAAAAAAATAGAGAACAAAAACTGTTTTACATTGTCTTATAAATGAGTTACAATCAACTCTGAATTTTTTATTTATAATTAACCAAGAGGTTTGTTTAATACTATGATCCGTATGCTACTTCCAATATTACTAATATCTCTTTTCACAGTGAACCTATATTCAAGAGAGATCTCATTAGAGAACGCTATACAGTTAGGTATAGAAAATAGTGATGATCTAAATGCTGCCTTAAAACAGATAGAAAAGGTTCAAGAAGTATTGAATGAAATTTCTGCAACTAACCTACCAACCGTTTCACTAAATGGACAGTACCGTGTAGGGTCTGATCTGTTTTTTGAAAAAAGTATAACATCAAGTAATTACCTTGGTAACATCGGTATTGAGGCGAATTATCTACTTTATGCTTTTGGTGCAATTAGTGACTCGATAGAGGCTGTCAAGTTTACGAAAGAGGCAACAGCGGTACAGAGAGATATTATTGAAACCGAGTTAACTTATTCTATTAAGTTAGCTTATTTCTCGGCACTTGTATCGGATCTATTTTTAGATATCGCTAAAGAGTCTTATGCAAATGCTGTAAAAAGTAAAAAACTGATAGAAACTCAAGCAGCTGTAAGAGCACCACAAGCCGATTTAATAAAAATATCAGCTGATATAGCAAGTAGAAAAATTGAGGTTGCAACAACTAATATTGATCGATCAAACGCTTATAGATTGCTTAAAACGTTGATATATATAGACTCTAATGAAGAAATTAATCTATCAACTTTATTTGGCAAGATGAATAAACCTGTATTAACTGATGAAATAATCACTTCTAATTTAAGTAATAGTGACGGGGTTGAACTTATCAACCAGTTAAAAATATATGATATTCAGATCGAATCAGATATGTATAATGCTAAAGCAGTAGGAAAAGGTAATCTTCCAAAACTAAGCCTTGCAGGTGGTTATGGAATAAGTAATTACGGTAACTTTTCAGATACAGTATCACTAGGTTTGCCAGCAGGTAACATTACAAGCGATGAAGGGTATGTTGGAATTTTCTTAACTTATGAGTTTTTTGATGGATTTAAATCGAAGTCACAAAAGAAGCAATTTATTGCAGATAGTCAAATAAAAGGTTTTCAAAAAAATTCAGAAAGAAGAAATATAACAAGCGAGCTTTTAGATTCTCTTCTTATTTATAATCAATACCAAAACATATTAACACTTAATAACGAAGCGATAGTTTTAGGACAGCGTTCATACGAACTATCACTTGCAAGATTTCTTAACGGACAAACATCTGCAACAGAGTTAAATGATGTGGAAAGAACTTTATCACAACTTAAACGTGATAGAGCATTAACAATGAATAATATCTTCTCATCACTAGCAGCGATCGGAAGATATTTACCAGGGGTATCACAATAATGTTTAGATGGATAAAGCTATTAGTTATATTTGTAGTTATCGGTTTTATGATTTATTTCTCTTTCAAAAAGATTGATGAGATAATTTTAAGAGATATTGAAGTTGTAAATTTAGAGAAGATATATAATAAGGAAGGTTTTCCTGTTAATGTCAAAGAAGTTGTGTTACATGATAAATCTATATTTATCAAAGACTTAGCATTTGTAAAACTACCTAACAGTAAATTGTATAGAGCGTATTCTGATACAGATCTAATTAAAAGTATTAAAGTTGGAAGTGATGTTTTATTACCAAGAACTGTTAAGGTAGATGGACGAGATATTATTGAAGATAAAAATTCTAAAATAATATTAGGTAAAGTAGTCCGTGTATCTGGTACTAAAGATTGGAGAACGGGCTTCTATGCAATAGATATATCGTTTGATGAGAAATTAGAAACGAGTACATTTTACTCAGCAAAAGTTGTATTTTTAGAGTATAAAAATGTTATTACTGTGCCAAGAACATATTTACAGATTTTAGATGATAAATATTTTGCATGGATAGTTGAAGATAATGTTTCTAAAGAATTAGAGTTAACTGTGCCATTGTGTGATGGTTACTCTTGCTATATTAAATCTGGCTTAAAAGTTGGTGATCTAATTATATCAAGCGATACGAAAAAATTGTTTGATGGTAAAAAAGTTTTAATTGTTAATGATAAAAAATCTCAAAAAATGGAAAGCTTTAAATATTAATAAAAAGCTTGAAATATTAAATAAGGACTGAGTAGATGATAAAAGCATTTGTTAGACGGCCTGTAACCACATTAATGTTAGTGCTATTCTTTGTATTGATGGGTGCTGTAGCTATGTTTGCTATAAATATAGAAGAGTATCCAAAAATTGATCTACCGATTGTATCAGTAGAAATCGTTTATCCTGGTGCAACTCCTTTAGAGATTGAGTCAGAGATACTTGAAATAGTTGAGGATGCAGTAAGTGAAGTATCTCAAATAGAAAAGATCACTGCACAAGCGTTTGATTCTATGGCGCTTATCATGATCGAGTTTGATATTTCTGCTGATGTTAATATACAACTGCTTGAAGTTAAAGATAAGGTTGATGCTGTATTAGATGAATTTCCTAAAGATATTGAAACACCACTTATATCAAAGGTAGATATTTTAGCAGCTCCTGTTCTTATATTATCACTATCATCTGATAATCATTCGTTAAAAGATTTATATGAATTTGCTGATAATGATCTAAAACCAGTTTTTAACTCTGTTGGAGGAGTTTCATCTGTTGATGTTAACGGTGGTGATATAAGGGAGATTAGAATTACCTTAGACGCTGAACTTATGAAACAGAATTTCATTACTATTGCTGATATTATTGATGGAGTATCTAACTCAAATGTTAATGTGTCAGGTGGTGAGATTAAGCAATTAGGTCGTGCAACGAACGTTAAATTTAATACTGAATTTTCATCTATGGATGATATTAGAAATCTTGTTTTTACAACAGCTGAAGGTAGAAATTTTAAACTTGGCGAAATTGCTAATGTTGAAGATTCTATAGCTGATCGTGAAGATGGGGCTACATATAATGCTGAGGATTCAGTAATTTTATTCCTTAAAAACTCAAGTGATGGTAATGCGATTGAGATATCTAAAGAGGTCAACGCAAAACTTCCTTCAATTAAAAAACTTAAATTAGAACCAGGAATGGAACTTAAAATCGTTAAAGATACCTCTACATATATATATGAAGAAACTGTTTCAACTCTTGAAGGTATTGTTGTCGGAATGATTTTAACGGTTATAGTTATTCTTATTTTCACTGCAAATATATCATCAACTTTAGTTACAACAATTATTATTCCGACATCATTAATAGCAACAATGTTTCTTGTTTCGCAAGCAGGATTTACAATAAATTCTATGACACTCCTTGCAATAGCATCTGTTTTAGGAACGCTTATTGCAAATGCGATTATTATATTGGAGAGTGCAACGGCGAAACTTGCAGAAGGATTATCTCCTGAGGATGCAGCGATTGAGGGAACTAAAGCTGTTATTTTACCGATTTTTGCAGGATCAGGAACAAACCTAGCGGTGTTTATTCCTATCGCATTTATGGGTGGGATTGCAGGAAAATTTTTCGTACAGTTTGGTATGACGGTAGTTTATGCAACAATAATATCTATTATTATATCTTTCTCATTAGCACCTATGCTTATTGCGAAACTGTTTAAAGCACATACAAAGAAAAGTATATTTGAAAAAGCATCAGATGCTTTAAATAATTTTATAGTATCAAATTACTTCACGATATTTAAATTTCTTTGGAGATTTAAAGTTATAGGATTAGCTATATCGTTAGCTATAATGATATCTTCAATAATGCTTATAAAATATTTAGGATTTGAATTCCAACCTTCTTCCGATCAAGATGAGTTGAATGTTAAAATTGTAACACCTCAAGGATCAACTATAGAAACAACAACAGCTAAACTTAAATTGATTGATGATATAGTTTTATCTCATCCTGAAGTTGAATCATCTATCGGACAGATAGGTGAAAATGGACCTACGAACGCACAGTTATTTATAAACTTAGTTCCAGCTGATGATAGAGAGTTATCAGATCTTGATTTAGCAGTACTTATCACTGAAGAGGTTTCAGGAATTCCAGATGTTGAAGTTTCTGCACTTAGGGGTGATGGTAATGTTGATTTAACGTTAAATATTTATGGACTTGATTACGATAAATTGGTTGAATACTCTAAAGAGATTGGAAAATTATTGGTTGATGCTGATGTTTTTAGGTCTATCCAGTCGAGTTATAGTATACCTAAAACTGAGAGTAGGTTTATACCTAATCAAGAAGTGTTAAATGCTTATGGAATTAATAATGCTCAGATAGCAAGAGTGATTAGAGCGTCAATTTATGGTGATGATAATAATCAATATAAAGAAGATGGTAACCGTTACGATATTAATATTTTATTAAATCCTCATTCTCGAAACTCTGCAAAAGTTTATGAGAACATATTTGTTTCATCTCCAAAAGGATTAATTCCTATCTCTACTTTAGGTGAGATTAAAGATGTTCAATCAACATCAGATCTGTTAAGAGTGGATAGACAGCGTGTTGTCGAAATTGAATTAACATTAGGTAAAAGTTCATTAGGTAAAGTACAGACATTGCTTGTTGAAAAATTAGAAACGATAAAATTTGATGATGGCTACGGTTACTATTTTGCAGGTAATGCAGAGAATGCAGCTGAAACAAATGCTGAAATGGGTAAAGCTTTTATCCTTGCGGTTATATTAACGTACATGGTACTGGCTGCTGTATTAAATAGTTTTATACATCCGATAACGATTGCGATATCTATTGTAACATCGTTTGCAGGGGTATTTGTATTTCTATTCTTTACAGATTCAAGTATCAATATCGGATCAATGCTTGCAATGATTATGCTTGTTGGTTTGTCTGTTAATAATGCGATACTGGTTGTTGAATACGCTATTGCTAAGATTAAAGATGACGGAGCAACAATTAAGGATGCAATGTGGGAAGCGTTATCGAATAAGATGAGAACGGTAATGATGACTTCAATCGCAATTATTCTTAGTATGGTTCCTCAGTTATTTTCGTCAAATATGATGAAATTATCTATGGGTTCAGTTTTAATTGGTGGAATGGCAGCATCGGTTTTATTCACTTTAATATTAACTCCTTTAACGTTTTATTATTTAGAAAGAATGATTCAAATTACAGCAAAAATAACATCAAAATTTAGTAAAAAAACTGATGATTAATTTGCAGATATTATATAGTTTATAGAGGTTTAAAATATGTATACATTGAATAGAGAAAGCACAGTTTTATTAGTTGTAGATGTGCAAACAAAATTAGCAGCAGCTATGAGTGATGAGATGCTTGATACGATTGTAACAAACATTGATATCTTAGCAACATCATTTCACATGATGGGTTTACCAGTTTGTGAATCGCTTCAAAATCCACAAGGGCTAGGAGAAACGCTTGAAGAATTAAGTGGAATTATTAAGCCTCATTATCGTTTTGAAAAGAAAGAATTCAGCTGTGCAAACGATTCAGGATTTAATCAATTATTAGAAGATGAAAAAATAAAATCAGTAGTAATCGTCGGAATGGAAACGCATATATGTGTTCTTCAAACAGCTATAGATCTTCTACAAAAAGGTTATCAAGTGCATGTTGTTTCAGATGCAGTAATCTCTCGTAATGAGTTCAATTGGGAGATAGGTATAGATTATATGCAAAATGCTGGAGCGTTAATATCTGTAACTGAAGTAGTTTTATTTCAACTATTAAGAACAAGTGCAGCGAAAGAGTTTAAAGAAATATCTAACCTTATTAAGTAAGATTTTCTAATAAGATAATTTTGGATATTAAAATATATCAGAGTTTAAATCAGTATAGTTGTGACTATTTATATTAAAATATTATATCAATTCAAGGTATAGTATTTTAAATATGCTTAATGGTAGTTATAATTAAAAAAATCACTTATCTATTTATTACAATAAATTACTTGTTATGAGTCGAGCTATAAAAATAGATGAAATATGACTTATTTTAGTGATGATAAAAGTATTGTTGATGTATATATGCTTGTAGAATAAACTAGCGTGATATTTAGATTTTAAAACTAGTGTCTACGTGTCGTTTGTAGCAATAATTAATGTAAACGGGGAATTATTATGTGTGAAGATTTTGTCTTAAAGATTGTAGAAGATTTATCTAAGATCGGTAGAACGTCTGATGGAGGATCTAACAGATTAGGTTTTTCAAAGAGTGATATTGAAGCTAGAGAGTATATTTTAAATATCATAAAAGATCTTGGTTTAACATCAAGAATAGATGGATTTGGTAATATTATCGCAAGATATGATGGCGGAAGTAAAGAGTTTGCAGCAGTTGCTACAGGATCGCATATTGATACAGTTCCAAACGGTGGACATTACGATGGTATTTTAGGTGTAGCTGCTTCAATAGCTGCTATAAAATCAATTAAAGATGATGGTATTAAACTTAATCGTCCATTAGAGCTTATTGTGTTTCAACTAGAAGAGTCGAGCAGATTTGGACATGCGACTATGGGCAGTAAAGTTATGGTTGGTAGAGATGTTTTATCTAAATTTAAAGAAGCAAAAGACAAAGAAGGTAATACATTAATTGATGTGTTATCAGAGAACGGTTTAGATTTCAATAAGTTAGGTGAGTCAAAAAGAACGGCAGATGAGTTTCATTCATTTGTAGAGGTTCATATAGATCAAAGTAAAGATCTTCTTGATGCGGATAAACCTATCGGTGTTGTTGAAGCGATATCTGCACCTATTCGCTACAAGATTAACATAGTTGGAGAGGCTGCTCATTCTGGAGCTACTAAAATATCAGATAGAAAGGATGCGTTAGTTGCAGCGGCGGAACTTATATTAGCTGTTAGAAACTTAGCGTTAGCATATGCAGATAAGAATGTTATTGCAACAGTTGGAGATATTAAGGTTTCTCCAGGTGCGATGAATGTTGTTCCAGGCAAGGCTGAGGTATCGCTAGATTTAAGAGGAAGTGTTAAAGCTTTTAGAGATGAAGCTTCACAGCTTATTGAAGATGAGTGTATGAAGATTGCGACAAGACATTCTGTTGATATTGAGATGAATAAGATATCAGATGAAGATCCAGTACCTATGGATGCTGTTGTTTCATCAACAATAATTAATGCTACGCAGAAGTTAGGTATAGAGTCTATAAATGTAGTAAGTGGTGCAGGGCATGATGCTATGAATATGACAGAGATAACAAGAGCTGGAATGATATTTGTTAGAAACACAAATGGTATGAGCCACACACCTGAAGAGATGGTTGATCCAGAAGATATTAAATTGTTATATAGAGTGTTAAAAGAGACATTAATTGATCTTGCAACTCAGTAGAAATTACTGTAACGCAGTGTGGTTTTCTTGATTAATTTATCAAAGAATAATATATATAAAAAATAGCGGGCAAATAGTATTTACTATAAGCTCGCTATTTTTATAATTTTAAATCTGTTATTTATTGTTCGGTCTACTGTTTTCAAACGGTATAGTTTGTTAATTAGTTATTGTTGGACTTATTATTTATTTACCACTAGCTACTGTTTTCAAACGGTATAGTTTGTTAATTAGTTATTGTTGGATTTATTATTTATTTACCACTAGTTACTGTTTTTAAACGGTATAGTTTGTTATTTAGCACTATTAAATATGTTATATATTTATTTAGTTACTTCTCATTAATCACACGTTTTTCAATTAAGATTATTTCAAAACAGTTACCACCACCTTTTTCACTCTCTTTAAGATTAATGATACCGTTGTAAATATTCGTTATATGTTTAACGATTGATAAGCCTAACCCTGAACCTGATAGATCTCTCGATCTTGATTTATGTACTGTATAAAATCTTTCAAATATTTTATTTCTCTCTTCAACAGGTATAAGAGGACCTTCATCTTCAACTTTAATAATTACTTGGTTTTGATCTCTAGTAATATCAACAAGAATATTATCACCAGTAGAATATCTTGAAGCGTTAGATATGAGATTGATTAATATTGAGAGCAGGTCGAAGTGTCTGATATTAACATTTCCACCTTCAACATTGATATTGTATACGATATTTTTATTATGATCTTTCGGTAGATAATTAAAAATATCATCTACAAGATTTGCAACAATTGTGCTTTCATTTATAAATTGCATATTTTCTTCGGTGTCAAGTTTACATAATTCAATAGTGTCATTGATGATATTATTTAATCTATTAGCGTTGTTGTTTATCTGTTTAAGAAATTTATTTCTTATATCGTTATCCATTTTATCATCGTTGATAATGGTTTCAGATGCACCGATAATAAGTGATAGTGGAGTTTTAAGTTCGTGCGTAATATTTTCTACTAAAATATTTTTATAATCATCATAATTATTTTGATCGGTATTATCATAGAAAACGATTAGTGATTGATTATTGATTTTTTTTACATAACTACTAAACATTCTTTCATTCAGTTTAATTAAAAAAGGTTTATTGTCGGTGCTTTGTAGTGCATATGAAATAAAATTTATGATATTGATATTCATAATATCACTTTTAATATGGATACCTTCTTTAAGATTTATACCTAGCTGTTTTTCAGCTTGCGTATTAAAATATATTAATTTATCGCCACTATCAATCAATAGAATTGCTTCATTCATCACTTCAAACACGATACTGATTTTCTCTTTTTCGATATCTAAAAGTGTTTTATGTTTAGTTAAGTTTTTATGTGTTATCAAGATTGCATCAGATATTTTATTCATTGTTGGATCGGTAAATTCTGGTATGCTTTCATTTTTATTATTGAGTAAAATGTCAGACATTTTTTTAAGTTTTCTAATAGGATCAGATAATCTAATAGCTGTGATAATTGTAGCTATCGCAACTAATATCAATATTATGTTAAGTAAAATCAATGCTTGATATTCAGTATGATTATTATTTGAGTTTAAGTAGTTTATATCATAAGCAATTCTTAATGTTACATTATCGTTTAACATTTTCGCATAATAAACAGTTTCATTACCTGTTGTTTCGCTGATACGAGTAGAGTAATTTGGGATATTAAACATAGCGTTACGTATTTCATCTCTATTAATATGGCTAGGCATTTTTGATATATTATCGTAGGTAACATCCGTATCAAGAAGCACAACGCCTTGATTATTTATAACTGTAAAACGCATATTAGATTTGTTAGCTACAGATTTTAATCTATCATACTGTTCAATAGATTTGATATCTTTAAGATTTATATTGGATATAAGATCCCAATTACTGCTCATAACTGTTCTGAGCAGTTTGTAACTATTCTCTTTAATGATCTCAGATGAGATGTAATGATTTGCAAGAATGATAAATGCAATTGGTATAAAAATTATAGAAAATATTTTCAGTAGAGGGTTCATACTTCAACTCCATATCCTATTTTAGGAATAGAAACAATTATATTTGATGCATCACCAAGTTTTTTTCTTAAAGAGGCGATGTGCGAGTCAACAGTTCTAGTCATAGCCTCACTATCGTAACTCCATATAGAGTTTAGGAGTTGATTTCTAGTAAATATTTTATTTTTGTTAGTTAAGAAAAGTTTTAATAATTCATACTCTTTTAACGTCAATTTTATCTCAACTTTATCTACAAACACTTTATGTTTATTATCATCAATAGAGATATTATTTACCTCTAAAATTTTGTCAGTTGTGTTTATAGATTCAGCTCTTCTAAGTATAGAATTAATTTTTGCAACAAGCATTTCAATTGAAAACGGTTTAGGAAGATAATCATCAGCTCCACTATCAAGTGCAGAGATAATATCTTCTTCTCTATTTTTTGCAGATATAATTATGATAGGTATATTTTTTGTAGATTGTTTATCTCTAACTATTTTAAGGAACTGAGTTCCTTTGAGTCCAGGTAGCATTATATCAAGCAGTATCAAATCTATCGCTACATCTTCAAGTGTTATAAGTGCACTATTGGCATTATCATGATCGATTACTGTATGAGCTCGTTTCTCTAAGTTATATTTAATAAGTTCTCTAATATCATTATCATCTTCAATGAGCAAAATTCTAGTCATTATTGTCCTGTAGCACTTCAGTATGTCTTGAGATTTTTCCAGTCAACATAAACGAAACAAGTTCTGCTATATTTTTTGCATGATCTGCAATTCTTTCAATTCTTCTTGTGATATTGATAAGTCGTATAATATTTTTTATATTAGAAACATCTTCAATAACATAAGTGATTAACTCTCTATTAATCTGTTTTTGAAATGCGTCAATCTCTTCATCAAGTACAGCTATCTCTAATGCTTTTTTCTCATTTTTTTCAAAATAAGCTTCAAGTGCACCTTGCACCATTATAGATGCTTTCTCAGCCATTCTCGGTAGATCGACATACTCTTTAATAGTTTCAAAAGGAGAAAGTTTAATAGATAATTTAGCGATACGTTTTGCATGATCACCAACTCTTTCAAGATCAACGATGATACGCAGACATGTTATTATGTATCTTAAATCAGCAGCTTTAGGTTCAAAGAGTGCGATTATTTTCATGCATGATTCATCAATTTTGATATCGAGTTCATCAACGATAATATCTCTATCTATCACATTTTGTGCAAGTTGATTATCTTTAGTTTGTAACGCCTTGATTGAATCATTTATCATGCTAATCGTTACTTCAGACATTTTTGCTAGATTTGATTTTAATTCATTATAATCTATCTCAGCTCTTTTCATTATATTTCACCCATGTTAATATTATTTATATTCTATCAAAGAATTAGGAATAGATAAATATATTATTTTTTATCTATTAAAGAATTACAAATTGATAATTTTTTTTTTAGCCAAATCTTCCAGTAACATATCTTTCAGTCAGTTCGTTATCAGGTGTTGTAAATATTTTATCAGTTATATTATACTCAATTAATTCACCAAGATATAGGAACGCAGTTTTATCAGATATTCTTGCAGCTTGTTGCATATTGTGTGTAACAATTATAATTGATACAGTTGATTTAAGTTCAGAGATTAGCTCTTCAATTTTAGATGTAGATATCGGATCAAGTGCAGATGTTGGTTCATCAAAAAGTATAACCGATGGTTCAACAGCTAACGCTCTTGCTATAACTAATCTTTGTTGTTGTCCGCCAGATAATCCGTTAGCGTTTTTATCTAATCTATCATGAACTTCATCCCATAGAGCAGCTTCTTTTAAAGCTTTCTCAATTCTATCTTTCTGTTCAGTTTTATTTTTAATACCTTTAAGACTTAAACCGTAAGCTATGTTTTCAGATATGCTCATAGGGAACGGAGTAGGTTTTTGAAACACCATACCGATCTGTTCTCTAAGTTGAGTTGCATCAGTTTCTTTACTCAAAATATTTTCATTATTAAAAAGAACTTCACCTTCATATTTTGTACCTTTATAAAGATCGTGCATACGATTAAAGCATCTAAGCAGAGTTGTTTTTCCACAACCAGAAGGTCCTATTAAAGCTATCACCATATTCTTAGGAAATTGCATTGTGATATTTTTTACAGCTAACTTTTTGCCGTAATAAAAATTTAAATCTTTTGTTTCTAAAACTATTTCATGTTCAGTTTTCAACTCTTATACCTCCAGTTGATTAGCAGTTTACCTATAAGGTTAAGTATAAGTATCGCTACAGTTATAATCAGAGCCGCAGCCCACGCCATATTTATCCAAGATGAATAAGGCGATGATGCATATTGATATATCGACACAGTTAATGACGGCATCGGTTTTGTTAAATCAAATGATAATTGTGTATTGTTAAATGATGTGAATAGTAATGGAGCAGTTTCACCAGCAACTCTAGCAATAGCTAAAAGTACACCTGTGAATATTCCAGTTGCAGCACCTCTCCAAACAACTTTAACTATTAAATTGTTATAGCTAGCACCGAGTGCGAACGCTGCCTCTCTTAATGTCCATGGCACAAGTTTCAACATCTCTTCAGTTGTTCTCGTGATTACAGGTAGCATTATGATAGCAAGTGCAATAGCTCCTGCAAATCCGTTATAACTTCCTAACGGTTTAACTAATATTGCGTAGACAAATGTTCCAACAATGATTGATGGCATAGATACAGAAATATCTGCTAGCATCGATATAACTCTTCCGATCCTTTTATGCCTGCCGTATTCAGCAAGATACGTTCCACCTAATAATCCAAGTGGTACAGCTATTAATGTTGCAACAACAGTTAAGATTATTTGTCCGATGAAAGCGTGACGTAATCCACCTTTAACATCATCAAGTATTGGAGGAGTTTGATCTACAGTAAATAATTCTATATTAATAGATGAAAATCCTTTCGATATAAGATCGTATAATATAAATCCTAGAAAGAATAAACCTATTCCAGTAGCACCGACTGATAGAGATAGAATAACTATATTTTTTAATTTTCTTAGTTTATAGTTCATTGCTTAATCCTCTTCTAGAGTAGATTTTCGCAATTGCTAATGTTATAAAGTTAGCTATGAAAAGTATGAACGCTAATAGAAATAATGTAGATAATTGTGTTCCAACAGCTTCGTTGAACTCGTTTGCAAGCACAGATGTTATAGTTGTGTATGGATCAAATATTGAGTTTAACGGTCCGTGTCTATTTCCTATAACGTAAGCTATCGCCATTGTTTCACCTAGCGCTCTACCAGCTGCTATTATTATTCCACTTTGCACACCAGTCTTGCTGTATGGCAGAACTATATATCGTACAACTTCCCATTTAGTAGCACCAAGTCCGTACGCTGATTCTTTTAATATATCAGGAGTTTGAGTGAACGTATCTCTAGCGATCGCTGCAATGAATGGTACAACCATAATTGATAGAACGATTGATGCAGTAAATATTGATACTCCACCTGCATATTCAGATTGAAACATCGGACCTATTACTGGTAGTAATCCGATCGTTGATGATACAGCTTTTTGAACAGTTCCTTCAATAAGTGGAGCTAATGTAAAAAGTCCCCACATGCCATATATTATTGATGGAATAGCGGCTAACAGTTCGATAGCAGATGAGATTATGTTCCTCAAAAAGGCAGGACAAATTTCGGTTATAAATATAGCAATACCTAACGCAATAGGGATCGCAAGCAGTAACGCTCCGATCGAGGTTAAGATTGTTCCAGCTAACGGTCTGAATGCACCGTAGATATCTTTATTAAACGACCACTCTCTAGTAAAAATAAAATCTACAAATCCAAATTTTTGAATTGCAGGGATAGATTGATAGAAGAGAGAAATTATCATCGATATAATTATAACGATGGTTAAAGAGGACGCAAAAAAAGTGAGAAACTTGAAAACGGCATTCGAGGTATTTTTTTGATTTCTTTTTTTATTTTTCATAACGTGACTATTATCACAGGTAACGGCAATTAAAATGTTATGATGATGTAAGAGAAATGTAAAATTATTTTTGATTAGCAATAAGAATATATTTATGATATTCTGAGATATAATTATTATATATTAAAATTTAATTTTCAACTATACGAGGATGATATGTCATTAAAATTTACAGAAGCGTTAGATATTATTTTAAACAAGTTAGATAAAGGAAGCTATGAGAAAATATCAGTATATGAATCTTTAGGAAGAGTTATATCTGACAAAGTTTTCTCAACAAGATCTCTACCGCCACTTGATAACTCTGCGATGGATGGCTACGCTATTATTCATTCAGATATAAAAAAGTATCCTATGAAACTTGATGTTATGGGTAACATTGCAGCAGGAAGCAGTATTGATGGATTAAAGTTAGAGGCTGGTAAAGTGTTTAGAATAATGACAGGTGCTTTCATACCTAGTGGAGCAGACACAGTTATCCCTCATGAATTAACAGATAACGGCAAAGAGATCGTCACTATAAATGATGAGATCAAAGCAGGTGCAAATATTCGTAACGCAGGAACAGATATAAAGATCGGTGATGAGATCAATTTTATAGGTGAAACAGTTACTGCATATCATATATCAAGACTTGTATCTGCTGGGATCTTTTACATATCAGTTTACCGTAAAATAAATATAGCTGTAATATCAACAGGAGATGAGATAGCTGATTTATCAGATTATAACTCTCCACTTAAAACATTTGATTCAAACGGAGTTGGTATAAAACATTTGCTTCCAAAATCTTTATGCAACGTTGATTACTTAGGAGTTGTTGAAGATGATCTTGAAAAACTTTTAACAGTTTTTAAAAGTGCAGAGAAGTATGATATGATAATCACATCTGCAGGAATTTCTGTTGGTGATTTTGATCTACTACATGAGGTTGCAAAAACTTTAAAATTTGAGTGGTTATTCAATAATATTAATCAGAAACCTGGACAACATTTTGCATTTGGGTATTATAACTCTACACCTATTTTCGCAGCTCCAGGCAATCCAGTGTCTGCTATGTTTTGTACATATCTATATGTGCTGTCAGGTGTTAGAAAGATGAGTGGCGTATCAAACTTTTATCCAAAAGCAGTTAAAGCAAGGCTTACAAAAGAGATAGTCAAGAAGAAAGGCAGAACTGAGTTTGAAAGAGTTTTCGTGTCTATTGATGATGAAGGCTTAGTTGTAACACCACTTGCATCTCAAGAGTCGTATAAAATATCTAGCTTAACATCTGGCAATGCGTTTGCACTTTTTGGACCAGATCTAATCGGTGATATCAAAGCTGGAACACTGATCGACTGTTATATATATAATTATGATAAATTATTTTATGTATAAAGATCTATCAGTTGCGATCCTCTCAGGAGGCAAGGGCAGACGTTTTGGAAGCGACAAAACTTTAACTATGTTGAGAGAGAAACCGTTATACTCTTATCCCTTATCATTTGCTAAAAAAATATCAGATGATGTAATGTTCATTTCAAGAGATAAAGATAAGTATAAACCGTTTGAAAGTAATGTTAGATATCTTGAAGATGATTATGAATGTCAATCGGCACTAGCTGGTCTGCTCACTGCATTTGATAGAGCGAAGCATGATAAGATACTTGTGATCGCAGCCGACATGCCATTTATTAATAGTAAGATTGTTGATATATTGATGAACTCATTAGATAGATTTGATATAGCAACTCCTAAAATAAATGATAAGCTGATGCCGTTGATTTCTATCTATAATAAAAACGTGAAAGAGATTTTTTTAAATTTTTACAGTAATGGAATTTATAGACTTAATGATATTTTTAGCGAACTGAACTACTGTGCAGTTTATGAGAATAGTTTCAATTACGCAGGCGTTTTAAATGAGCAGTTTATAAACATCAATAGAGAGGAAGATCTTGTGATTGCTGAAACTCTTTTTGATAAAATGTTTGAATAGGTTGATAATTATATTGAGTATAATATATTGAATATAATATGTGAGAATGATATATGATAGATAAATTTGTATTATTGATAATGGGGTTGTTTTCAAAGGTTAAATCAGCTTTCTCTAAGAATGATAGTTTTATTAAACTTCCGTACGATTATAGATATTTAACTCTTCCTATTCAAGGTTTTATAATCGGGTTAGCGTTATTTTTATGGTATTTTATTGCACTTAAAGTTGAATCTCAGGCGATATTATTTTCAGTTATCGCATTCACAATTCCTATTGTTTTAACCAGAAACATTTATATCGATAATTTTCTACATACATTATACTCTATATTTTCATCTCAGATATTAGCACCAAGCGATATTAGATTACAAAAACTAAGTGTTGCTAAAACCGATTATTCAAGAGCAGGCACAATATGTGGTATTATCTATACATTCTTATATCTATTCATATTTATAGAGTTTTATAAATCAGATCTCACTCCCACTATATTAATTGTAACACCTATCATTTCAAGATTTATAGGGTTATTGTTGGTAGTTACGATTAAAGCATATGAACAAATGGATGAGTCCAGAAGTCTATATATAAGGTTATCAAAGTTTAGAGTTAGCAGATTGATTTTAATTTCTTTAACATATATATTTTCAATCTCAATATTTCTCTATATATTTTACGGATTGATAGCGATGATTATTATTAATATTTTTATGATTTTTATGTATTTTATATTTAGAGTGTTTAACAAAAGATTGTTCGGTGGAGTTACAGACGATACTTTAGGATTTTGTGTTCTATCAGCTGAGCCTATAATATTTATTGTTATTATGTTGTCCGTTATAGCTTATTGATGAGATTGAAACTAATCTTGAAGATGAAGATTAAGATTAAGATTAAGGTTGATATTAAGAAATCATAGATTTTAAATATGTATATTAAGAGTATATTCGGTTTGAGTGATCTTGTGAGAAAACTGTTTTCATAGATTGAAAATTATATGTTACAGATTTAATATACGCTCCACAGATACTTTTATGTTATTATTTGTGATAAGTAGATAAGATATAATATATCTAATTTTAAACAGGGAGGTTATTATTTTAAGTTACAATATCTATTTGATAAGACATGGATTAACTCTTTGGAATAAAGAGAGAAGATATTTAGGAGCGACAGATATATCGTTAACAGAGGATGGCAAACAAGAATTAGTTTCGCTATGGTTAGATAAAGATATCTGTTTTAGCAAACTATATTCAAGCCCAATGAGACGCTGTATTGAAACAGTTGCGACTATATTTCCTGACACATCTTACACCGTTTTAGATGAGTTAAAAGAACGTGATTTTGGTATTTTTGAAGGCATGAGTTATGATGAACTTAAAGATACAGAAGAGTATAAAACTTTTACTAACTCAGATGATAGAGAGATCGTCGGTGGAGAGAGTAGGGTGGATCTATTTAATCGTATAAAAGATTGTCTAGATATTATTGTTGCAGATGTAAGCGATAGTAATATAGAGAATATTGCGATTGTCACACACGGTGGAGTTATTATGCATATGTTGGCAAAATATGATATCGGTAACGGCACAATTTATGATTACTCTGTTGAGAACGGTAAAGGCTATCTTGTCAAATTTTTTCCAGAAACTATGGAAATGCAAATTCTTGAAACATTATAAATAATTCAGTTGCACGCTCTATGACCATTGATATGGTTTAACACTTATAATCGTAGATATACTTGATAAATGAACACCTTTCAAATATTCAACCTATAATAAATGTTCGACAGTTCGTAAATGTTAGGCAGTTCGTAGATGCTAAGCAATTCACAAATGTTCGACCGATCGTACATGCTAGGCAGTTCGTACATGCTCAGCAGTTCGTAGATGTTAGACAGTTCTCGAATGTTCAGCAGTTCGCATATGTTAGTCAGTTCGTAGATGTTAGACAGTTCGTAGATGCTAGGCAGTTCGCATATGTTATGCAATTCACACATACTAGTCAATTCACACTTGCTAGATAGTTGCACAAGCTAGACAGTTCACAAATGCTATGCAATTCACAAATGTTCGACAGTTCGCAAATGTTTGACAATTCACACATGCTAAGCAATTCACACATGTTCGACCGATCGTACATGCTAGGCAGTTCGTACATGTTCAGCAGTTCGTAGATGTTAGACAGTTCTCGAATGTTCAGCAGTTCGCATATGTTAGGCAGTTCGTACATGTTCGACAGTTCACACATGCTAGGCAATTCACACAAGCTAGACAATTCACACATGTTAGGCAATTCACAAATGCTATGCAATTTACACATGCTAGACAGTTCTCAAATGTTCGACCGTTCGCACAAGCTAGGCAGTTCGTACGTGTTAGATAATTCACGCATGTTAGGCAATTCACACAAGCTAGACAATTCACACATGTTAGGCAATTCACAAATGCT
>CAMRCY010000036.1 GCA_947041165.1 uncultured Deferribacteraceae bacterium | reverse complement strand
AAATAAGCATGTCCTACATACTCATAGTTTGCACCATTAAGAGGCTTCGTCATAATCATATAACTGATTGCCGTTGTAGGTTCAAGATCTTGACGTAAATAAATTTGTATTTCACGATATACATCTAATAGTATTTCGTCGTAAGTTATAACCTTCTCATAATAATTTACATCTTTTGGATCTACTACACTGCTACTGTAATTATTATTAGTCTTAACAGTTACTCCAACGCCATAATTAAAAGGTGAGTAAAATAAAGATATATCGTTACTCTCTATATGCTCAATATTTACTCTTACATCATTGTCTAACTCTGGTGCTGTCATAAGTAGTATCATTGTGCCAAGAAAATCTTTAGTACGATGCTCTGGTAACGGATATGCAGTAACCATATTTATGTATGTATAGCCACCCGATGCAGAATCATTTCTTAGTTCATATAGAAAACCTTCAGCTTCAACTCCACAATTAAGACAACACCCACTACTCATCACTAGCACCGATATTATAAGCAAGATTTTTTTCATGATAATCTCCATGAGTTTTTAATCCAATACAACAGGGTGCATCCATAATAAATTTGGGTTATATTCTGCCATCCACCAAGTGAAATCGCCATGTCCTTTTCCTTGGTTTCCATTATCTGTCATTCTGAAGGTACGAACTCTTTCGTAATAACTAAATATCCACCAACCACGTTTATGGAGTTCGCTTTTAGCTTCAAAACCAATTATCCAATGAAACCAAGTGTGAAATATTATAGGACTTCCACTATTGATATGGTTATATGCTTTTATTGCTGTGCTGTCCCACCAAATAGCACCATTTCCATATTGTATATCTTGTCCCTTATCATGGAAGAAATCTTCAAACTCTAGGAAATGCATTGGTGGTACCCCCAACCATCTCATATTAATGTAATTAGCATAGGAAAGAATATTTGCAAAGTTAATTGCATTAGTACCGCTAAAGTAACTATTAGCTTTATAATAATAAGCATACATTATCATAGAAACAGCACCAGGACCACACCAGAGAGTTCCATTGCCATCCCATAGTTCTTGTATCCTTTTCCAATAGTGCCCATGTTTATTTGCACTATCTATTACTTTATGAGCATATACATGCCCGGTGTTGCCGTCATATGCTCTAGTACTTGGTGGAGTTAATTTGTCAGATGCTTCTTTTGCATTAATAAGTTGTTTCTCTACTTCTTCTTGAGAAAGACTTATAACGCGTTTCATCTCTGCATCCATACTCTTAAATGATTCTATATTTAACTGTTTTATTTTATTATAGTTGTCATTTATTTGTTGGGTCATGTTATCTTCACCTTCTGCATTTCTCATTTGTGAGAATTGAGATGAAGAGGTTTCCATTGCACTCCAGAACTTAGGGTCATCCATATCTGCAACTAATAAGTCTACTAAGTTTTCATCAACTACACCTCTAGTAGCAGGCTCGTTTAATTTAGCTCCTATCTCTGTTCCATCTAATAATTCAGATAATCCTACTGTTTTATCCATACCAGGAATATAGAATTGTTGGTTAATTATACTATTACGATTACGACTATGACTTATTGTATTAGCCAAACCATATCTTGAAGGATAGATTGGAGCAACAACTTTCATGCCTTTTTTATTAGCAGAGTAATCACTTGCAAGGTCTTTTTTGGTAACAACACCTACACCTTGGTGTTTCAATACCATTACTGCATAACTTCTATAAGCATTTCCATCTTTAGTAAGACGATATTCATAATATTGAGCTCTTCCATCTAATCCATGAATTATAACTGGAGTATATGAAAGTGCAAAAGATTTATCATATTTATTTACTTCGTCTGATAAAACGTCTTGTAACACGATTACACGTGCTACCTTATAGTGAACATTTTCAGGGTTAGATGATAAAACCTCTAATTCTTTGATAGTAGCGTAAGGAGTATTGTTATCAGGTACAAAATTGATAACTGCCTCAGGTGTTTCTGGTACTTCTGGTGTATCTGGTTCTACAGGGGTTACAGGTGCTTCAGGTACTGCTTGTGTATCAAGTGAGGTTTTCGTTGTGTCTGAACAACTAATACAAACGAGTGCTGCGAAAATAAGAACTATTGCTCTCATAGTCTTCTCCATAAAATATTGTTTTTACTACATTACTATAGTGTAGCGATAAATAATATTATGTAAATAGAAAAAACAACAAAGAGTTAATTCACTATCAGCAATTTTTATGTGATAATTTCTGTTTTAAAATTATATTATATTTTAATATAATTACCATATTTTGACATGTGATTTATGGATTTATAAATGTAACAAATGGTAATGGCGATAGAAACTGCATAAATATTCATATAGAAAAATATTATGATAAAACAGCTTTAAAATACGTTCTAAAAAATAAAACATCTAATTTATAAAAATAAATAAAATTATAATCAAAAAGTAGTAAATAATGTTTTTAATACTCTCTTTTTGGTTTGATAACTTTTTCCTTCAATACTTTAAATTTTCTAGGATTATATATTTCAGGTTTAAATAGTTTAGAGAAATCAAATCCAACTGTAATATATGATCTATAGTTAACCATCGGCAATATAAGATTATTTCGCCACGAGAGATAAAGTCCATTACTAAAAGTATAGTGAAAACTAAAGAAGTTTAAAAGATAATGGAAAGGGTTGTTCTCTTGAAATCCATGCTGTATAGAATTCTCCTCAATATTATAAACGATGGCAACACCAGAGCCTACAATATCATAAGCAAAACGTCCACCATTTTCAAGTCTTCTCCCAACACTTAAACTAATTTGATAGTTAGAGATCATCGGATATGTAGGATACACTGGTGCATTAACTTGAGCATCTGCAGAAATCCCAAAAAAGATATTTTTATATGTTCCTAAGTTTCCAAACTCATAAGTATAGGATGCGCCAGCACCTGCATTTAAAAAAGGATAGCCAGTTCCAACTGATCCATAAAGCCTTACTGCGTGATTAGAAAATTTTTCAGTTTCTTGAGAGTAAAGATTATTTGCTGAACATATAAGTAATATTAATAATATCTTTTTAATCATGTTTCCCCCGTGTAAGTTATTAATTGTTAATATGTAATTTAATACTATTATAGTGTACTATAATTAAATATACAATGATAATATATGCATATGTTTATGATGATAAAAAAGAAATTTCACAAATACAAATTGTTATGTTTTATAAGTTCTGAGTTAATTGATTATGTAAAAAACTGAAATTTAAACATGATATGTTTGAAAGTGCATTAAGTGGAAATCTTGCGACTATGTATAGGAAAGAGGGGACACTCATAGATTTTTTTAAATATTGAGAGAGTGAATATAAATAGAAAATAGCTATAGAAGTTATAAATATATATTAAGTTGTAAGTAGATATTAAATTATAAATATCTATAGAATTATAAGTAGATAGAACTTAGTCATCACAGCAATGTAAAAAAAAAATATCCTCAATAAATCAACACGGAAACTAATCTAAGTTAATGATTTTTCTTCTAATAAATCACATAAAAAAAAGTTGCACGCTATAATAATTTATAACATGCAACTTATGGTATCTTCTTTTTTAAATTGTTCTACTAAGGTGAATTACCAAACAAGCCGAACTTGTTTTACTGATCCAAGTCTTGTTTGCTTTACCAAACAAACAGAACTTGTTTTACTAATCCAAGTCTTAACGATTTTACTATTGTTGTAGCTCAGAGTTATTCTTGCTTTTAATATTCGGATTTAATTCTATAATAATTTCAACCCGTCTATTTTTTGCACGTCCTTCTGTTGTTGCGTTAGGTGCGATAGGATCGGTGAACGCTTTACCTTCATAAGAAATATTTTTTTTATGAAGACTCTCTTTCATTTTATTGGCGATAGTTTCTGCTCTTTGTTCAGAAAGTAATTGGTTATATTCAAGATATCCAATACTATCTGAGTGTCCACGAACGACAATTTTTTTATTAGGATAATTATTTTTAATCTCATTTGTAATCAGCACTAATCCTTGTTCACCTTCGTTAGTTAACTCATAAGATTCTGTTTTAAACAACAGTTCTCCAACATGCACAGCAACTCCTTCTTCAACACTTTCAACTTTAATATATGCATCGTTAATAAGTCCTTGCAACTCTTCTGCAGCTTCAATGTTTTGATTCTCTCGTGCTATTTGTGCTTCTCTTTCTTTCTCTATTTTATCTTCTTCAATTCTTATTTTATCTTCTTCAATTTTTCTTTTATCTTCTTCTTCTTTTTCTTTTTCTTTTTTGATTTTCTCTTTAATTTTTGCTTGTTTTTTATCTTTTGCAGTTCTTCTTTTTTCTTCATCTGTAAATGATTGGTTTTTACTACCAAAACGCCATTCAAGATCGAACGATGTTTCTATACCTTCTTTTCGTCCAAAATTTCCACCAATATGGAAAGCCATAGTTAGTGGTATATTTTGCATTGGTATAACTCTAAGTCCCACTTCTGCAACGCCAGTTATACCACTTAAATTTGATGGAAAAAGTTTATAATCTTTATCGATAGTTGCTGTAGATCCTGCATCAAATTCATATTCAGCTGCAACACCTATAAACGGCGAGAACATATGTTGTTTAATAAAAATATATTGCACACCAACAGCCACTTGATGAGAGTTGATTGAGTTGAACTCATAATCATGATTATTAATTATATGGTTATATCCGTTTAAATGTCCCCATGTATAATTTGTATAAACATCGAACATATCACGAGCGTTAAACAGTGTAAGTTCATATCCAAAATTTACGCCAATTCCTGCATATATTGATGTTGAACCATGGTCAAATATCATATCAACAGATCTTGATTGCAGATCGTTACTTAATATACCGACCCTAAAAAATCCTTCTGTATAAAATCCATTATCCATAGAGTAGCGGAGCAACGCTCCACCGCCGTAATATTGTGTGTTGCCATCGGTATTCATATATCCGAATTCAGTGTTTATATCTGATCCGATAACTCCGATCCCTGTTTCAAAATATATTCCAGTTAACATATCTCCAATCGGTATAGGTAACGATTTTGCAATACCTAACATAAATGATGAACCGCCGTAATATGTATTACCAGTGATGTTTGCGGTGTTATTAACATCTGTATCGTAACTTAAATATACTCCAGATAAAGCTGTGAATAATGCCCAATGTGATGGATCAACCATGATTGACTCCATCGCACTATTTATCCCTTGTCCGAGTATTAAACTGTTAGCTTGATTCATGAATGAGAAAGAGGCGAGTCTTGATTCAACAAATGCTGTTGATAGAGGATTAACTTTAACTGATGTTACGGTCATCCCGTAAATATTATCAACAATATCTTTATGTTCAGTCAGGGCATATAGAAACGATACGCTTTGAATAGCTACGGAATTATCTGATGAACCGAGAAATGTCCCATCACCAGTTATTCTAATAAGTTCTATAAAGCTTCCAACTTTAATAGTTTCAGAGTTATCAGCTATGTTAATTTTTAAAACTGCATTCTCACCTATATCAACAGAACCAGTAGATGTTAATGGTGCATCATCGTTAGATTTATTCATATAGAAATCATAATATTCAAAATTGCGAACATCGCCAACTTTAACTTTATTTTTTATAACAAGTCTGTTACCTTTACGACGGATATCTGCGGTTGTGCTATTAGTCCCATGTTGTCCACCAGTTATAAGAGTTCCACTTAAATCTAACTCAGTTAGAGTAGTGCTGTTAAGTGTGATTGTGTTATTATTTAATGCAGGTAAAACTTCTGTTGCTTTAGAGTCCGACTGTCCACCGATAATAGCTTTAACAGTATTAGTTTTAAAGTATCCATCGTTAATAGTTATATGGTTGTTTGTTGCACTAGTACCAGTTGAGTAACCACCATAGATAGTAGTATTTGCACCTGAAAAAATAGCATCAGTGATAGTTATTTTGTTGTTTCTTGCTACACCATTACTATGTGTGTAACCACCATAAATATTCGTGTCGCCAGTACTAGAAAAAGTAGCATCAGTGATAGATACAATATTGTTTCTTGCATGACCAATCCCTGAGTAGCCTCCATAGATATTAATATCACTAGTACCAGAAAAATCAGTACCTTTAATATCTATATTGTTGCTTATTGAATCACCAATTGACTCACCACCTGAGATGTTTATATCGCTACGAGTAAACCTATTACTTGTGGTATCTACACTGTTACTTGCTACATAACCAATAGAACTTAACTCGCCACCATAAATAGCCGTCTGACTATCTGTTAACTTTATATCTGCACTTATTATGTTGTTGTTTATAATCTCTTTAGCACTAGTTGAATAGCCACTAAAGATAGATGTGTTAGTAGTTTCAAAGGTGATAATTTCAGCACCGGTACGAATACTCTCAATGTTATCTGTTACAGCATCAATTGAAGAAAACGCACCGATATTGCCATCAATACCGTTTCCACGATTAGTTGTTAAATTATTGTCATCTGCAACATCATCACCTGCATGCAATATTCTACTACCAAGACCACTAACTGAGCTGATCGTCCAACCATCAGGTAGGTTTGTATGATCTCCATTATAAATACCATCTATTGCTAAAGCGTTTGAATTACTAACGAGTGTAATCACGGTAATAACGAAACATTGTACAACAAGTTTATTAAAAAAACCAAAACCAAAAATAAACGAACAATACTTATTACTTAAACTATTTATCACAACCTCACAAAATTAATAAGTTAAAACATTATTAGACCTTGATCATATAGAATTTGTTACTTTTAGTCAATTACTTAACTGTAAGTTAATCGACAATATTACAATAAAATCTTAAATAAAATATGTAAAAAAGAAAAAAGGGTAGAGAATTAAAAATTATTGAATGTTAGTAACTGTTTAAGTAGTAACTAACAATGAGCAAATCACATAAAAAAAGTTGCATGCTATAATAATATATAACAGGCAACTTAATAATTTGTTCAAAATTTTTAATAATTAAATATTGAAAATTAGATATTAATAATCAACATTGTCAGGAATTTCTATAATAATTTCAACCCGTCTATTTTTTGCACGTCCTTTTTTAGTTTTATTAGTAGCAATAGGCTCACTAAACGCTTTACCTGCATAAGAGAGATTTTCTTCATCGATACTGCCTTTTAGGATATCAATAATTGTTTTTGCTCTTTGTTCTGATAGACGTTTATTATATTCCAATGATCCAGTACTATCAGTGTGTCCGTTTACTGTTATTATATTCTTAGGGTATTTATTTTTAATTTCATCAGCTATAACTTTTAAACTTTCTATCCCTTCAGGTGTTAATTCGTAAGAATCTATTTCAAATAGAAAATCTTCAATATTTAATAAGATACCTACATCTATTTTTTTTACGGTTATACTAGAGTTATTAATCGCTTCTTCTAATTTATTTGCTTGTTCAAGATCATCAAGTTTCTCTTGTTGCTCTTTTATCAATTGTTGCTCTTCACGCAATATTTTTTCTTCTTTTTTAACTCTTTGTTCTTCATTTATCACTTCATCATTTTTGCCACCAAAACGCCACTCTATATCAAATGATGTTTCAATCCCGTTTCTACGTCCTAGATGTCCACCGAAATTTAAAGCCATTGTGAGTGGGATTTTCTGACTAGGAGTTATACGAACACCAACATCTGCGATACCTGTAAACCCTGTGATGTTAGGAGTTAAAGTGTTTAGTTCTCCTCTGATTGTAGCGGCAGCTTCAGCGTCAAATTCATACTCAGCTTTTATACCAATAAACGGAGAAAACATTCTTGCTTGTATAAAATTGTATTGTAATCCAATTGATAGTTGATGAGAGTTGATCGCCTCAAATAGATAATCTTGATCGTTGATAATATGTGATGCTTCATTCAAATGAGCCCATGTATAGTTTGTATAGATATCAAACATATCACGTGATTTAAACAGTTTTAATTCATACCCAATATTAACACCTGCTCCTGTATAGAGTGATGTTAAGCCGTATTCAAATTGAGTGTCTTTATGAGTAGATACAACATTATGTCCTAACGATCCTATACGAAAAAATCCTTCTGTATAAAATCCATTATCTATTGCGTAGCGAAGCAGAACTCCTCCACCATAATAATTTACATCTGCGTCACTAGTCATAGTTCCCATAGTTGTGCCAATATTTGAACTTGTAAAACCGATCCCTGTTTCAAAATATATCCCTGTTAAAAGTTCTCCATTTGATACAGGTATACCTTTTGCAACCCCTGCCATAAATGATGCACCGTTATAACTTGTTTTGCCAGTTGCATCTATAAAATCTGTATCGTATCCTGAGAACACTCCTGATAGTAAACTAAATATAGCCCACTGTGATGGATCAGCAATGATAGCGTCCATTGCACTATTTATTCCTTGTCCTAATATAAAATTGTTAGCTTCGTTCATAAATGAGAATGCAGCAAGTCTTGATTCTGGAAATATAACTGATAACGGGTTCACATCTATAGATGTTACTATCATACCGTAAATACCCGCTACCGTATCGTAATGCTCAGTTAGATCATAAAGTATAGATACGCCTTGATACGCTGTAGAATACCCTAAAAGACCTGTTGATGAACCAATAAGATCTGCTTCGCTTATATTTATTAGTTTAACGAAACTTCCTAGTTCAATTTTTTCGGTTGTATCGGCAAGATAAATAAATGTTTGTGCATTATTTCCTAGATCAATTTTACCAGTTGATGTTAGAAGTGCATCATCTGTAGATTTGTTCATATAGTAGTCGTAAAATTCAAAGTTACGCACATCGCCAACTTTTGCTTTATTTTTTACAACTAACCTATTTCCTGTGCGACGGATATCACTAGTTGTACTATCTGTTCCGTGTTGTCCTCCAGTTATAAGAGCTCCACTTAAATCTAATCCAACTGGATCTAAGCTATCAAGGATAATTGTGTTGTTATATAATGTTGGTTTATTTTCATTTATCACACCTAAATGTCCACCAGCTATCACTGTACCAGTTGCAAAAGTTCCACCTGTGATAGTTATCTTATTTCCGATTGCAGCACCACCGTTAGTTGATGATCCACCGTAGATATTAGTTTTTCCATTAAAACTTCCACCTGCAATAGTGACACTGTTATTTTGAACATCACCGTTAGTTGATACTCCACCAGAGATATTAGTGGTTTCAGTAAAACTTCCACCTTCAATAGTGACGCTGTTATTTTGAACATCACCACTAGTTGATGAGCCACCAGAGATATCAACAACTCTAAAATATCCGCTTGTGATAGCTACATTATTGTTTTCTGTGTTACCAGTAGTTGATAAGCCTCCAGAGATATTAACAGCTAACTCGCCATTAAATTTAGTCTCTGAAATACTCACATTATTATTTAGAGCATTGCCATTAGTTGATACTCCACCGTAGATATCAAAAAGCTTGTTATGAATAAATGAAGCACCTTTAATATTTATATTATTGTTTTCAGCGTTACCCTTTTTAGAGTAACCACCATTTATAGAGTTCTCAATCATTCCACCATAAATATTAATAGTGTTATTTATAGCATTACCGTTAGTTGACCACCCACCGTAAAGGTTATTTGTTTTACCACCTGACATATTAATAGTATTGCCTGTAGCATCACCGTTAGTTGACCAACCACCAAAAGCACTAATATGACCACCTGTGCCTAATTCTATTGTATCTGTAATAGTTAAGTTGTTGCCAGTTGCAACACCATCATTTGCGTGCAGGCCACTTACACCTGTGGGAGTGATTGTATTAATATACCAACCACTATTAGGAGCTGGTAGTGTCCCATTATAAGTAAAATCAAGAGCTAAAGCTGTTGAGTAGTTTATTAGTAGAACGAATGCGATAAGTAGAGATTTCACAATAAGTTTGCAAATCAAATTATTATTATAAATAGATGTCCTAAATTTGATATTAAAATTATTCTCCATAAGTCCCTCAAATTATATATATATATATAATTTTGCATTCTATAGAGTTTATTATGATTAGTCAATTTTCTTGCTATTAAACAAGTTGAGTATATAGTGCGTTTATATCTTTTCGTGAAAGATATTATTTTAAATGTACTATAGATATACGGTACTTTTTTTTGTAATAAATTATATCATTCAATCATCTGATGATGTATAATAGTATGAAGTGTGGATAGAGTTAAGAGTTTAGAATTAATGTAGTAATCGTAAAGGCGAAGACAATCTATTAGCTAACTATAAGCCTGCTTCGAATAGTTTAACATCACAAAATAAGTTAGACAACATTAAGGAAATAGCAAAAGAATTAAAAAAGAAAAATATAACTGTAAAATTTGCAACATCAAACTTTATGGGTTACGGACTTTATGCAAATGCAATGCTTTCATTTGATGAATTTGAAAAATTATATTAATGACAGAAAACGTAACGTATAAAATATATAAATATAATTGATATAAAATTGATATAAATAAAACCTCTACCTGAAAATAAGGCAGAGGTTTTTTATTAGACTGTAATTTTTTTATATAAGGTTAGAGGTTTAAAATGAAACCTTTACTTCAACCTTTTTACTTTTTGCATTACCATCTTGAAACGTATAACCAGGTAACGCCTCAAGAGTAATTGTATATGTAGCACCAGTACCTGTAACTGCTATCTCACCAGGGCGGGCAGTTGTATACGTTACTCCATCTGGGAACTTTCCGTCATTTAGTTTTGCTAAAGTGTTAAGAAACAACTTATCAACAGCGATCTTAGCAATTGTGTTCTTTCCTGCAGGATCATATTCTGTATAAAAAGTCAATGTAGGAGAATTACCTTCTTGCTGTATAAAGCCTTCACTAAATTGAATTGCCTCACTTATTCCTGCTACCCCAGGTTTCATCTCAACATATGAACTAGTTTTGAATGCAATTTCTTTTATTTTATTATTAACTGTATTAAAATCTCCAGATACGTTTATTGTAACTTCTTTTGTTGTACCAGTTACAAACTTATAACCAGCAATAGGTTCAAAAGTAACTATAATCTCAGCTCCAGTATTACCAGTATTAACAACTACATCCCCAACACTCTTAATTTTCAATCCTTTAACTGTAGATATATCTATCGCAGTTATAGAATTTTTAAAAACAGTTTTCTTCTGTGCGTGCTGAATAGTTGTATTAAGAAATGTAGCATTAACGCCTGAAGTTACATCACTAAAGCCTTGAGGAATTGTAAATCCATTTATTCCAGCTTTATTTGCAGTAACAGTTATCGCAGGGATATTAATTGCGTTTTCACTTATAATAATTTTGTCAAAATTACTACGATTAAAAGTTATTGCAAATGTTTTAGTTGTAGTTCTATCTTCAAATACATAATCAGTATTTACCGTAATCGTAACAGTAGCTGTGACAGCTGTATCATCTATTTCAACTACAACGCTTGCTTCTTTAGATAATCCTTCGATATTATTACCTGTAACATTAAGTATATTATTTACTACCTGCTTTACACTTTTTGTCATAGCTATACTCTTCTTATCATAATCATCATCAGTTATATCAAACGTAACATCAACGTCGTTACTATTTTGAAATATACCTGTTGTTACTTTAATAATAATTTCATCAGCTATAATACCTGCTATACCAGAAGCGTTGCTAATAGTCACTGATTTATCATCAGTATCACCATCAAACACTCTTGCTAACTCTGCATTACTGATAACTATTCTTTTGTCAGTATTGCCACCGACATTATCATCATTCGAACACGCAACTAGAAAAATTAGCATAAATAACAATGCCATATTAAAGACTGATCTTTTCATAAATTCTCCATTTTTATAGTATATTCAAAACTACATATATAATGATAGTATGTTTAAATTTATTGTACAAGTTTTTTTATCAGTATCATCTAATGCAATAATTTAGTAATCTGTATAAATGAGTTTCGTAATATTTATTATCAATATTGTATTTATAGAAAAGTATTGATAATAGAAAACTTAATAGTATATAATAAGTTTTCAAATTGCAGTGGATCATAAAATATTTATTGAGAGTTTTTTATATCAAAACAATACAGAGTATAATTTTGAAGGAGATAATATTATCGCACATTTTACAGGGATTTAAAAATCAAATTTGAGAAATTGAAGATAATTATCGTATAGTGAATATAGAAACCGTCTTAAAGAAATAGTATATATACATACAAGCAACAAGGGGAGTTTTGTAATGGAAGATAGTGTTGATAAATTTAGTCAGAAAGTAGAAGAGGGTGATGTTGTAGGTATACTTGAGTGTATAAAAAACGGTGTGAGTGTTAATACTACGGTTAACGAGTATGATTTCACAGCGTTGATGTATGCTTCCTATAATGGAAATTTAGAGTTAGTAAAAACACTTATCTCGCAAGGTGCAGATGTTAATATAAAGGATGTGTATGGCTCAACTGCGTTGATGATCGCTTTACTACAAAGACATTCTGAAGTTGCAATTTATTTAATAACAAACGGTGCAGATATCAATATAACAAATGATAAAGGTGGCACAGCATTAATGAATGCTATAAATAACGGAAGTTTAGAAGTTGTAAAATTTATGGTAGAGAAGGGTGCTGATATTAATGTTAAAAATAGTGATGATGGACTTACTATTTTAATGATGGCGTCAATGAGTGGACATTTAGATATTGTTAAATATTTGATTGAACAAGGTATGGATATCAATGCTGAGAGTGAAAATATTTTTACAGCGTTGTCCCTAGCATTAAGAGATAATAAATTAGATGTTTTTAAATATTTAGTAGAGAGTGGGGCAGATATTCATAGAACAGATAAATGGGGTTGGACAGCTTTAACATGGGCATCAGAAGATGGTGTAATTGATATAGTAAAGCATTTAGTTGAGCATGGTGCAGATGTTAATAAGTTAGATAGTAACGGATCTACAGCACTTATAAGATCAGCTGAAAAAGGACATTTAGATGTCGTAAAATATCTGATAGATAATGGTGCAGATTTAGAAGTTGTAAATGAATATGATATGAATGTATTAACAAGTGCAGCAGATGAAGGACAGTTAGAAGTTGTAAAGTTTTTAGTTGAAACGGGTATAGATATAAGCGAGATGACGATCGTTGAGTGGGCAAGTGTAGGTTGGTTAGAAAAAGTTCAAGAGTGTGTTGAAAAGAGTGTTGATAATGAGTTTAAGAATGATGAAGGCGACACAGCATTAACTATTGCAGCAAGACAGATAAAGTTTGATATAGTTGAGTATCTATTAAGTAAAGGAGCTGATATAAATCATCATACTGATTTTGGTAAAACTGCGTTAATATATGCAGCAGCTGAAGAAAGTTTTGAGATGGTAAAATTTCTAGTAGAGCGTGGAGCAGATGTTAATGCAAGTGGCGAAAAGACAGGCACAGCATTAATTGCAGCAACTGTTATAAATGATTTAGAGATGATGAAATATCTAATAGAACATGGTGCTGATTTAAAGGGTATAGATTATAATAATGATACAGCACTAGATGTTGCAAAGAAGTATGAAATTGCAGAAGCTATTGAATATTTAGAATCTCTTAGATAGATTAAATGTTGTTCAGAGATTTACAATGCAAAGCTATCATTAAATTGATTAACAAAGCCACCTAACTGGGTGGTTTTGTTTGTATAGATATATTTAAGTTATTTATTGTTAAAAATTTTAGAATTCATAATGCGTAACTATTTAAGTTATTTATCGAATTGGTTAATATTTTTTATTAATTTTTATTAAACATTTTTAGTAAAGAGATTGTATCGTGATAGAATATTTTATGTTCATTTATAGTTAAATATAAAAGAACCCCACCTTAATACAAGATGGGGTTTTTATTATAAGAATTTGATTAAGTTTATATAAACTTTTATAAAGTACAAAGAAGTCTAAATGTAATCACTCTGTTACCTGTACCATTAGGAAATTTGTATCTATCGTCATCCACTGTTAAATCAGCTTGAAAATGAGCTACATTATCCCACCACATATCCCCATCACCATCTTGCTTAAATCTAATAGAACCTTTCGTATATTCTACTGCAAATGGATAGTCACTATCAGGATAACTTGAGTTGTTCTCTGTAAGCATTTTATCTAAAGCTCTAATTGCAGCAGCTTTTCTCTTATGAAAATCTTTTTTGTCAGAACTATGAAAACTCATGCATCTTATATTTGCTGGCTCTCTAAAGCCTGATTGAAATGGCATTGAAGATATTCCAGCTCTTCCAGGTGCCACAGCTGAAGCTGATAGAGTGAAAGGAGTTTCTATTATTTTGTAAGGATCTACTGCACCCGCAAATTTACCACTAAGGCTGATCATAACTGTTTTAGAATCTACACCTGAAAACGTATAACCAGGTTTAGGGCTGAAAGTAACTAGAATAGTTTTATTGGCATTAAGATCACCAACAGAACTAACAATAATTCCTTCTTTATTAGTTACATTCATCTCTTTCATAGCTTTTTTAACAGCAGCTTTTTGCTTGTCTAAAGTATTGTCTGCACTATTAAAAGTAACAGCAACTGGTTTAGTTACAGAAGCAAATCCATCAGGAATTGTAAATGCAACGTATCCAGCTTTTCCAGCACTAGCTGAAGAGGCAGGAATATTGAATCTATTTAGATCTATTGTAAATGGTGTAAACCCGTTACTTTGTAAAGTTATCTTAAAATCTTTACTAATAGAATGATCTTCAAACCTATATCCCTCTGCTGTGCTAATAGTAACAGTAGCTGTAACATTGTTCATATCTTTACGTACTATATCCGAAACTGTTACTTTTGTAGATAAACCCTCAATCTTATTAAGAGGAGCTTTGTTAGTATCATTAAGTACCCATTCTACTATTAGTTTAATACTTTTTGTCATAGCAGACACTTGTTTTGCCCAAGCTTTATCAGCAGTATGAAAAATAACAGCAACAGTATCGTCATTATTAAACTTACCATTAGTTGCATTAAGTTTTATTGCATCAATAGCAATACCAGCTACTCCACTACTTGGGCTAGTTTTAGCTGATTGATAATGATTAGCATTAAATGTACTATCTAAATCAAGATTACTAACTACCTCATGCATTACAAATACACCTTTTAATGTTATTGTAAATTCTTTAGAAGTAAGTTTATTCTCAAATGTAAAACCATCCAACGCTTTAATTTTAACTTTAGCAGAAGCATTACTAGTATTAGTAATTGATAATTCAGTCACATCAACTGCCTGATTTAAGCCCTTAACGTCATTTCCAGTAGCTTCAAGTATATTCTCTACTACTTGTTTAACACTAGCCGTTAAAGCAGCACGTTGTTTTGTATTAGAGTTATCAGCAGCAGCAAAAGTAACAGCCGCATTAGTATCTGCTTCAAATGCAGTTCCTGAATACTTAACTGCAATTTGTCCAGCTATAAAACCAGCATTTCCACTAGTTGCATTAAGAGCAGTATTTAGATCATCAGCGGTACCATCAAACTTGTTAATTAAGGTAGCGTCTAGAATAATTGTGAGATCAATAGCAGTACTTTTTAAAGTTATTTCAAATGTTTTTTTAGATTTTCCATTTTGAAATATAAAACCATCGTTTGCTCTAATCGTAACAGTAGCGGTAGCTGTATCACCTATATTTATTTTTACATCAACTGTAGCATCTGTATTTAAGCCATCAACAACATTGTCGCTATGTTTAAGTATCCTACTTACAGCATTGGTAACTGCATTTTTCATAGCAACTAATTGTTTCCCACCATCATCATCACTTAAATCAAAAGTAATATTAGCCTCAGTATCAGGACTAAACACACCTTCAGTTACATGAACTGTAATTTCTCCAGTTGCAATCCCTGCCATTCCAGCAGCTGCATCGATATTCACAGATTGGTCATTATTAAATACCGTTGTTAATGCTTCATTAGGTATAATTGTTGGTGCTACAAAATAATCACCAGTTAAATTTATATTAAATGTTTTAGTTTTGTTTCCATCTTCAAATTTATAATCACCACTTGTTTTAATAGTAACAATAGCCGTAGCCGTTGTGTCACTAATTATTTCAACATCAACCTCAACTAGAGGAGATAATCCAGTAACTTTATTATTTGCATGTTGAATTATAGTTCTTGCTTCGGTTATAATTCTCGCTTTAAGAGCAGCACTCTGTTCTCCAGCAGAATTGTCATCACCATGAAACACAATTTCAGCATTACCGTCTAGAAATTTCGAAGTTCGTTGATCAAATTTAAGAGTAACACCTCCTTCATTAATCCCTGCAGTGCCTGCGATAGCTCTAGCTTCAGGATTTTGATCATGAGACATCATAGTACCAAAAAACTTAGCAACCAATGTACTATTTGGAATTGTTAAACTAGAACTACCACTACCAGTGTTAGTTCCATCATCTGTACAAGCTACAAACACTAATAGCATACTTAGTAATGCTATTTTAAAAACTAGTTTTTTCATAAATTCTCCTTATTTAAAATACTATAACAAACAATATAGTGATTTTTAATGATTTGTATAGTCTTTTTTTATACATTACAACTTTTAAATCAATAAGGAGTAAGGGTTTTTTAACAAGTTACTATAGGTAAATTATATTATTAAATACAAAAACAGTCTTAAAATTAAATCTAAATATTGTGATACGCATTAACATAAGCATTAATAACAAAGTTATCGAAAGTAGATATGTATAGAAAAACATATATATAATATTTAATTAATGGTTATCATCTAATATTATTATAGTATGGATTGATCGTCTGAGAACTTATTGATAACTAGTGCCTGAGAAGTTATTTATAATTAGATATAAAAGAACCCCACCTTAATACAAGATGGGGTTTTTATTAAAACTTATTACATACTTATTAAAACTTTCCTACCTTAAAATAAGGCAGGGGTTTTATCAAAACATATTACATATTATTTTCCAATTTTAATATCCATTTTTTGTGTACCCTTTCCACCAGGATATACAAATGGACCATTAAATGTAGCAATACCAAACGTAACTGTAAATACACCATTTAGCTCACCCCAGCTTTTAACCACAACATTGCCTGGATAATATTGTATTCCCTCTGGATAATCATCACCATAGTTCACTTGATTTCTCTGTAAAAATGCTGCATCAAGAGCTTTAATTATCTGAGCTTTTTTACCATCATCATTAGGGCGTCCTGAATATCCGGCAACATGAGTTAATGTTGGAGCTGTAAAGTCCTTTCTAACTGATATACTAGGTAGTCCGGCATATCCTCCTGTTGAACCAAAAGCATCTGTTTTAAACGCATCAATAGTTATTTCTTGATTTTGGTCCCCAAAATAACCACTCAAATATATCTTAACTACCTCATTATTGTTAAAAGTAACTTCAATAGTATTATCATTTGATTGAAAATCACCAACACTTTTTACTTTTAATGAATTACCTATAGGCAAATTCATCTTAAGCATAGCATTTTTAATAGCAATTTTTTTCTCATCATCAAACACGTTATCTAGATTATGAAACTTAACTGCTACTTTATCTGTAATATCTGAAAAATCTTTAGGAATTATAAATCCAGTTAATCCAGCCCTTGTATGAGAAGGAGCATTTCCATTAACATAAAGTGTTGCACCTTCAAAACCCATACTATTTAAGGTTATTGTAAATGTTTTACTAGTAGTTCCATCCTCAAATTTATAACCACCGATTGACTTAATAGTAACAGTTGCCGTTGCAGTTGTATCTCCAGTTTTTTCTATAAATTTAACAGTACTCCCTCCATCTAAACCTTTTACCTTATTCAGAGAAGGATGAAGCATGAAGTCTATTATTTTTTTAACAGTAAATTCAATAGCTATTTTTTGTTCTTCAATCGTATCATCGTTACCATGAAAAGTAACAGCAACATTATTATCGTCTTGAAATTTGCCATTAATTACTTTAAGAGTAATTTCCTTACCCCTAATACTAGCTCTTCCAGGTGACTCATTATAGTTAGGAGATTCGTCATTACCATCAAACTCTGATTGTAAATCACTATTTAGTATTACAGTATGATCTGTAAACGCACCAGTTAACTCAACTACAATATCTTTACTAGTAGATCCACCTTCAAATTCATAACCATCTATTGTATTGATAGTAGCAGTTGCAGTTGCAGTAGTACTATCGGCAATCACCACTTTAAATACAGCATTTATATTTAATCCATCAATTTTATTCACACTCTTCTCAAGTATCTCATTTACTACTAATTTAACACTATATAGAATAGCTGCATTTTGATTTGCAGCAGTAGTATCTCCAATATGAAAGGTAACCACAGTGTTGCTTGTATCAAATGTACCACCTGGTGCATTTAGGATAATTCCATTTGCTGGCATACCTGCAACTCCTCCAATTAGATTAACAGTTCTAGATTTGTCCTCAGACGCACCATTAAATATCTCTGCTAACTTAGTATTAGTTATAATTGTTTTTTGAATACGATCACTAGTTAAAGTTATTACAAATGTTTTGGCGTTACTACCATCTTCAAAGCTAAAGCCTTCCTTTACTTTAATTGTAACGGTAGCTAAACCCTCTGTGCCACTAATCCTTACACTAACTAGAGTTTCTGTACTTAAACCCTTAACAGTATTATTGGGTAGTCGTAAAATATCATCTACGGCTGTTTTAACACTGTTTTTCATAGCAGTAATTAATTTAGTAGCGTCAGTTTCAGTATCATGAAAAGTAATTTCAGCCGTATTATCCGTATCTTGAAAATCACCATTGTTTGCATTAATAACGATTTCGCCAGCTGCAATCCCTGCATTTCCAGGCGATGCAGTAATAAGATCAGATGGATCGTTGTCATTAAAAGCAGTTGCTAATGTTTCATTAAGTACAACTATAGGTGGTACAAAATAAATACCAGTTAACATTATATTAAATGTTTTAGTTTTCTCTCCATCTTCAAACTTAGATTCACCACTTGTTTTAACAGTAACTAAAGCAGTCGCCTTAGTTGCATCAAGTTCATCATGTGTTATCTCAACACCAACTAATGGAGATAATCCAGTAATTTTATTATTTGCATGTTGAATTATAGTTCTTGCTTCGTTTGTAATTCTCGCTTTAAGAGCAGCACTCTGTTCAGCAGCAGTATTGTCATCATTATGAAACTTGATTTCAGCCTTACCATCTACAAACTTCGAAGTTCTTTGGTCAAACTTAAAAGTAACACCACCTTCATTAATCCCCGCAGTGCCTGCGATAGCTCTACCTACAGGATTTTGATCATTAGAAAGCATAGTACCAAAAAACTTAGCAACCAATGTGCTATTTGGAATTGTTAAACTAACACCACCACTACCAGTGTCCGTTCCATCATCAGTACAAGCTACAAACACTAATAGCATACTTAGTAATGCTATTTTAAAAACTAGTTTTTTCATAAATTCTCCTTATTTAAAATACTATAACAAACAATATAGTGATTTTTAATGATTTGTATAGTCTTTTTTTATACATTACAACTTTTAAATCAATAAGGAGTAAGGGTTTTTTAACAAGTTACTATAGGTAAATTATATTATTAAATACAAAAACAGTCTTAAAATTAAATCTAAATATTGTGATACGCATTAACATAAGCATTAATAACGAAGTTATTGGAAGTAGGTATGTAGATATATAATATTTAATTAATTGTTATCATCTAACATTATTATAGTAGTGTGTAGTAATTTAGATAAGTTATAATTATGGGTTATAAAAGAATATGATAGTTGAAACAGTTATGAAGAAAGAGAGTATAGTCGACACTTAAAAAAGTAAAAAATACTAATGAAATAAAGGTAGATGTTATTAAATATTTAGAAACTTTAAATAGATAAAGCAATTTGGAAACTGTAATGAAAGATCATTTTGTATCAATTAAGTAAACCACCTAAAACAGGTGGTTTATTTAATAAACATATTTAATTGATTTATTATTACGAACTACTAATCTATTATTTTAAAATCTCAGGCAACGGTTCTCTTGTGCCGTATGTTGGTTGAATATCAAATGTATCAAGCGCTTGATGTCCTATATATTCATAAGGTTGTCCTTTAAAAGGTTGTGCCATTATAAGATAGCTTATTATCATATTAGGCTCAAGATCTTGCCGTAAATGAATTTGCACTTTATTTTGAATACCTAACCATTTTGTAGAAAAAGTTAAAGTATGTGTATAGAAGTTAATATTTTTCGGATCTTCTATAAGTGAGTTATAATCGGTATTATTATCAATAGTTACCTGTTTGTGAGAATAAAACATTTGCCTTAGTATGATTTTATCTCCATCACTATACCCAAAACCTATTTCTGCGTTATCTATTAGTTCAGGTGTTGTTAGAAACAATATTACTGTATTAAGAAAATCTTTAGTATGTTTTTCAGGAAGTTCATAATTAGTTAAGATACCTATAAAGTTATCTTTATCCCATGGGTTTGCGAATGATGTAGCTTCACTTACAGCAGGGTTGTTACTTATTTGATATATCAAACTTTCTTGTGGATAGCCATTAGAACCAATTCCACAATCTAAACAACAACCATTTAATATGACACACATTAATAGTAGTAATTTTTTCATTATTTATCTCCAGAAGATTTGAGCAGTACAACTATGTGTATCGATGTTAGTTGTATGTATATCTGTTACGTTTAGGATATTATATTATTGCATTTATTTTAAAATATCAGGCAATGGAATACCTTCATGATTAAAAACTGTAGTCGTAAGTTTATTTAGCATAGTATGTTTTAAATATTTATATTCATCAGAGTTATGAGGTTTAACCATAACCATATAGCGAATAGTTTCGGGTGCATCAGAATTTTGACGCATATGAATTTGCACAGTATTTTCAATATCAAACCAAACCTCTTTATATGTTAAAACCAGAGAGTAATAATTAACATCAAGAGGATCAGATAGAAGTAGATCGAAGTCACTATTATTATCAGCGACTATAGTTTCATCGCGTCCTAAATATGCATCAAAGGTTAAACCATCATAACTATAATGCAAAAACTGTATATATACAGTATTTTTTAGCTCAGGCGTGTTTAAGATAATTGATAATGTTTTGATAAAATCTTTTGCACGATGTTCAGGCAGTTCGTAATCCATATGCACATCAATAAAGTTAGTTGCATAATCATTAGAAGTTGAGAATTCATAAAGTGCGGTTTTATGTTCATATTCAACTTCATCATAGTAACCACCACCCCATGGATCAACGCAACCATTAAGAAATATACACATTAAAATTAATATTTGTTTCATAATACACTCCAAGTATGTTTAGTAATATAGTAATATAGCAATATGTCTATATGTAATAAACTTAACTTGTTTAAAAATAACCATATAATTACGAGATAACTTTATGTTCCCTTATATTATAACATAAAATACTATTCTGTAAATGATAATATGTGGAAAACTGTTTATAATAGATAGATTAATTATCGTGATTAATAAATTAAGTAATGTACTATAGCGATATGGTACATTTTTTTATATTTAGTTTAAATTGATTTGCAAATAAGATATAATCATCTATCCTAAATATTAAATAGTTATAAAAAGTTTGAATTTATTTTATATGTTGTAAGGTTAGAAATTAGAAAGAGTAAGAGGTAGCTATGAGTAGTGATTTGTTAGAAGTTGTAAAAAGTGGAAATTTAGTTGATATTCAAAAATATATAACAGCTGGAGCGGATATAAATTTCAAAGATAGTTACGGACAAACAGCGATAATTTTAGCTTCACATGGTGGATCAATAGAGATCGTTAAATATCTATTAGAAAAGGGTGCTGATATTAATGCTAAGAATGATGAAGGGCTAACAGCATTAATAAGTGCATTAAGTTGTCAAAACTATGAGTTAGCACAGTTGCTAGTTGAGAGTGGTGCAGAGATTCCATATATTGAAGACAGCACGATTGCAGGTGACGACGATAATGACGATGATAATGACGATGAGTATGAAGATGATGAATACGATGATGAGATAACTATATTTGATGCAGCGGCAAATGGCGATT
>CAMRCY010000035.1 GCA_947041165.1 uncultured Deferribacteraceae bacterium | reverse complement strand
CTGCTTAATATTTAATCAACTAAACTCATCGTTAATATTAATTAACCGAGATTGTTGCAACTGTTAAAATTAATTAAACTTGTTGTAACTATTAAAATGAGTTCAATTATTTACGAACCAATAACTGCTTAATATTTAATCAACTAAACTCATCGTTAATATTAATTAACCGAGATTGTTACAGTTGCTAAAATTAACTAAACTTGTCGCAACTGTCGCTCTTTAAACTTGTGGCTCGTCTTGATTATTAGAGTTATCTATATCAGTGCCATCAACTGTACCTTGCCCTGCTGTATCAACTGGTGATTGACCTGCTGTATCAACTGGAGATTGACCTGCTGTATCAACTGTACCTTGCCCTGCTGTATCAACTGGTGGTTGACCTGATTGTGGCGCACCAACACCATTGCCACCAACAGGTTTACCTTGTGTAACTGTTGGAGGTTTTTGATTTTCATCTATTATATTTATTAGATCTAAAATCTCTATTTCAACATCATCTGGAACTTCCTCAAATGCCAATACGGCAACTCGTGGAAGTGGTATTGATGAAAATTGTGATAGTTTCGAGTTTAAATATCTATTCAAAAATTTGAATGTAACATTACGAATACGTTGCTGAACAAACACCACCACTACCTTAGATGGAGATGATGCCTCTTTCACCTTTTCAACTAAAGCTGATACAATTTTTATTGCAAGTGTTGGATCTAAAATAATCTCACTTCCATCATCTGTCTGATGGATACTTTTTGCAAATGCATGTTCAATTATATCTTGGAAACGGAAAACTGATAATTTTCCACTATCTGATAGTAACGATTCACATATCTGGCGTCTTAATGCATAACGAACTTTATCAGTTAAATAATCTACATTTTTATTTGGCGATGAAGAGTATGTCGCTAACGTTTCTAAAATTGTTGGTAGATTACGAATTGATACTTTCTCTTTTAATAGACGCTGAAGAATAAGTGTTATACCACCTACATCTAAAACTCCTGGAATAATATCATCTACTAATCTTGGAGATTTTGCTTTAATTCTATCTAGTAAGTCTTGTACCTCTTGCCTACCTAATAACTCTGATGCAAAATTCTTTATCACTTCTGATAGGTGTGCTGAAATTACGGTAACTGGCTCTATAATCATAAGCCCTGCAATCTCTGCTTTACTCTTTTCAAACTCATCCACCCATTTACCTGGAACACTGTAAACTGGATCTGTAAAATCTATACCATTAATTTCATTTAAATCATTACCACCCATATTTAATGCTAAATATTTATCGGGCATAACATAACTTTTTGCAACTTGAACATCTCTTATCATAATCGCATATTCACGTGAATCAGTTATTGTAATGTTGTCATATATTCTAATTGGAGGAACTATAAATCCCAACTCTCTCGCTATATCTTTTCTCGTTGCCATTATTAAATCTAAAAGAATTCCACCTTGATCTCGTTGTGTCATAGGTATCAATTCTATACCAACTACTAACTCCATTATATCAACATCAAGAAGATTTTTCACTTGCTCATCTTCTGGTAAGTTCACATCCTCTTGTCCTGCTTCTCCCTCTTCTGAAAGAACTTCATCTTTATCTATCTCTTTTCTCATATAGTAACCGAGAGCAATAGATGCACCTGATAGAAGAAGAAATGGAAGTTTTGGCATTCCTGGAATAATTGCAAAAAAGAATAAAGCTCCACCTAAAATATATAAAACTTTTGGACGAGAGAAAAGCTGTGCTGTTAACTGTTTTGATAAAGAACCGTTATCTCCACCCGCTCTTGTAACAATAATACCTGCTGATGTTGAGATAACTAATGCTGGTATCTGTGACACAAGCCCATCACCGATTGTTAAGATTGTGAAAACTTCTATCGAATCGGCAAACGTCATTCCACCTTGAAAAACTCCGATTAGAAAACCAGCCAATACATTGATAACTGTAATGATAAGCCCAGCTATCGCATCCCCTCTAACAAACTTACTCGCACCATCCATAGAACCATGAAAATCAGCCTCTTTTCGGATAGTTTCACGACGCTCTTTAGCCTCAACTTCATCTATTATACCAGCATTAAGATCGGCATCAATAGCCATCTGTTTACCAGGCATCGCATCTAATGTAAATCGTGCTGCAACCTCTGCAACCCTTCCAGAACCTTTCGTGATAACCATAAAATTTATGATAACTAAAATCGCAAAAACAATTACACCAACTATATAGTTACCACCAACTACAAACTCTCCAAACGATTGGATAACCGAACCCGCAGCGCCTGTTCCTTCTGATCCATGTAATAAAATAACTCTCGTTGTTGATACGTTAAGAGATAGCCTAAAAAGTGTTGCAACTAGTAACACAAATGGGAATGAAGAAAAATCTAACGGTTGCTCTGCATATATGGAAACAAGAAGAATTATTATCGATAATGAGATACTAAATGTTAATAGAATATCCAACAATGGAGTAGGCATAGGAATCAACATTATGATTAATATACCCATTACACCAATAGGTAATATCACATCAGTGTTCTTTGTTAACATCCCTAAATATTTAGATACATTCTCTTTCATCGTCGTTGCCATAAATTATAATATCCTACTAATAATTAAACTATGCTTTCTATCAAAGCCATTTTATCTCTGTTAAACCATAATGGTTTGTGGTGGTGGTGGTTGGGGTGGGTTGTGTGCTCTATGTCCCCATGCATATGTTCATATGCTAATCTACTTGTTACATATTAAGTGCGAATTTGCTTGTGTACATAATAGTGTGCGTACTTGTGCAAACTTGCTTGTGCACATATTTATATATACTTTTCTATATGCCACGCTTTCAGCTATTTTATTATTTATGCTTGCTTATGTTCACATAGTAATGTTGCGTACTTGTGCGAACTTGCTTGTTCACATAATAGTATTGCGTACTTGTGCGAACTTGCTTGTTCACATAATAGTATTGCGTACTTGTGCGAATTTGCTTGTTCACATAGTAATGTTGCGTACTTGTGCGAACTTGCTTGTTCACATAGTAATGTTGCGTACTTGTGCAAATTTGCTTGTGTACATAGTAATGTTGCGTACTTGTGCAAACTTGCTTGTTCACATAGTAATGTTGCGTACTTGTGCGAACTTGTTTGTTCGCATATTATACTTATCAACATGCTTATGTACTTACATACTATTTGTTCACATATCTACTTTTAAATATTATCAAAATTAATATTTATTTTAATTAAATTTAATCAATGTTTTTTCTACTAAAATTCTTCTACTTCAACAAAATTTAACCGACTATTTTTTACTAAATAATCTATCTTTTGTTTAATCCATATTTGCTTAACGTACCTAAAATCGCTGCCAATGCTTGGTATAAATTCTCTGGAACTTCATCTCCTATACTTACAGAATCATAAAGCAGTCTTGCAAGTGGAGGATCTACAACGACATCTATTCTACTCTCAATCGCTAACTCTTTAATCTTTAATGCAATAAGACCTTTACCCTTTGCAACAATCTTAGGAGCTCTATCAACACCAATTTTGTAACTTATAGCTACGGCATAATGCGTTGGGTTTGTGATTACTAAATCAGATTTTGGAACATCATCTAACATACGTTTTCTAGCTGCATCTTGCTGTGCTTGTCTAATACGGCTACGAACTTGTGGATCCCCTTCCGATCGCTTATATTCCTCTTTTATCTCTTGCTTAGTCATACGGATATCTTTGTTGTGTTGCCACTTCTGATAAGAGAAATCTGCAACACCTATAGCTAAAACTAACAACGCTAGCTTTAGTAAAATATCAAATATAAGCTCACCCAAATACGCCATCTGATCCATAATATCCGCATCTATCATACGAGTAATAGTGCTTACCTCTTCTGCAACCGCATACCATGCGATAACAGATAACAGAAATATCTTTGTTAATGATTTAATTAAATCAACAACCTTACGCATACTAAAAAAAGTTTTCATAAAGTTAGCAAAAAAATTCAACTTATCAAACTTTGGCTCAATAGCTTTTCCTGAAATAAAAAAGCCAACTTGATAAATATTTATAGCCACCGCTATCACAAACAAAAGAATAAACATAGGCATTAATATCTGTGCCATAAATTTAAGAGAATATATAAATAAATAATATGTCGAATCTTCATTCAAATTATATGTTACAAATTGTAAAGTTTCACTGAAAAAACCTTTGAAACTATTCATGAAATACGGAGCGTAATAATAGAAACCTAGAACGATTACTACTAACAATACACCAGATGTGAGATCAGCACTTTTTGCAACTGATCCCTCTTTTCGACGAGATTCCCGATGTTGGGGGGTCGCCTCTTCACTCTTCTCCGTTCCGTCTTTATTCTCTGCCATTATTAACCAGCCATTTTATCGAAAAAACTTAAAATAGTTCTAAAATATTCGTTCATGATCTTCTCAAACACTACATAAAATAAAGGTAGTCCTAATGTTAAAAATATAGCACCAATACCTATTTTTATCGGAAAACCTATAACCATAAGATTTATCTGAGGTACTAAACGTGCCATAAATCCCATCACAGCATTTGTCACCATTAAGGCTATAAATACTGGTGCTGTGATCTGTAACGCCACGATAAATACCCTCGTAAATGTTAACAATACAAAAAGTAACGCTTCTTGATTATATGGAAAATCTGCTAAGGGAAGATAATCAAAACTTGTCATAATCGCCCTTAAAAATATATGATGTCCATAGATCGATAAATAGATCAGCGTTGCAAGAATATTATACACCTGACCAGAAAATGACATAGACGCATTTGATGATGGATCTAGAACCGATACCATCGAAAAACCCATCTGATAATCAACCAAATATCCACCGAACTGAACAGCTGAAAAAAGCAAACTTGTCATAACTCCGATAGTTACACCTATCAAAATCTCCTTGCTTGCTGTCAATATTAACCATAATGCACTCGGATCTACTACCCCTAAACGAGGAATATTCGGAGCTACTAATAACGCTATTATCGTACTCAACATAATACGTAATTGATTATTAAGAACCGTCGAACTAAAGATCGGTGCTGTAAACATTATAGCATTAATACGTATAAACACAAAGAAGAATGTTATAAGTCGAGTTGGTTCTAATAATTCTTCAAAATTCATATATTTTCACTAGTAATTATACTTTTCAATATAATCTCTCAACCCTTGATAAATACCCTCTGCTATCTGCTTTCGATAGTTTGATGTTGATAACTTCTTAGCATCTCCTGCGTGTGATAAAAAGCCTGTTTCTATCAATATAGATGGCATAGTTGCACCTACTAAAACATAGAAAGGTGCTTGCTTCACACCCTTGTTCTGAGCTTTAGATAACTTAACTTTTTTAACTAACGCCTTCTGAACTGAACCTGCTAATAGTAACGATTCCTCTAACTTAGAGTATTTTAATATATCTTTTAATATTCCTTGAAGATCAGAAATAGATTTTGTAGTCGCCTGGTTTTCTAAAGCTGCAACCTCTAAGGCTGCTCTATCATTAGTTACATTGAAAACATATGTTTCAACTCCAGATGCTTTTTTATTTCTTGCAGCGTTCGCATGGATAGATACAAATAGATCTGCTTTATACTTATTTGCGATAGCTGTGCGTTCCTCTAAAGGTATAAATATATCTTTAGATCTTGTCATATATATTTTAAGATCTTTATCTCTACTTAATAAATCTCTCACTTTTTTTGCGATATCAAGAACAACATCTTTCTCTTTCAATCTACCGTAACTTGCTCCACCATCTTTGCCACCATGACCTGCATCTATCACTACTGTTCTAATTTTTAATCCGAGTGCTGTACCTAATGTAAGCTCTTTGCCTGCAAAATCATCCGCACTCTTATTAGATATTCTTGTGTTTGATTCGATACCCTTGATTATGTCATCTGTTGAAAGATCAGAACTATGAATATTGTTATTAATATAACTATTATTATTACTATAATTATTATTGTTATTATTATTACTGTTATTGTTTCTCTCTATAACTTTTGCAACAGCTGGAAGATTTTTAGGTTGTTCATCTCGTTTTTTATCAAACACATCTACAACTATTCTACTAGGGTTTGTCATTTGAAAGATCGTGAAATCTCGAACATTTTCAGAATCAAGTACTACTCTAGTATTCTTATTTGGCTCACTATATCCCACTCTTACAGAGTTCAATAAACCATCTTTGATAGCGATATTATTTGATAAATTTGTACTAAGCGATGATGAAGATATATCTAATGTTAATCTTGGAGGAAGATTACTCTTCTTATCCTCACTTAACCAAATACTACGATACTGTGCTGTGCTTGATGTGTCTATAACTACTCTTGTATAATCTTTAGCAGAGAAGTATCGCACACCTTTAATCTCAATAATTTCGTTCTGCACATCTGATAAACCAATAAAACTTGCTGCCTTTAATGCTAACTCTTTATCAGCATCAACATTTTTATTTATTGTATTATTACGATTTTCTGGTACACGATTATTTTGATTATTTTCCCTATCTCTACTCTCTTCTTTATTTCTATTGCTATTATTGCGAGCACTATTCTGCTGTTCAAGTTCACGTTTAGCGATACTTTCATCTCGTTTAGGAGAGCCCGATCTTGAAGGAGTTGATATTTTATTTGTTGAGGTTTTGCTTATGGTTGATAGTTTTGTTCTAGCCACATCAGCTTGCGTTGATGTTGGGTATTTTGCGATCAATCTATTTAAAATAAATTTAGCAGATGCCTTATCCCTTATTTGAAGATATATATCGGATGAGTCGATATATGAATCTCTTGATATAGATAATGCAAACTTGTTTTGCAATACTCTATAATATTCTAAAGACTTATCAACATCTGATCTAACTTTAAATCTTCTAAAACTTGACGACAACGATCTAGCAGCAATCTGAATTGCTCTTGCGCCATCACTACTTCCCCTGTTCGCTTTATAGAAATCATACATACGATCTGCGATATCAATATAAGTTGATCGTTTTACTTTCTCTGTTCTATCAAGCAATACTAGTTCCCAGTTTGCATTATCTAAAACTTTAGATGCTAACGCTATAACTGGACACAGGAATATTAGTAACAATGATGTTAACAATATTTTATAACTCGCTCTAGTCATCATTCCTTATGTTACTTCTTAATTTAATTTTGTGGACAAATATTGCCCAGTAAATGAGTCCTCACACTTTGCACACTCTTCAGGCGTGCCTGTGAAAAGAACCTCTCCACCTCTAACTCCACCCTCTCTACCTAAATCAATAATAAAATCTGCAACTTTTATTACATCTAAATTATGTTCTATAATTACTATAGTATTTCCAATATCTCTAAGTTCTTGAAATATATTCACTAACTTATGGATATCATCAAAATGTAATCCTGTTGTTGGCTCATCAAAAAGATATAACGTTTTACCTGTCGATCTTTTCATAAGTTCTTTTGCAAGTTTTACACGTTGCGACTCTCCACCTGATAAAGTCGTCGCCGCTTGCCCTAACTTAATATAACCTAACCCTACATCTCTTAAGACATTTAATTTAGCTTTAAGTTTCGGAATATTATCAAAAAACTCATACGCTTGATTAACTGTCATAAATAATACATCGGCTATATTTTTCTCTTTATACACAATATCTAATGTATCTCTATTATATCTATTACCATTACAAACATCGCACTTCACATACATATCTGGAAGAAAGTGCATCTCTATTTTTATAAATCCATCGCCTTGACAAGATTCACATCTACCACCTTTCTTATTGAAAGAAAATCTGCCAGCTGTGTATCCTCTACGTTTAGATTCTGGTAACATCGTAAAAATATCCCTGATATCTTTAAATAAATCTGTATACGTTGCAGGGTTACTTCTTGGAGTTCTGCCTATTGGTGATTGATCGATCTTTATAACTTTATCTATATGATCGCAACCTTCAATCGATTTATGTTTGCCGATAGCCATGCTTGAACCATGAAGTCTTTTCATCATAGCTGGATATAAAATATCTAACACTAATGTTGATTTACCAGATCCCGATACACCTGTTACTGATGTTATTAAACCTATCGGAAAATCAGCATCTATATTTTTTAAATTATGCTCAGTCGCACCTTTAATAGATATAAATTTATCACCTACTGGAACTCTCTTCTCTGGTAACTCTATCTTTAACTTGCCGTTTATATATTTTGCAGTTAACGATTCTTTCGATTTTAAAAGATCTTTTGGAGTGCCTGCAAAAACAACCTCTCCACCTTTACGACCAGCATATGGACCCATATCTATAACATAATCTGATGCTAAAATAGTATCCTCATCATGCTCTACAACTATTACTGAATTTCCTATATCACGAAGATTTTTAAGCGTTGCTATTAACATATCATTATCACGTTGATGCAGACCAATCGATGGCTCATCAAGCACATATAAAACCCCCGTTAATCCTGAACCTATCTGTGTTGCAAGTCTAATTCTTTGTGACTCTCCACCTGATAATGTTCCTGAACTTCTGTTAAGAGTTATGTAATCTATTCCAACATTTATTAAGAAATTTAATCTACGCAAAATCTCTCTTATAATCTTCGTTGCTATCTCTAACTTAAAACCGTTAAACTCTAAGTTCTTAAAAAATTCTTCTGCCTCAGCGATATTCATACTTGTAACTTCTGATATATTCTTGTCTGCAAGTTTTACAGATAAACTATCTTTTTTAAGTCTAGCTCCACCGCACGCTCTACATGGTTGAAAAGTCATACACTTCTTCGCCTTATCAACACTCGTTGATGAGTTAGAGTATAACATCTCCTCTAGATCGCCAACCGCACCTTTAAATTTCTTCTCATAGAAAACTTTCTTATCGCCTCTAAAAGTATAAAGACGCAACGGCTCTTCAACTCCATATAAAATAATATCCTTAGACGCTTTAGATAATGAACTCCAACTCTTCTCTAAGTTAATTTTATACTTCTCTGATAAAGTATTTAGCATATTGTAATGATGAAAATTGTCCACTCCAACCCATAATGATATAGCTCCATCTCTAATAGACAGACTGCTATCTACAACGATAGAGTCCTCATCAAACACAGCTTTCTCACCGATACCTTCACAAACAGGACAAGCACCAAACGGATTGTTAAATGAGAATATTCTAGGTTCAACCTCAGCTATACTTACTCCACAATCTATACACGCAAATTTTTCATTATATAATTTTGCGCTACTACCATCTATAATAACTTCAACAAGCCCTTCAGATTTACGCAGTGCAATCTCAACCGAATCTGTGATCCTACGCTTATTCTCAGGCTTATTCACAAGTCTATCAACTAAGATAGATACATCGTGTTTAACTTTCTTATCGACAACGATTTCATCTTCTAATCTTATTAATTTTTTATCAAAATATGCTCTTACAAAACCATCTTTTAAGAGATCTTTAAAATATTTTTTAAACTCGCCTTTCTTACCTCGTATAACTGGAGATAGAATTTCAAGCTTACTACCCTCATCTAATTTAAGAAGATCATCAACCATATTTTGAACAGTAAAGGTTTCTATCCTTTTTCCGCAACATGGACAGTATACATCACCAACTCTTGCAAAAAGTAAACGCATATAATCATATATTTCTGTAATCGTACCTACTGTTGATCTTGGATTACGACTTATTGATTTCTGCTCAATACTGATAGCTGGGGATAGACCCTCTATTAAATCTACATCTGGCTTATCCATCAACTCTAAAAATTGTCGTGCATAAGATGACAAAGACTCAACGTATCTTCTTTGTCCTTCAGCATATAGTGTGTCAAATGCAAGTGTTGACTTACCTGAACCTGAGACTCCAGTTATTACAACTAATTTGTCTTTCGGTATATCTATATCCACGTTCTTCAAGTTATGCTGTCTTGCACCACGAATAACTATATTATTTATCTTCTCCATTACCCTCTATTGCCGCCATATCTTTAATATTAACCCATGCCACTTCGTTATACTTACGATCGAAATAAAACACTACTCTACTCATCTCTTCTTTCAATGTGTATGATGAGTTGTGAAACATTACCTTCACTCCATCAAACGCCTTAGTTCTTACCTTTAACTTTGCATCTCTAACTACATTATCACTCATAAAACCTTTCTCTTTCTTATCTAAATCATCTACTAAAGAAGAAAATGAGGCTTTCATTTCTAACAATTTATTTATCTTGTGATGTCCCGCAGTATCAGGTTGTGATAACTCTGCTCGCTTAACGGCAAGAACAATCTTCTCTATTGCATCAATCACTCGTAGTTTCTCCCTACGAATATTTGCAATCTCTTCCTCGATAAAATATTTACTACCTAAGATAACTGAAAATTTTGAATTGCCTGGTGATCCTAAATATTTGACAGATACTTCAGAAAATGCTCTAACCACTCCTCCTGCTATAATGCCCTCACCCGAATTAGCTAAAATTCGCTCACCAGCATAAAGCTCACAGTTATAAGCATACTTCTTAATAACAATATTACGCTTTGAATATATCTTAACATTCTCAGCGTAACCAATTGACACATCTCCATCTGCCATAATAAGTGAGTTACCAGTACTCTTAATCCCTGTACGAAGAACTATATTGCCCTTCGATGTTAACTCAACATCTTGACAGATACCGTCTACAATTATACCCTCTTCTCCGTAAACCTTGAAACCAGGGATAACATCTCCACGAACATGAACTAAACCGTTAAATGATATATTGCCTGTAGTGTAATCAACATTGTTTTCAACAACGTAGACCTCTGATACAGATATCTTCTTTGAATCAAAATGGATATATCCACTTGTAGTTGAAACATACGTCATACCCGTTTCATTAAGCGCTACACCATCTCCCATATCTATCTCAACATCAGCTCCCTTATGTTGATTGACATGTTCATCACGCACTGTAATACCGTATGTTCCATCTGTTGCAGGCTTCTTAGTAAGTAAAGTATCACCCTTCTCTGCTGTTGCAAATAAGTCGATAGTTTTATAATCAACTCGACCTAATGCATCTATCGCTGGACGTCTATTTAATTCATCAAAATGAATAGTGATCTCAGCGTTCTTGCCATGTATCGCTTTCTTGCCACGTGCGACAACTCGATCTAATATTAACTCTTTATTAACATAGCCGTCATATGCACTTCTTATCACATCGTAATCAACATTATAACAGATACCACTTTCTTTAAGAAGATTGATAATATAATCAAATGGTTCTGGATATAAATTTGTTAATGGCGGATAGATAGATAGATATCCAATATACTGATCTGCATCTGTATTGAACACAATCATATTATCGATAAGAATATCTGGCACAGAATATATCTCTATATTCATATATGCTGGATCAATCGATTCAGTGACTTCATAATCCGAAACTGCTAGACCATATACGTCTGACAGAGTCTTTCGGATTACATCAATAGGTGTTTTTGATGAAATTCTCAATATTGTCATCTAATTTACTTATCCTTAAAAGCTAATAGGATCTTAACCAATTAGTTCATATTGCATGTTACGTTGTCTTGGACTAAACCCTGCTGAAGTGATTAAATATCTTATCTCTTCTGTATTCAATCTGAAATCAGCACCTGCCGCCTTAACCACATTCTCTTCAATCATAACTGAGCCAAAATCATTGCCACCGTATAATAATCCCAGTTGACCGATCTTATCTCCTTGTGTTACCCATGATACTTGAATGTTATCTATATTATCTAGGTATATCCTAGATATAGCTAATACCTTTAAATACTCTAACGCTGTAACTTCTTCATCATCTATCTCTGAATTGCCCGTTTGAAAAGGCCATGGAATAAATGCCGTAAAGCCACCCGTCTTATCTTGAAGTGTTCTAATCTTATCTAGATGTCCTATTATAACCTCAGCACTATCCATCTTTCTAAACATCATAGTTGATGTTGTTCTAAGTCCTTGTGCATGAGCCTCTTCCATAACGCCTAGCCACTCTTCCGATGAAATCTTATTAGGTGATACTTCATTGCGTGAATCATCATCTAAAATCTCAGCACCACCACCAGGAATAGAATCAAGCCCAGCTTTTACTAATCTTGAAATAGTTTCCTTGATAGTTAATTTAGATACCAACGCTATATGAAAAATTTCAGGTGGTGAAAATGCATGTAGCCATATAGGATATTTTTTCATGAAACGTAATAAATCTTCGTAATATTCAATTTTTAGCGTTGGATGAAGTCCACCTTGCAACAATACTTGTGTACCGTTTAAAGATAAAGTTTCCTCTATCTTAGCTGACAACTCCTCTTCATTTATCAAATATGCTTCATCTGATTTGATATCTCTATAAAATGCACAAAACTTGCATTTACAACAACAAATATTCGTGTAATTAATATTTCTATCGATTACATAACTAACTATATTCTCTGGATGCTTAATCTTTCTTATAGAGTTCGCTAACGCACCCAACTCTAATATATCTTTCGTTTTATATAATTCAACCGCTTCATCGTAACTAATACGTTTTACGTCAATATTTTCTTTCAAAATCTTATACCTCTTCCAATAATACTTAATCGGTATTCTAATACAAATATGACTTTTTTAAAAGGATTTTATTAAAAATAGGATAGATTAAAATAATGTGAACTTTTATATAAACACATATTAAAAATAATCGCTGAAAAAACCTTATATATCAACAATTAAAACAGTTACTAATATTAGTAATTTATAGTGCTATTTATACGATTTGTTTCCGAACTTCCAACTTCAAAACTATTAATACCCTTAACAGAACTATCTGTTTCTAATATATCGTAACTATCAGTTGCCTCAAGCATCGCTCTTGCAAATAAATTATTGAGATTATGTCCTGATTTGAAAGCTATAATCTTACCTTGCAAACGATAACCGATAAGTGCTAAATCACCTAAAATATCTAAAATCTTATGACGAACAAACTCATCTCGTGATCTTAAACCATCTGGATTTAATATCTGATCGCCGTCCACAACTATCGCATTCTCTAATGATCCACCACGAGCCAAACCCATTGATCGCAACGCTTCAACCTCTTTCTCAAAACCGAATGTTCTTGCAAACGCTATATCGTTAATAAAGTTAAGCTTGCTGTGATAGTAACTATATTTTTGAGATCCGATAACGCTGTTCTTATAATCTAATATAAAATCAATATCTAATCCATAATCTGATGGAACAATCTCTACATACTTATCATCAACTTCAAATCTTATAGGTTTTGTGATCTTTAAAATCTTTCTAGGTTTATTAAAAGTTTTTATACCAACCTCTAACAACGACTCAACTATATCTTTTGCTGAACCATCAAGGATTGGAACTTCTGGACCTGAAACATCTATAAACGCATTATCAATTCCTAAGCCATAAAACGAACCCATGAAATGCTCAATTGTAGATATAGAATGATCACCGCAATTCACAGTTGTAGCAAGCTGAGTTGACACAACTGTATAGGGTGTTAATTTGTAGTACTCTGAATTTATAATATCACTTCTGCGAATTTGAATGCCTGTATCTGCTGGTGCTTCACTCACCTCTAATCTAACCACATTGCCACCGTGTAAACCGATGCCTGATAGTTCGACTTTCTTCGCTACTGTTGTTTGCATAATATATTATCCTAAATTACTCTACATAAAATAGAGATCGTAAATAATGTTAATACATATTTTAAATACTTATCGCTCGTAAAAATAATCTATACTGTTTCGTTTCACTCTTTTTTGACTTGTGCAATTAATTTTATATTGCTAAAATCTAACATGTATATATATAGTATTAAAAAGAAAATATTGAGTAACTACAATTCGGCTACTACAAGGTTACTCTTTTTTGCAATATTAACAGCTGTAGTATACAGATATGATCATAGAATAGCAATGCTAATTGCAACTTGCACAATATTGATATCCTTTAAACTCAAAAATGCTATCTTACTAATTACAATATATATAATCTCAAATATATTTCTAGTAAATCTTTATGTTGTAGTCGATAAATCTGAATATTATAAAGATAAAGTTCTGCTACGCACTATCAAATCTAACATTATTGTAGATAAAAAAATAGCCGATAACTTCACTCAAGGTGATCTGATCTATGCTAACTTAAAGCTAATTAAAAAAAGTGAAAACTACTATAGAAAACAGTTTAGACTACCAGCTGATTACAAACAAATCAAACTACCAATCATATCAAATATAATAAAGTTTAGATCAGACAAACTTAACGATCTCTACTATCTATCAGGTGGAAAATTAACCCTGCCTCAAGCCTTAATCTTCGGTGATAAAAGTTATATAAGCGACGATGTGAGAGATAAATATATTATAACAGGCTTAGCTCACCTACTCGCAATCTCTGGAATGCATATTGGGATCATAGTTACTATAGTTGTAACCTTGCTAATCTTCCTGCCATTTAAACTTAGATTAATTCCACTTGCGATAATCTTGATATTCATGATACCTATAGCTGGATTTTCTATAACAGTGCTTAGAGCATCTTTATTCACAATCTTTTTTATCGTAACTTACCTCTTCGACTATGCAACCAATAGTAAAAAGTTTTTACTTATATTAGCCTCATTATTTATTATCTTCTCACCAAACACAATTAAAGATATATCCTTCCTACTATCATTCGCTGCCGTTTTTGGTATCTTATATCTACTAAATAATGATAGATATAAAGAGGATGATAAAAATGATGCAAGTAAAAACACTGATAATACAAATAGCAATATTACACATGATAGAGATAGTGAGAGTAGCGATAGTAACATAGGTGATAGCTGTAACAGTAACAAAAATAACAATGACGATCGTAACGCAGGTGATAGCCGTAACAATTACGAAAATAACAATGATGATCATAAAACAGGTGAAAACCGTAACAATTACGAAAATAACAATAACGATCATAAAACAGGTGAAAACCGTAACAATAATAATAGTTACAAAAATCAGAACAGTGAGCGTAATCGCAGTAGTAATGCTCAAAACAATTACGGTATAAAAAATTATTTCACAACTATGATTATGGTTGGTGTTGCTGCAACCATATTGACAACACCTATATCATTATATTATTTTGGTACAACAAACTTCGCAAGTATCATATCAACAGTTATTATGTTACCGTTTATCTACATACAAATAATCTTAGGGATACTCACAGTTATAGCACCAACTCTATTTATTGATGCGTTAGTTTTTGTTGAACATATTTCATTAATAGTTTTAGATACAATTTACAATCTAACATACATCACATTCACTCTAAAAAATATTCCACTACCTGCACTCATCGTAACAATGTTATTTGCGGTAATCGCTTTAACATCTAGATACAAATATATCGCTGTGTTTGCCTTACTAATATTCTTCTATCCTGCTCAAAAAAAACCTGTATATATTTTTCCTGATTTTATCGGATCAACTAAAGGGTTTGTAGCTTTTAATGATAACAGAAGTGAAATATATTTTTCAGGATCTGTGTCACAATTTAAATATACCCTCCTTCCTATACTCGCTCAATACGGTGTTAAAAAATTCGATTATGGAATGATAAGAGTTTTTTCATCTACTAATGAATATATAAAAATTGAAAACGAAGGCACAGATTTTAAAAACATATGTTTAAATAATTTTGATAACAATACATGTGAAATAAATTATATAACAAAATCAAATACTATAAATATTAATAACATCAACAACGACACTCAGTATATAATATATAGAAATAAATTTAAGGCAGATAATATTTTAGAGAGTAGTCAGAAAGGTATAATCACTATCTCACACGATGGGAAAATTGAAGTTAATAACGATAAAGATATCGACTAAATCAAGATTTTATAAATTAAAATTTTAGAGGAACAAATATGATAAAAATAGAAATTAATGGGAAAGTCACCACTTTAAAAAAGAGTACACAAGTAAAAGATATTGACAATTTATCTGATAAATATAACCAAGAAAATAGTATAATTTATCATAACGGATACAGTGCAAATCTTGTAGACACACTAGAAGATGGCGACAAATTAATGATTATTAAAAAAAATATGCAACCATCTATTGATGAACTTGAATCCTTAATCTCTGCTCGTCACACTCCATTTGTTTATGAAAAACTAAAGCAATCAAAAGTTGCTATTATCGGCTTAGGTGGGCTTGGATCTAACATAGCAATATCACTTGCACGCATGGGTGTTGGAAAATTAAAATTAATAGATTTTGATTATGTCGAGCCATCAAATATTAATCGTCAACAATATTTTCTAGATCAACTTTGGATGCACAAAACCGATGCTATCTACGAAACATTGAAACGAATTAATCCATTTGTAAATTTAGAGAAAACACCTATTAAAATAACTGAAGAAAATATAGTAGATGTTTTAGAAGGTTACGAAGTTATAATTGAAGCAGTAGATGGTGCTGTTACTAAAAGCATGATTATATCATCTGTGTTGAAGTTTCTTAAAGGGTCATATATTATAGGAGCATCAGGAATAGCAGGACTTTACGACACATCACGTTTCAAATATAAAACAATCTCTGATCGTGCAATTATCGTAGGAGATTTTGAAAATGAAGCAAAGAAAGGATCAGGACTTATGGCAACACGTGTTGCTGTTGCTGCAAATATTCAAGCTAACCTTGCAGTTAAATATATCTTAGGAGAAAGTTTAAATGATTAAAATTAAATGTAATGGGAAAGATTGTAAGGTTAAAGAAAACCAATCTGTTATGGAGATAATAACAGATTATAATCTAAACCCTAAAACTGTTGTTGTGGAACTTAATCGCAATATAATAATGTATGATGATTTTGAAAGCACTCTGCTTCAAGAAAATGATGTGATAGAACTTATAAATTTTGTTGGTGGTGGTTGAGATTTTTTATATTAAAACCATAAGCATATTGGGATTATAACCTAGTTAGGATAATTTAACACGACAACCTAGTTAAAATAATTTAACACAATAATTTAGTTAGAATAATTTAGCACAATAATTTAGTTAGAATAATTTAACACGACAAACTAGCTAAAATTATTCTTCTAAGTTTTTAATTTTCTCTGTTATTTTTCCAAGAACATATGGTGGAACAAATTTAGATATATCACCGTTATGGCTAGCTATCGCCTTCACCGTGCTTGAACTTAAAAATATATATTTTTGTGATGTCATTAAAAATAATGTTTCAACTGAACTCTCTAAACTTCTGTTCATAAGTGCCATCTGTAACTCATATTCAAAATCTGATACAGCCCTAAGACCTCTTACAATATAGTCAGCTTGTTTTAAGTTAAAATAATCAACCATTAAACCAGAGTAGCACTCTATCTTTACTTTCTTAAAATCCTTTAATGCATTTTGAGCCATATCAACTCTTTCTTCTGTTGAAAAAAGTGTGTTCTTTTCATTGTTGTGCATTATAACTACATACAGTTCATCAAAAATTTTGTTCGCTCTTTCAACGATATCATAATGTCCTAAAGTTAAAGGATCAAAAGTACCGGGGTATACTCCAATCATTGAATTCTCCCTCATCTGTTTATAGTAACAGCTCTAACATCTTTATAGATATACTCTACAACAATTTAATATTATAAACTATTATTATATTTTTTTACTGATAAACCGTAACGTTGTATCGCCTGCTCTTCGCTCATCATATATATTAAATAAATCGTGAGATGGGAAATCTGTTTTATAAAATTCTTCATAAATAATCGTCGAGTTTTCCGTCAATAATATATTCTCATGGACTACATCTAATATACTTTTACTGCTGTAAACTCCGTACGGTGGATCTATAAAAACTATATCGTACGCAACACTACTCACAATATTTAATTTTAAAAAATCTTTCTTAGTTATCGTATAATCTTTATCTGAAATTAATTCTATATTAGCTTTTAATGCATCAACATTTTTATCTATAAACGCTACAGATTTAGCACCTCGACTTATCGCCTCAATACCGAACGCCCCTGTGCCACAAAAAATATCTACAACCGTTGCATCAAGAATATCTGTACTCAAAATAGAGAAAATCATCGATCGAAGTTTATCTGTCGTTGGCCTAATATCTGAGTTTTTTAATAATTTTAGCTGTCTCGCTTTTAAGTAGCCTGCTGTTATCCTCAAAGCCTTCACTCCTTTTATATATAAATTCTACTACCTTATCAAAACTAATACAATCGACACTATCATCCTCTATAAACTTATTAACATATGTTTCTTTTATAATTGATCTGTATCCAGAATAGTTATATATATCTTTACGACTACCCCTAAATTCGCCACCTAACTCTAAATAATATAAAGCAATCGCAGTCTTAACTATATCGCCGTACGCAGGATGATACAGTCCAGCTACAATATTATCATCAGCATCGATATTCGCAGGGAGTGATAATCTCAGCACATCTATACCATTATATCTATATATAATATATGCCGTAGCAGATATAAGTATACTCTCAGACATATCCATAACGGTATACTCGCCTTTATTATAATAACTTTCAAGTACCGTATCTTTTAACACAACTGTTGGATAAATCCTAACTGTTTTTATCGGATATTTTGATAATATTTTTGCATCATCAATTACAGATAATGCTGCTTGATTATACATTCCGATCATCACCTGTACACCAACATCAGATATTTTAGAGATCATGCCGATAGCTTTTTCAACATCTTTAAATGTGTAAGATCTACCGTTTGATGCTATAGTTTTATCATCTAGAGATTGTACTCCAAGCTCTACTAATGTAATATTATATTTTTTAATTTCATGGACGAGCTCGTCTGTTATCGTTTCAGGAGAGGTAGAGAAATGAATGTTATTAAATTTTAATCCGTTAGCATATTCGTATAACTCGATCCGTAGACTTTTATCAAGCTCACCAAAGTTACCACCGTAATACGCAATTACTTCAAAGTTATTAGAAAATTTTGAGAACCGATTATATTGATCATTGATGTCCTTGAAAAAATCATCATCAGACATTTTAACACCAGTGATTAAGTTCTGGTTGCAGTAAACACATCTGCTGGCACAACCAAGAAACGGAAGAAATATAGGAATAATTTTTTTGGTTTTATCGTTTTTATTGATCGGTGTCAACCACCTTTTTCATCATTTTTATTGCAATTAGTGCAGCCGATTTTTCAGCTGATTTTTTACTCTTACCGATAGCGGTAGCTTTGATTACGTCATTCACAGAAACTTCAATCGTGAACTCTTTATCGTGATCTCTACCACTGCTATGAATAACCGTGTACACAGGCATAACCTTAAAATATTTTTGAGATAGACGTTGTAGCTCACCCTTTTCATCGATGAATAATTGATCCTTTACAGCGATGTGTATAGAGTCTTTAAAGAAACTGATAACAAAATCTTTTGCTTTATAAAAATCGCTATCAAGATATATTGCCGCTATTAATGACTCAAAAGCATCTGCCAATATTGATGGATACTTATGAACATTTGATAAGATTTCTCCCTTACCTAATTTGATGAAATCTTGAAGATGGAACTCTCTTGCAAGATATGCTAAATAATCTTCGCTAACAAGATAAGCCCTTAACTGACTCATCTCACCTTCTGCAAAACCTGAAAAGTTCTTCAATATATAATCTGATATAATCAGCTGTAATACTGAATCACCTAGAAACTCTAATCTCTCATAATTGTATGTAAGATTATTTTCATTAGAGTAAGAGTTATGAGTTAATGCTTCAACCAATAGCTCTTTATTCTTGAATGAGTAGTTGATAATATTTTCAAGTTCATCAAGGTTTTTGACTAAATTATCCAACATATTTTTTAAATACTAATGTTGCATTTGTTCCACCAAAACCAAAAGAGTTTGATAGTGCATACTCAGCATCTAAAGCACCACATTTATTTGGGGTGTAATCTAAATCACACTCATCACTCGGAGTATCAAGGTTTATTGTAGCTGGGACAATTGAATTATTTAAAGCTAGTAAAGAGTATATCCCTTCCACAGCTCCAGCTGCTCCTAAAAGATGTCCTGTCATAGATTTTGTTGAAGATATTTTTACTTTATAAGCATAATCACCAAAAACTTTTTTCATAGCTCTAGTTTCAATAACATCGTTAAACGGTGTTGATGTACCATGAGCATTTATATAGCCTACATCTTCAGGTGAAATATTAGCATCTTTTAACGCTAAGTTCATACATCTTGATGCACCATCGCCTGTTTCATCTGGCATAGTTATATGATATGCGTCACCTGTCATTCCATAACCGACAACTTCACCATATATTTTAGCACCACGTGCAACAGCGTGTTCAAGAGATTCTAGAACAACAACACCCGCACCTTCACCAACTAAAAAGCCATCTCTATCTTTATCAAACGGTCTACTTGCTTTTGTAGGATCATCGTTTCTTCTTGATAAAGCTCTCATATTACTAAACCCTGCAACACTTAATGGAGTAACAGCAGCTTCTGTACCACCTGCTACCATAACATCTGCATCGCCTCTTTCAATAATACGTGCTGCATCACCAATAGAATGAGTGCCTGTTGCACAAGCTGTAACAATTGATATATTAGGACCTTTTAATTGAAACTTTATTGATACAAGTCCGTTAGCCATATTTATGATCGCAGCAGGAATAAAGAAAGGTGAAATCCTTCTCATACCAGCAGTTCTGATTGTTTCATGTGCTTGCTCGATACTATAAAAGCCACCGATACCTGAACCAATCGCTACACCAACTCTATATGGATCAAATCCACTTTCTGCTAAACCAGAATTTTTAAAAGCTTCTGTTGCAGCAGCTATTGCATAAAAAATAAATAAGTCAAACTTTTTTACATCTTTTTTATCAACATAGTCTTCAGGATTAAAATCCTTAACTTCTGCAGCTATTTTTACTGGAAAATCAGTTACATCAAATCTTGTTGTGGGAGCAGCACCACTCTTGCCTGCCAGAATAGACTTCCAGTTCTCTTCTACTGAATTACCAATAGGAGTGACCATACCCATTCCTGTGACAACTATACGCTTCTTACTCAAAATCCCCTCCAAATTATAAAGTATTGAGGGTATACTCGTAATGAATACACCCTCATAACTCTAATAATTTCAATACTATTACTTAGAATTTGCTTTAATATAATCTAAAGCATCGATTACAGTTTTAATCTTTACAGACTCTTCATCTGGTATTTCGATACCAAATTCTTCTTCTAAAGCCATGATTAATTGTACTGTGTCAAGTGAATCTGCACCTAAATCATCAATAAATGATGCCTCTGGTTTTACATCAGCCTCATCAACGTTTAACTGAGAACATATTATCTTCTGAACTTTCTCATCAATAGTAGACATTTAACTTCCTCCTCTAAATATAGTTACTTACTTCTTTCTTTCTATTTTTATTATACATTGCATTTTAAAGCAATGAAATTATAAATATAATCCACCGTTAAGATGTAGCGTTTGCCCTGTCATATAATCTGACGCTGGTGAAGCTAAATAGAGCGCTGCTTCTGCTATATCCTTCGCTGTACCAAAACTTTTAAGCGGTATCTTTTTCTTATACTCATCTTTAAATTCGTCTTTTAACGCTGCCGTCATATCTGTTTCAATGAAACCTGGAGCAATTGCATTAACTCTAATTCCTCTTGATGCTAACTCTAATGCTGCCGATTTTGTCATTCCTGTTAATGCTGCTTTTGATGCAACATAATTGAACTGTCCTGGGTTTCCTGAAAATCCAACTATACTTGATATATTAATTATCTTTCCATAACGCTTTTTCATCATCTGTATTGCAGCTATTCTTGTTGATAAAAATATTGAACGAACATTGGTATCTATTACATCGTCAAACTCTTCGTTCTTCATTCTTATAAGAAGGTTATCTCTAGTTATGCCTGCATTATTTACAAGAATATCTGCCGTTGTAGAAAACTCTTTCTCAGCAGTTGCAAAAAGCATTTTTATATCTTCTTCGCTATTGACAGATGCTTTAACAGCAATCGCCTTGCCACCTGCTGATATAATATTTGAAACAACCTGCTCAGCATGGCTCGCTGATGATGAATAATTGACAACAACCGATGCACCCGCTGATGCAAGTTTTTCAGCTATCGCTGCCCCTATTCCTCTTGATGAACCTGTAACTATCGCTACTTTATCTTGTAATATCATAATCTTTTTTTTATCCTTTCTAAGAGTTTTAAGTAAGCTCGTAATTTAATTAATTTTAGCAAACTAATTTTACGAACTTGCAAACTGCCTAATCGTGCCAACTGCCTAACCGTGCCAACTGCCTAACCGTGCCAACTGCCCAATCGTGCCAACTGCCTAACCGTGCCAACTGCCTAATCGTGCCAACTGCCTAATCGTGCCAACTGCCTAATCGTGCCAACTTGCCTAACCGT
>CAMRCY010000034.1 GCA_947041165.1 uncultured Deferribacteraceae bacterium | reverse complement strand
TAACCTGTATGTAATCCATTCGTAACCAGTTCGCAATAATTTTATATATTGCACGTAACTAGTTCACCCAGTTCACAACCTGCATGTAACCAGTACACTTAGTTCATAACCTGCACGCAATTATATATAGTATAACTACTCTGTAACTACTGTAGAGTATTCACCAGTACCTGTTTTGATAATTTCAGATAAAAAAGGAGATTTTAAAGCGTTACCTTCACTATCAAAACTTAATACCCCTGCAACACCTTCATAATTTCTAACTTTCGATAAACCTGATCTTATCTTGTTTCTACTTTCAGGACTACAATTAGTTATACCTGTTTTCTTCATAACTGAAAAAATAATATTTGTTGTATCGTACGCTTGTGCTGATAAATCATCTGATGTTAATCCATTTTCACTCGATAGCTTATTAAATCCTCTAACCATATCATTATCTGCGTTTGGAGAAAACCCTGCGTAATAGATAGTACCGATCGCTAAATCACCTATGAGTGGTGTTAATCCTGCTTGCTGTAACCCATCTGCTCCTGCAAGAATAGCATCAATACCTTGTCTATCCATCTCCTTTAGAATAACTGCTCCCTCTGGATGAAAACCTGAATAGATAACTACATCTATATCTTTACCACGCAACGACTTTAACTCATCTGACACATCTGTAGGTTCGCCGTATATTCTTGCCTCTGTGACAATATTAACATTACGTTTCTTTAAATGTTGTCTAAATAGCTCACCTAATGAAACTGAGTAACTATCTGCTGTGTTTATGATAATTGCATAATTACGATGCCCTTTCTTATCAATTAAATAATCAACTAGATATGGTGCACCGATCGTATCTTGCAACGTTGTACGGAAAACATAATCTTGTCCTTCTGTTACTCCATCAGCTGTAGCACCTGGTGATATCACAGGAATACCATGTCTATTAAATGCTGATCTTGATGAAAGAAAAGCTCCTGATGTAGATTCTCCGATAACTGCACAAACACCTGACGTGATAAGAGAGTTCGCTGTAATTAATGACTCTTTCGCATCACCTTTGCTATCAAATGCAACGACCTTAACCTGCTTGCCATTAATACCACCAGTACGATTAACCTCTTGAACAGCTAACTCAACACCACCTAAAGTCTGAGTACCATAAAACTCTATCGAGCCTGTCAACGGCCCTTGCATACCAATTAAAAGGAACTCATCATCACTATTATTTTTTTTATTACCTGTACAAGAAACTATAACAAACAATGAACTTAAAACCAAAACAATTATATACTTTATATTAGTCATTTAAAGACCTCTTTTATATTAAAAATAGCTGATTTTCATACACAATTCTCATTGAATAGGACTTATTATATAAAAATACTACAATACTGGATAAACCTGAATATTAGTTAAGTCCCACTGTGAAATACCAAAATAGAACAATATTGTAATATAATGTTACTGTTCTTTAAGAACCTAATCTTAAAACAGAAATATAAAAGAGGCTATTAACTCAATCTAAACAAATGATAATGTGACTACTTTATAACTATTGTAGAGTATTCGCCGTTACTTGTTTTAATAATTTCAGATATAAAAGGATTTTTAATCGCACTACCTTCACTATCAAAACTTAATACCCCTGCAACACCTTCATAATTTCTAACTTTCGATAAACCTGATTTTATCTTGTTTCTACTTTCAGGACTACAGTTAGTTATACCTGTTTTTTTCATAACTGAAAAAATAATATTAGCTGTATCATACGCTTGTGCTATTAAAACATCTGACACAAGATTTAACTGAGTTGTCATCTGATTAAATGATCTAACTAAATCACTATCTACATTAGGTGAAAATCCTGAGTAATACGTAGCTCCTAATGCTAAATCACCTACAAGTGGAGTTAAACCAGTCTGTTGTAGACCATCTGCACCAACTAATATAGCCTTAATACCTTGCTTATCCATCTCTTTTAGAATAACTGCACCCTCTGGATGAAAACCTGAATAAATAACAGCATCTATATCTTTACCACGTAACGACTTTAATTCCTTAGACACATCTGTAGGTTGTCCAAATATTCTCGCTTCTGCAACAATATTAGCCTTACGTTTCTTTAGCTGTTGTCTAAACAACTCACCTAATGAAACTGAGTAACTATCTGATGTGTTTATAATAATAGCATAATTCTTATGCCCTTTCTTATCTATTAAGTAATCTACTAAATATGGAGCACCTGTTGAATCTTGTAATGTTGTACGGAACACATAATCTAAACCTTCTGTTACGCCATCAGCTGTAGCGCCTGGTGATATAACTGGAATATTATGTCTATCGTAAGCAGATCTTGATGATAGAAATGATCCCGAAGTTGGCTCACCGATAACTGCACAAACATCTGAAGCTACAAGCTTACTCGCCATAACTAGCGACTCTTTCGCATCTCCCATACTATCATATGATATTAACTTAATCTGTTTACCGTTAACTCCACCCGTACGATTAACCTCTTCAACAGCTAATTTAACACCACCTAAAGCTTGAGTACCATAAAACTCAATAGGACCTGTCAAAGGGCCTTGTGTACCTATTAACAGAAACTCGCTATCCGCAGATTTCTTATTACGTGAACAAGAAACTGCAAAAAGTGAAGAAATCACTACTAATACAATTAAAAACCTTAATTTAAACATCAATCAACCTCGTATATATAAAACAATTTATTAAAAAATATACCATATCTTACGCTAAATACTAACTTCTATTTCGTCAAGATAAACAACACGCACTTAAAACTTGTGAAACCCTTACAACTCTACAATCGGATTTTTTTAGAATAAAATAACCGATAATTTATTTTGCCTAAAATTATACACGAGATACAATATATCATTCTGCACGATATATCATATCTCGTAACTTTAGTAACCTAATATACTATACTTATCTTAAACAATACTACCCAACTCAATTCTATCATAGCATGAACCATTCCAAACGTATAAGTTCACTTAGTTATGCTATTTTCACGATAAACACAGTTTATTTATTGCAATTAAAATAAAGCTACTTCAATATACGAGTAGAGTAACTGCCGTTATCCATCTTATAAATCTCTTGTAAAAAAGGAACTTTAATAGCACTTCTATCTTTATCAAAGCTCATCAAACCAGATACGCCTTTATAATCTTTAGTCGCCGCTAAAACATCTCTTATCTTACTACGCTCTTCTTTACTACTACAATCAACTACCTGAGCCTCTTTGATAGATTTGATTAACAGTTTTGTAGCATCATATCCTTGCGATGAACCTAAATCAGAGTAAAGACCTTTAGCACCTAATTTACGATTAAATGATTTCACTATCTCTTCTTCTGAATTCATAGCGAAACCTGCGTAAAATATCGTACCTAGTGAAGCATCTTTTGCAACATCCCATAGTTGTGGAGATTGTAGACCATCAGCACCGATCAATATCGCATCGATACCTTTTTTCTCCATCTCTAACAATATTAATGATGCCTCTTCATAGTAACCTGTATAAATTATCGCATCAATATCTTTGCCACGAAATGATGTTATCTGTGCAGACACATCTGCATCATTATCGCTCATCGTCTGTTCTGCTACTATCACCCCACCACTCTTTTTCAAGTACTCTCTAAATACATTAGATACACCAACTGAAAAATCATTGTTCACCGCTGTGATAATTGCAAACTTCTTAAACCCTCTTTTCTCCATCATATAATCAATTAAATATGGAGCTCCATGAGCATCTAATAATGTATTGCGAAACACAAACTCTCGTCCATCAGTCACACCTTTTGCCGTTGCACCTGCTGATATAACTGGGACACTATTTCTATTATAAATATCACGGGATGCAAAATATGCACCCGATGTAGGCTCTCCAACTGCTGCACATATTCCCAATGTAACCAATCTGTTTGCACCGTTTACAGCGAGCGTCTTCTCACCCCTGCTGTCAAACAGTTCAAGCTTAATCTTCTTGCCGTTAACACCGTTCTCATCTTCATTCGCCTCAGCTACTGCAAGTTCTATCCCTGCTAAAGTTTGCAATCCGAATATCGCTATTGGACCAGTTAATGGACCTTGATATCCTATTTTTATAAACTCACTATCTGATTTATCTTCTATGTTTTTTCTTGGACATCCTAATAAAAATAAAACCGATGTCATAACAAAAACTACTATAAACAATTTACTAAACTTCTTCATCTCTTCTCTCCATAATAAATTATGTTTTATAAATTACTCTCTTCAATATATAAACATAGCTTAGCATGGCGTACAATATACTAATAAATATATGGAACTAATTAATTAAAACAAAATTATTTTACTATACGAGTTGAATAACTTCCGTTATCCATCTTGTAAACCTCTTGTAAAAAAGGTACTTTCACAGCGTTTCTTTCATCATCAAAACTCATCATGCCAGAAACACCATTATAATCCTTAGTTGATGCTAAGATATCTCTTATCTTACTGCGGTTTTCCTTACTATTACAATCAACCACTCCAGACTCTTGTATAGAGTTGATCAACAGTTTTGCGGCATCGTAACCTTGGGCTGCAAATAAATCAGATGTACGACCCATACTGCTGATTTTACTGTTAAACGCTTTAACTAACTCTTCTTCTGAATTTATAGCAAAACCTGCGTAAAATATAGTACCTATTGTAGAATCTTTTGCCACGTCCCATAATTTTGGCGATTGAAGTCCGTCTGGCCCCAACAATATCGCCTCAATTCCCTGCTTCTTCATCTCTAATAAAAGTAACGAAGCTTCCTGATAATATCCTGAATAAATCACCGCATCTATATCCTTATTTCTAAGAGAAGTGATCTGTGCCGATACATCTGTATCGCCATCACTTATAGTCTGCTCAACAACAATTTTTCCGCCTTTTTTCTCAACGTATTCTCTAAAAATCTTAGATACACCAACTGAAAAATCATTGTTCACTGCTGTGATAACTGCAAAGTTCTTATAATCTCTATTTTCCATAACATAATCAATTAAATATGGAGCACCATGTGCATCTAATAACGTGTTACGAAACACAAACTCACGTCCCTTAGTTATACCCTCAGCCGTAGCACCAGCTGATATCACTGGAACACTGTTTCTATCATACACATCACGAGATGCAAAATATGCACCCGATGTAGGCTCTCCAACTGCTGCACATATATCTAATGTTATCAATCTGTTAGCACCGTTCACAGCTTGAGTTTTATCGCCTCTACTATCAAACACTTCAAGTTTAATCTTCTTACCGTTTACTCCACCTGGATAATCATTAGCTTCTGCAACAGCAAGCTCTATTCCTGCTAAAGTTTGTAAACCATATACAGCTATTGGACCTGTTAATGGACCTTGATATCCTACTGTTATAAAATCCTCAACCTGCCCTTCTGTTTGCTTCTTAGGACAACCAACGATAAACATAACTGATACCATTAAAAAACTTAATAGCAACCATCGTCCAAACTTTCTCATATCTCTCTCCATAATAAATTTTATTTTTATAAATTAATTTTAATTTTTAATACTTAATCTTGTTCCTAGTAAATATAATACTTCACTACATAAACTTACAACGTAAACTCAATACATAAACTTACCACGTAAACTTAATGCATAAAATTACCACACAAACTCAATACAGAAACTTACAACGTAAACTTAATGCATAAATATTAAGCCTTGAACCAAATCGATATTCAGCTCTATTAATTACTCTACAATTCTTGTACTAATTGTACCGTTATCTGTTTTATATACTTCGATAAGGAAAGGCTTTTTGATCGCATCTCTATTTTCATCAAAACTCATCATTCCTGCAACGCCGTCGAAGTTTTTAGTCGATGCAAGTGTTTCTCTTATCTTATTTCTATTCTCTTCATTTGAACAATCTTTTATACCTGATTTCTCAATCGACTCTAATAAAAGTTTAGTCGCATCGTATGCTTGTGCTGCAAATCCATCTGATTTCAAATCTTTCTTACTCATTTTTGCATTGAAATCATTGATCTTATCCGTTCCTGCATCAGCTGTGAAACCTGCATAAAATATCGTGCCGATTGCAGTGTCTTTTGCAACTTTCCATAAGTCTGGAGATTGAAAACCATCTGCTCCAAATAACGCTATATCTAAACCTTGTTTTTTAAGCTCTAAGAGTATCAACGCTGCCTCATTATAGTAACCAGAAAAGAAAATCGCATCGATATCTTTACCACGCAATGATGTTATCTGTGCTGAAAGATCTGTATCTCCATCACTCAGCGTCTGCTCTCCAACTATATCAATTCCACCTTTTGAAGCAGCCGTTCTAAAAACTTTAGATACTCCAACTGAAAATTCGTTGTTCACAGATGTCATCAATATGAAGTCTTTATAACCTTTCTTATTTAATGCATAATCTATTAATACTGGCATACCGTATTTATCTAATAAAGTGTTGCGAAACACATATAATCTATCAGTTGTTATCCCCTCAGCTGTTGCTCCTGATGATATTACAACCGTTTTACCCCTTTCATAAATATCTCTTGTTGCAAAATATGCTCCAGAATTAGGGTCACCTATTACACCACAAACATCTGATGTTAATAATCTATTTGCAACATTAACGGCTTGTGGTTTCTCGCCCCTACTATCAAAATGTATAAGCTTCACATCTTTACCGTTGATACCACCTTTAGCATTGATCTCTTCCACTGCTAGTTTAGTACCCTCTAATGTTTGTAAGCCTACGAATGCAATATTCCCTGTATGTGCACCTTGATGACCTATTACAATCTGATCGCTTAATTCTGATGATTTTTTAGGACATCCATAAAGCATAGTTGTAACGACTACCAAAAGAGTAGTAATATAAATTTTTCTAAATTTAGACATTAATAAATTCCCCCTAACACAACAAACATAAAACAATATCTTAAACCGATATATATATAAACAAAAAGATATCACAAGACATTTCTAATATAATACCATTTCATACTGTAATGATCTTGTTATTGATAATAAAATAACGATAGTATATAATCACAAAATGATCTCGTTATATTACTATAATGTTAGTAGATTGTAAACATCAAGATATAAATATAAACATTTAAGCAGGATATATATGAATACGAATAGAATATTAATTCACCAATGTTGTGGCCCTTGCTCGATATACCCTATTGTCAAAACTTTAGAGAGTAAATTATTTACACCCGTACTATTTTTTTACAACCCAAATATACACCCGTTACAAGAATTTTATAAACGTCTTGAAGGTTCTATTCAAGTCGCTAAAAAGCTTGATGTTGAATATTATTTCGATGAAGAGTATGACGTAAAATTCTTTATTAATAAGGTTATAGATAATATTGAGGAGCGATGTAGTACTTGTTACGAATTAAGGTTAGAAGAAACTTTTATTAAGGCAAAGGAGCTTAATATAACAACCGTTACAAGTAGTATTTTGTATAGCAAGATGCAGAAACACGATATGGTTTTAAAGATAGGTCAAGCGATGTCTGTTAAATATGGTATAGATTTTTACTATGAAGATTTCAGAGAAGGCTGGCAAGAAGGGATTGATATATCAAAAGATATGGAGATCTATAGACAAAATTATTGTGGCTGTATATTTAGCGAAGAAGAACGATTTAAAAACCAACTCAAAAAGAAATATAAGTTTGAAGAGAGAGTATGAAAAAGGGAGCTTTAGGAAGAATATAAATATATTGATAATTAGCAAAATGTGGGTTAACATATTGTAAATACAACAAATGGGGAAATATTATATGATTGCAAAAGCGTCTTTATTTAACGAATTTATGTCAGTAGCCAAAGTACAATTTGTAGTTCCTGTATACCAGAGACATTATGTCTGGGGAATAAACGAGTGTGAATTGCTATTTAAAGATATCTTGGAAATAGGCTCAAATGAAAAGCCACACCATTTTATAGGAAGTATTGTTTACGTTACAGAGGCTGTAACAACAACTGATATTAAAGAGTTTGTGATAGTTGATGGTCAGCAACGCCTTACTACAATGATGCTTATCTATCTAGCTCTACATAGATGGTACAAAACTACAGACGATAAGGAAAAAGAGACTGAAGTTTATGAACTATATTTAATTAATAAGTTTTCTAAGAATGAGGAGAAAAGAATAAAACTTAAGCCAACTGAAAATAATGAAGAGGCACTTAAACATATATTTGACAATGAAGATTATAAAAACAGATCTAATTTAACTGATAATTTCAATTATTTTATGAACCAAATCACAGAAGATAGTTGCCCTTTGATAGAAAATGGTTTAAAAAAATTAATGTTTATTGAAATGATTTTAAATAAAAATGAAGATGATCCACAACGCATTTTTGAAAGCTTAAATTCTACAGGAGTTGACTTATCTGAGGCAGACTTGATTAGAAACTATATTTTAATGAACTTAAATATAGATGGTCAAAATAAAATATACAAAAATTATTGGGGAAAAATTGAGGACTTAGCAAAAGAGGATAATAATAACGAAAGCAAGGTCTCAGACTTTATTCGTGACTACATTACAATGACAAATAAAACTATCACAAATCAAAACAAAGTATATGATACTTTTAAAAAAATATACCCTTTTAAAACAATAGCTAAAATTGAAGAAATATTAATTCCTATAAAAGAATCTGCATTATTTTATAACAAACTTTTAAATCCACAAAATGAAAAAGATGAAGATATTAGTAAAGAACTTTCCAATATAAAATTAATGGAAGTAAATGTTGCATATCCATTTTTAATGAATGTATATAAAGATTATACAGATGAAAAAATTGATAAACAAACATTTATAGATATTCTTCATCTTCTTCAATCTTATGTTTGGAGACGGTTTATATTAGATCTCTCAAGAAACTTATTAAATAGAATTTTTGCATCGTTATATAGTAAAATTGATCACAATAACTACCTTTACTCCCTACAACTACATCTATTAATGTTGACTTCAACAGATAGATTTCCGAATGATGAAGACGTAGAGAAGGCATTAAAAGAAAAAGATATATACCGTATGAAAACAAAAAGTAAAACATACTTATTTCAAAAGCTAGAAAACTATAGTAAAGAGAAGATTGATATACAACTCTCTAAAGTTACAATTGAGCATATATTTCCTCAAAATCCACACAGAGATTGGAGAAACTTATTATCAAATGAAGAATACACCATTATTAATGACAAATATCTTCACACGATATCAAACCTAACTCTTTTAGATAACAACTCATCACTTGGCAATAAAACATTTAATGAAAAAAAAGAAGAAGGTTACAACCCTAGTAAACTTTGGCTTAATAGTTTTTTAAAAGAAGTAGATGAATGGAATACAGAAAATCTTGATAAAAGATTTGAAAAAATCAAAGAAAGATTTTTCAATATATGGCAGCACCCAGACATTGAAATTCCTGAAAAAGAAAAGAGCATTGAGGTAGACATATTTGATTCAGAAGATCCAACACATAAAAAGCTTGAATATGCTATATTTTTTGAAAAAGAAATACAAATAGATACCATTACTTCACTATATTCAATTGTTATGGAAACACTGTTTACAGATTACAAAGACAAGTTTTTTAACTTTGAAATAACCGAACTATTGAAACTAGAAAAAAATAAAAAATTACTTAGAGATCCGCTCGCTGTAGGAAATAATTACTTTATTGAAGCTAATTTAAGTAGTAAAGAAAAATTTAATAAAATAAAACAGACGTTGAAGATATTAAACCTAGATGACAAACTGTCTATTGTGTACAAAGAAAACTAGGCAACAATATCCAATTATTTTTAAACACAACTCCTCTCAACCATAAACTTAATAAATAAACACCCTCCTGCAATATGGAGGGTTTTTTATACCCCACCAATAATCAACAATATCTAATTACTCTCAAATATTACCCTCTCACTCATCCAATCCACTATAACTCAATCCACTATAATCTATCTATTACAACAAATTTCTCACCCTATCCCTACCCTTCAAATTCCTCTATAAATCATCACTCAATACTACTATCTATCTATTAAACATATAATATTATTATTTTTCTCTTTCCTTTTTCAAAAAACCATGTATACTAAAAACATAAATAGTAATCATTACTGTTTATATAGATACATTTATACTTTTTTAAAAAAATATATTAATACTCTACGCCAAGACTATATGTATATATCTTTGTATTTATATGAAAAATATTGATTTATAATAAAAGGAGAGAATTATGGATAACAAGAAATTAACTACAGTTGTTGGAGCACCAGTATCTGACAATCAAAACGCATTAACTGCTGGAAAACGTGGACCTATGCTTCTGCAAGATGTATGGTTTTTAGAGAAACTTGCACATTTTGATAGAGAGGTTATACCTGAAAGAAGAATGCACGCTAAAGGGTCTGGTGCGTTCGGAGATTTTACCGTTACACACGATATATCTAAATATACTAAAGCAAAAATCTTCTCTGAAATAGGAAAGAAAACTGAACTATTTATGAGATTTTCAACTGTAGCTGGGGAACGTGGGGCTGCTGATGCTGAAAGAGATATCAGAGGGTTTGCAACGAAATTTTACACTGAAGAAGGAAACTGGGATTTAGTTGGAAATAACACTCCTGTATTCTTTCTTAGAGATCCATTAAAATTTCCTGATCTTAACCACGCTGTAAAAAGAGATCCACACACTAATATGAGATCTGCTCAAAATAACTGGGATTTCTGGTCATCATTACCTGAAGCTTTACATCAAGTTACGATCACTATGAGTGAAAGAGGTTTACCTACTTCTTACCGTCATATGCACGGTTTCGGTAGCCATGCGTTCAGTATGATTAACAAAAATAACGAAAGAACTTGGGTAAAATTTCATATGGTTACTCAACAAGGAATTCAGAACTTAACCGATCATGAAGCTGAACAAGTTGTTGCTAAAAATCGTGAGAGTAATCAACAAGATTTATTTGACGCAATCAACAATAAAAACTTTCCAAAATGGGAGATGTTTATACAAGTTATGACGGAAGAAGAAGCTGATAAAATGCCGTACAATCCGTTTGATCTTACTAAAGTTTGGTCTAAAAAAGATTTCCCATTAATACCTGTTGGAATGCTTGAACTTAATCGTAATCCTGCAAACTATTTTGTTGATGTTGAGCAAGCAGCATTTAATCCTGCACACGTTGTACCAGGTATTAGTTTCTCACCTGATAGAATGTTGCAAGGTAGATTATTTTCATACGGTGATGCTCAGCGTTACAGACTTGGTGTAAATAATAATCACATCCCTGTGAACGCTCCTAAATGTCCTGTGAACTCTTACCATAGAGATGGTGCGATGAGAACTGACAGTAATCAAGGTGCAACTATCGGATATGAGCCTAACACTAAAGGTGAGTGGCAAGAGCAACCAGAGTTTAAAGATCCTGCTATGAAACTTGAGGGAGATGCTTATCAGTACGATTATAGAGAAGATGATAGCGATTACTACTCTCAACCGAAAGCACTTTTTAACCTTATGAATGATAATCAAAAACAAGCGTTATTTGACAATACTGCAAGAGCAATGAACGGTGTAACTAAAGCTGTTCAATTAACTCATATAACTAACTGTTTTAGAGCTGATCCTGCATACGGTAAAGGTGTTGCAAAAGCTTTAGGTATTCCTGAGAATGAAATTAAAGCATAATTATGAACAGATGAATTAAATAAATTATTTTTATATAAATTATTTTTGAATTATTAACCTCAATAGACGTCATTGTTTTATTGAGGTTTTTTTATATCTAGACAACTATCATAAATATTATAACTAGATAAAATAAACTTATAATTAAATTTATGTATTTATTAATATTGACATTTATTTTCTTTCTGAATAAACTAAAATTGTATGGCAACATACGGAGCGAATATGAAAAAAATCACGATCAGTTTACTATTAATTTTAACACTATCATTAGGAGTCGCATTTGCTAAAAATGATGTCACACCTAATTGTAGATATAAAGATGTACCTCTTTACGGTAAAGTAAGAATTGTGAAAAGTTTTGCTGATATAAAAGTGCAATATGTAGAATCATTTCCTGATCTTAAAGTGCAATATGTAACTAATTTTCCAGCACAGTGTGGAGAATGGCAAATTGTTGATAATTTTGAAGATTTTACTATTGAAATAGTTGATCGTTTTGCCGATATTCAGGTAAAAAAAGTGAACCATTTCCCAGGGTTACAGTAACACCTCATATCAATAAATACGTTACTTGAAATAAATCAAATTATAAAAAACAAATAAACAAAACTAAATAAAAGAGTAGAGAAATAAGAATGAATAAACCTAATCAAGAAGAGTATGTTTTAGAAGATGTTGTGAAAAAGAATAGTGAAAATCCTCGTAAATTTATTATACCAACTGTTGATGAAATTGATAATCTTAAAGTTGGCAATTCTGTGAGATTAATTTTTGCAATGCAAACGCCTCAAGATGATGGATGTTCGGCTGAAAGAATGTGGCTGACTATTACTACTATTAAAGGTGATAAGTTTTCTGGAAAACTTGAAAATGCTCCGTATTATCTAAAATCTATTAAGTGTGGCGATATTATAGATTTCAGAAAAGCGAATATCGCAACTGTGATTGTTAAAGGTACTCCTAAATTTGATGAGCAACAACTTGTGTTTATATCTAAGCGAGCTGTTGAAAATAGTGAGATAAACTGGATTGTTAGAACTGATGATTTATGTGGAGAGAAGGATAGTGGATGGCAACTTTTCTACGGTGATGAAGATGATGAATATCTTGATGATCCAAGCATGATTGTACAACTTACAATAGAACAAGTTCTACTTTTTGAACCTCTACTTGAAATACCATTTATTGATAGAGGCTACGCTTATGAGTATGTTGATGAGATAAAAATGTTCGTTGAAGCTGATGATTGGGTAGCTCCTTCTGATAATTAGTAGATGAATAAATTAATAGATTACAAATTATAAATTAGAGAAATGAGGAAAAAAGAATGGAAACAGTTACATTAAAATTGAATGCAAAACTACAGCCGATAGATAGAGCCGAGTGTTATGAAGAGCCTTTAGCCGAACTTATGACGGATGTAAAATTTGGATCGGTTACAGGTGGCGGAACAGCGATGATTGAAGTGAACGGTAATAACGAAGTTGATTACTGTGATATTGCAATTGAACTGCCTGATACATCTGATGAGTCAATCAAGCGTTTGATTGAGATTATAGAAGATTTGAGTATTCCAGTTCCTAAAGGTTCATTGTTGCAATACGGTAACGGTGTTGAAACTCCTGTTGGATCGTTTGAGGGGCTTGCTATATATTTAAGTGGTGTAGATCTGCCTGATGAAGTTTATGAAAAGTGCGATGTGAATGTGGTTGTAGAAAATATTGAAGAGATTTTAGACGACAACGGATTAATGTTAAGTCACATGGACGGAGCTCAAGATACGGCGTTGTATTTTTACGGTTTTTCGTTTGAAGAGATGAAAGAAGCTATAACTCCTTTTCTAAATGAATACCCATTATGTAAAGGTTGCAGAGTTGTGCAGATCGCTTAGGTAATATTACAAAACACTGGATAAAAATAATGAGTAAAGTATTTGATATAGAAAAATGTATTAGTCAGTTAAAAGAACGTCGTAAAATATTTCATTCAGAAGCTGATTTTCAATTTGCTTTAGCATGGGAAATACAAAATTTATATCAATATGCGAATATAAGACTTGAATATTCTCCTAAAGAATTTTCTGAATGGCATATTGATATCATAGTTTATATAGACAACAAATGTATACCTATTGAATTAAAATATAAAACTGCTAGCTATGAGTTCACTCCTCCTAAAGACAATTTCCATATCGGACATGAAACTTATAAATTAAAAACTCATGGAGCACAAAATTTAGGAAACTATGATTTTGTGAAAGATGTTGAGAGATTAGAAAAATTATCAACTGCCCTCCCAGAATATTATAAAGGATATGCTATTTGGCTAACTAATGATAAAGCCTATAAGAAACCACCAAGCAAAAGTGGTACTCAATATGAGCAATTTTCTGTGCATGAAAACTCTGTGAAAACTGGAGAAATGGAGTGGTTGTTAAATCCAAGTGACGGAACAATTAAAGGTAGAGAAAAAAATATTACATTAAAAGACAAATACAAAATCAACTGGAAACAATATAGCTTAATTGGTGATAATAATGGAGAGTTTTATTACTGCGTTGTACCAGTTAAAAAATTACTTAGTGATACTTAAATATTTTGAGTAATAATATTGATCCATGTTAGCGAGTTTAATTATTAACAGTAGAATGGAATGTTAAAACCCAAAACAGATAACCTGTAATATAAAATTCAGATATAATGACTTGAATTATAGAACTGTTTATTGTATTGTATCCGTTGAGGATTATTCAGTAATTCTTAAAAACAAAGAATACAGAATAGAATATAAAAATCATACTTAGCGGAGGCTACAAATGAAAATGATAATCGTTGTGATAAGCTTAATAATATTAACAAGTGTACTTTATGGTTGTAAACGAAAAAATAAAAATATAACGTTCACTGCTGTTATAAATAAAATAGGCGAAAATAATTTAATCGTTACAACTGATAGTGATATAGGATTTGATAAGGCAGATGTTAAACTTATTAATGATAATAATATAAACCCTAATCTCTCGGTTGGACAAATAATAGAAATCGAAATTGAAGCACTACCACTAATAACGGATGGCAACATCGCACAAGTTATAGCTGTTAATATAAAAGCTAAAGCTGGTTCATATAAAAAAATCTCACCAGATGTTGCAAAAAAAATGATGGATGGTAAAGTCGTTATTGTTGATGTTAGATCTCAGTCTGAATATAATACGGGATATATCAAAAACGCTCTGCTAATTCCTGATAATAATATAAAAGAACTTGCCTCAAAAAAACTTCCAGATATGAATGCAACAATTTTAGTTTATTGTCGTAGTGGTAATAGAAGTAAAAAAGCTGCGAAATCATTAGTCGAAATGGGATACCAAAACGTTTATGATTTCGGCGGAATAAATAGTTGGAATGAGAAACTCGTAACACCTAAGTAAATAAAAATAATCGCTGATTAAATATAAAACCCCTACAGTTTTTAAGACTATAGGGGTTTAATTTTATAATAATTTTGTGATATTTTATGATTATATTTTTGTTCAGTTATTACTTTTAATCTGCGTAGTAACAACGAATTTTGTACTCACGTGTGTAACCAATTACAGTGTAACGTAACAACGCATTATGTAGTCACGTGTAACCAATTACAGTGTAGTATAACAACGCATTTTGTAATCACGTGTGTAACCAATTACAGTGTAACGTAACAACGCATTTTGTAGTCACGTGTAACCAATTACAGTGTGACCACGCTTTCTGTAACTTTTGTTCGATACCACTTGCTACTCGTTACACTTGCTATTTGTTACGGTGTATCTCTTACAACTGGTTGAATTTTAAGGGTTGGATATAAACTATTTGTTATAATCTGCCAAACGCTCTCAAAATCCCAAGCATTGAAACTCTCTTGAGTTTTAAACAGTGCAATCGTGAGTGCTTTAGACTTAGAACCTGTGTTCGTAAATCTGTCATCACCATAACCAACCCCACTCTCAATACCACCCTCTTCAGCTGGAACTGCTGAATCATACAACCAATAAACATTATTTGCTGTAAGAGTATTTCCAAAATCAATATTACCTGCAATACCACCAAGTGATGGACTTGCTGATGTTACACTTTTTGCATAACTATGAACATTGGTTAATATCGTAACACTACTGGCGTTTCCGATAATCCCACCAAGATATTTACCTTTATTATCAGTAGGATGTCCTTTTACTGAGCCACTATTTGAACTATCATTAATTGTTACTGATGATCCATAACCTCTACCAACAAGTCCTCCTACATAGAGAAAACCTTTTATATTACCGATATTTGAACTGTTATTAATTATTGAAGTACCGCTACTTGCTCCAACAAGCCCACCTGTATCACTAGATCCTGTTGAGTTACCACCGTCTATCTTACCACTGTTTGAGCTATTACTAATCGTTAATGTTTTACCACCTGCTCCAACAAGCCCACCCGTATCACTATTTCCACTTACATTGCCTGTGTTTGAACTATTATCAATTGTTATAGATAAACTTAAACCTACAGGAACAGTCTCATAGCCAGATCCAACAAGTCCACCTACACCACTACCACCACTTACATCGCTGGTGTTTGAACTATTACGAACTGATATAGTTGATTCTGTATCACCAAATCCAACAAGACCACCAGAATAATCTAATACGCCTCTTACAATTGCAGATCTATTATGAACATCAGTTAGGTGTAAAGTTCCATCAACATACCCCACAAACCCACCGATTACACTTCCTGTTACATCTCCAAAATTTGAACTGTTATCAATTGTTAAAGTTGAACCTGCATTAACCGCCCCAACAATCCCACCAACAGATTTTCCTCCTCTCACTTTAGCATTGTTTTTAACACCTAAAATTTTACCAGTGCTACCAACTGCAACCTCTCCTACAAACGCACCCACTTGATTTGAACCTCTAATTCCACCACTTTCGATTGTTAGATTATCAATTGAACCACCATCTAAGGTATTAATTAAACCTACATTACTTATTGTTGATACTATATCATTATGCATATTTAGATTGTGTATCTTTTTGTGGTTGCCTTCTAATCTACCTTTAAATAATTTTATACCTGCAAAATTATGATTGTTCATATTTATATCGTTCATAAACCGTACAGTTTTATTATCAAAAGTATTATTTGCTTCTATAGATTGTTGTGCTATCCATGCAAGATTGCTAGGAAATTTTATATTGTAAATACCATCAACTGTTGGGGTTATTGCTAAAATATCATCAACGCCACCCCATATAGGAATGCCTTCACGAAACTTGATTGAGAAAACATAAGCCCCTTTACCTGTCATACATTCATTTATTCTTCCTTTAATCGTTGCCACAATAGTAACAACAAACGTAGCATTAGGTGTTATTGATCCAGTTGTTGTAGCCTGCTCTAATACAACATGATAGTCAGTTTTTAGGTTAGCTAATATTGCACTTTGTAGTTCGTTTATTATAAGTGCACTCTCTTTGCTTTCAGAATTTAAATTGGTAACATTATATTTCAATGGTACTGAAAGTGTACTTGAAAATTGTGCATTATCTAAACTGGCAATTGCAAAGTCCTCACCTAAATAATAAACTGGCGAATTGTTTGGTATAGTTGGTAAAGTCATAAACTTGATTATGAAAACATATGCTCCTTTACCTGTCTTATTGCCATCAAGCTTATCTGTTACAGTTGCCTCAATAGTAACAACTAAAGTATCTTCAGATGCGACACTACCTGTTGTTGAAGTTGTGCCAAAAACTATATTATTGATAGTACCTAGTTTTGCTTCTATTGCATTTTTTAACTCTGTTACTATCGTCCCACTAATTGCAGTTTCTGGATTTACTTCATCAACAGTGTAAATGAATTCTGCCGATGCTGTGCTAGTAAAAGTTATATTATCTAAACTTTCAATTGTAAAATCTGCACCTAAATAAAAATCTGGTAAACTTACTTGTATAGTTATAAACTTGATTATAAAAACATACGCTCCTTTACCTGTTTTTTTATCATCATTATTATCTGTGAGAGTTGCCTCAATAGTAACAACTAAAGTATCATCAAATGCGACACTACCTGTTGATGAAATTGTGCCAAAAACTATATTGTTGGCAGTACCTAGTTTTGTTGTTATCACAGCTTTTAAATCGGATTCTATTGCTCCACTATTTACAGTTTCTGGATCTATTCCTGCAACCGTATAAATGAATGGAGTTGCTATCGTGCCAGTAAACTCTGCACTACCTAAACTTGCAATTGAAAAACCTGTACCTAAATAAAAATCTGGTAAACTAATGTCCTTAGTCATAAACTTGATTATAAAAACATATCCTGCTTTACCTGTCTTATTACCATCAAGCTTATCTGTTACAGTTGCCTCAATTGTAACAACTAAAGTATCTCCAGACGTGACACTACCTGTTGATGAAGTTGTGCCGAAAACTATATTATTACTACTTCCTAATTTTGTTTTTATTGCACTTTCTAACTCTGTTACTATCGTCCCACTATTTTTAGATTCTGAATTTATTTCAGCAATAGTATAAATTAACGGTGTTGATATTTCGCTTGTAAAAGTTTTGTTATCTAAACTTGCAATTGTAAAATATTCACCTAAATAAAAATCTGGCAAACTTACTTGTGTAGTTATAAACTTGATTATAAAAACATACGCTCCTTTACCTGTCTTTTTATCATCACTCTTATCTGTGAGTGTTGCCTCAATAGTAACAACTAAAGTATCATCAAATGCGACACTACCTGTTGATGAAATTGTGCTAAAAACTATATTATTGATAGTACCTAGTTTTGCTTCTATTGCATTTTTTAACTCTGTTTCTATTGTGCTAATATTTTTAGTTTCTGGATTTATTTCATCAATAGTATAAATGAATTGTGCTGATGCTTTGCTAGTAAAAGTTTTGTTATCTAAACTTGCAATTGAAAAACCTGTACCTAAATAAAAATCTGGTAAACTAATGTCCTTAGTCACAAACTTGATTATAAAAACATATGCTCCTTTACCTGTCTTATTACCATCAAGCTTATCTGTTACAGTTGCCTCAATAGTAACAACTAAAGTATCTCCAGGTGTGACACTGCCTGTTGTTGAAGTTGTGCCTATATCAACAGTATTGGTATCCCCTAATTTTGCTTCTATTGCATTTTCTAACTCTGTTGCTATCGTCCCACTATTTTTAGATTCTGAATTTATTTCAGCAACAGTATAAGTGAATGGTGTTGATATTGTGCTAGTAAAAGTTTTGTTATCTAAACTCTCAATTGTGAAATCTGCACCTAAATAAAAATCTGGCAAACTAACTTCCGTAGTCACAAATTTGATTATAAAAACATACGCTCCTTTACCTGTTTTATTACCATCAAGCTTATCTGTTACAGTTGCCTCAATAGTAACAACTAAAGTATCATCAAATGCGACACTACCTGTTGTGGAAATTGTGTCGAAAACTATATTATTGGCAGTTCCTAGTTTCACTTTTATTGCATTTTTTAACTCTGTTACTATCGTCCCACTACTTTTAGTTTCTGGATTTATTTCATCAACAGTATAAATGAATTGTGCTGATGCTTTGCTAGTAAAAGTTTTGTTATCTAAACTTGCAATTGAAAAACCTATACCTAAATAAAAATCTGGTAAACTAGTGTCCTTAGTTATAAACTTGATTACAAAAACATATGATCCTTTACCTGTTTTATTGCTGTTAACCTTATCTGTAATTGTTGCATTAATAGTAACAACTAAAGTGTTATTAGGCATGACACTGCCTGTTGATGAAGTTGTACCAAAAACTATATTGTTGGCAGTTCCTAGTTTTGCTTTTATTCCACTTTTTAACTCTGTTTCTATTGTCTTATTATCTTTAGATTCTGAATTTATTTCATCAACAGTATAAATGAATGGTGTTGATACTCTGCTAGTAAAATTTATATTATCTAAACTCTTAATTGTGAAATCTGTACCTAAATAAAAATCTGGTAAACTAACTTCCGTAGTCATAAACTTTATTACAAAAACATAAACCCCTTTACCTGTGTTGAGAGTGTTAACTTTTTCAGTGATTGTGACAGGAATAGTAATAATTAAAGTATCATCAGATCCGATTCTGGCATCAGCTGAAGTTGTGCCTAAAACAACATTGTATGTATCCTCTAATTTTGTTTTTATTGCATTTTCTAAATCTGTTTTTATCTCTTCATTATTTTTATTATCAGGATTAATTTCCTCAACCGTATAAATTAATGGTTCTGAAAGTTTACTTGTAAATTTTTCATTATCTAAACTCTTAATTGAAAAATCTGCACCTAAATAATAATCTAGAGAACCACTCGGTATAGTTGGATTTTCTCCACCAGTCCCATCGTTTCCACTACCTGTGTTCTTATCATCTGAACATGCACTTATTATTAGTAATATCAAAACAAACATCGAACTACTTAGTATTTTTTTAAATTGATTAATCATTGAATATCGCTCCCACTAAACTTCTATATTTTTCATCCCATCACTCAAGGCTTTCTAGTTAATTACAAAATATTGATAACACTTTATATATATCTATCTTATAATAGATATCACTTACTTGTCAACAAAATTACGCCTTACTTTATAACTATTTACTATTAGATTATTTAATTTATTACTAATTTTATAGGGCTTAAAACATATAAAATACCCCTATAGCGTTAAAACTATATGGGTGTTTTGTAACATATTTTATATTTATTACTTACTTATTATTTACTAAATTATTACGGTGTAACTGGTTACTATGTGTTACGGTGTAACAACTGGTTTTCTAAGTGTTGGATATTCAGCACCCTCTAAAATCTCCCAAACTTTCTCAAAATCCCAACCTAGAAAATTAGTGACTGTGGCGTTTGCAAACTTTGCAAGCATGAGTTTTGAAAAGCCATGTCCTGTCCCGGTTATCACACCACCACCAGTAATACTCACAGTACCAACTGTAGCATCGTACAACCAATAAACACTTTGTACTTTAAAAGTAGGTCCTGCAGCACCAGTATCTTTGTTATGATGTCCTACTATTCCACCGAGTTGACCGCCATTTTCAGAAGTTATACTTTTCGCATAGCTATAAACATTTGCTAGATAATTATTTGAATAATTACCTCCAACAATTCCACCTACAGAATTTTCACCATTAACATTGCCACTGTTTGAACTATTACTTGTTGTTAACTTACCAGCACTCGCTCCAACAAGCCCACCAACAAAATTAGTTCCTTCTACTGTTGCATGATTTGTAACGCCTTTGATCGTAACTTCTGCATCTTTTGCAACCTTCCCTACACATGCACCAACCCAATTTGTCCCTTTGATTGAACCACCTTTTGCGATCGTTAGATTACATATATAGCCACCATCACCTAATATAGAAATTAAACCAACGTTATCAGTTATTGTTTTAATAATCTTTAAACCGCAGATCTTCTTATGATTACCCTCTAATCTACCTGCAAAATTTCCGATACCAGTGAAAGCTTTGCCACCCACACTACTGTTATTATCCATATCAACTCAGTTTATGAACCTTACAGTTTTAGTTGTGAAATTATCAGGAGTACCATCTAGTCTTGTTTGCTGTGCTATCGATGCAAGGTGTGAACCGTTATAGATTTCATAAACTCCATCTATTGATGCATTTGTCAATGATATATAAAGCATAATAGAGCGATAAGTATATAGTTTAAAAATAATAATACTCCTCATTCTAAAAATTGAAATAATGGAAATCTTACGATATAATTTTAGCTAACTGTAATGATTAAAACTATCAGTTTTTACGCTATATTAAACTTATAAAGGAAATTTATATTATGAAACTCCATACACTCAAATCTGTCTTTCTACTGCTTCTATCCGTTATAATATTCACAGCGTGTAGTGATCCAACCGTTCCTTTTGTACCTACAACAAGTGCTAACTGTGTGATTGTTTGGAACGCTCTTGATTGTCCCACTGCTATTAATGATGATGATATTCAATTTATAAAAAATAATGCGAATTATATAACATCTATCAATCTATCTGCAAGAAGTGAACAAGTTATTTATCAAACGCAACTCGATAAACTACTTGATAATACCGTTTTTCTCGTCGTGGATAATCTCTCGCTTGCTTACAATACTCAAGTCAACTCGTTTGATCTAACTCACTTCCCTGCTGTTACAAAACTTGATGTGATATCAATAAACAATATCGCTAACTTTGATACGATCAAAAATAATCTGACCGATCTTGCGATCTCTGATAGCAGCAAAATCACTCTCGATAATATCACAAACTTGTCAAAATTAACCGAACTTGAAATTGTTGGATACATCGACACATCTATAAATATTGCAAAACTCACCAATCTGAAAATACTCAGATTATGGAACATGAACAGCGTTACATCGCTTGATCTTGCACCACTCACAAATCTTACAACTTTTAGTTTAAGTGGACTTAATGAATTAACATCAATTAGTAATATATCTGCAACTCTCACAACTTTAACATTAGATCAACTTCAGAAATTGACAACTATTAATCTATCTAACCTTATAAATCTTAGAACAATAAATACGCTAGATATAAAGGATATTATCGGGTTTGATAAGATTAAAGAAAGTGTTACAAGTTTGGCGATATCTGAAAATAGTAACATCGCTCTTGATGAAATAATCAACCTACCTAACATAACTGATCTTGAACTTGATGATTATATAATTGACACATCGCTTGATCTATCAACACTCACTAACCTTAATAAACTTAAATTAGTGCATTTAGATAATTTAACAGATCTTACTTTGCCTTCTAAACTTGATGAGATTAAATTGTCGTATATCACAAGTTTAGCTGAACTCAATTTACCTATAAGTTTAACAAAACTTAACGCTTATGAACTCGATAAAATAACCACAACTAATATATCTGAACTTGTAAATTTAACAACTCTTACACTATATAATTTACCTCTGCTTAATACACTTGATATTGTAAACCTTGATAAAATAACTATGCTTGATTTAAGTTTTATGCCTGATTTAACAACTCTATCTTTTCCAACAAATTTAGATAATTTAACATTATTTACGATGGCTGGACTTCAAGAACTTAATCTCAACAATCTAAATAATTTAACGTCGCTTACACTTGATACGATGGCAGGATTGACAACGCTTGATCTAGTCAAACTTACTAACCTCAAAAACCTCTCGCTTAGAATGATTGAAAATGTACCGATATTAAATCTTGCAACACTTGTGAGATTAACCGATCTTTCAGTAGTCAGTATGAATAGTTTAACATCATTTATAACGCCTGTTAAAGCTGAAAACCTTACAACTGTTACAATAAACAGTCTTATTATATTGCAAAACCTTGATCTAAGTAATCTAACTCAGATCACAGAACTCAATCTACTTAATATGAATTTATTACTATCACTTGATATAGATAAACTTGTAAATCTTGATACGCTTAATTTATCAGGTATCCCGCTCGCTACATTTAATCTATCTAAACTTACAAATATTTCACATCTATCGCTTGAATATATGCAAAAATTAAACTCACTTGTTTTGCCGATTAATGCATCAAAATTGACATATTTTAAATTGTTCGCTATGCTAAAATTAGCATCAGTGGATATGTCTACACTTACCAATATTGAAAGTATTGATATTGAAAGCATGAGCTTACTATCAACTATTATACTTCCTAAAACAGCACCTAATTTAAAATCTATAGATCTATTATATGTGAGATCAGTATCGCTTGATCTAACAGGATTAACAGATAGTTTGACAAGCCTTACACTTACAAATAATGAACTACTTGCAGAGATAAATTTAGGAGTTAAACCGTTTGCAAATATGTTGAACGTAAGTGGAGGTGGTAATCCTAAACTTGATAATATCGATCTAATTACATTTCCTATAGGTGGAAACTTGACGGTTAATTTAACTACTCCAGATATTAAATATCCTACTACTTTTTAGATATCTTAGATTATGTTTTTAATCTAATTGAGCATAATAAAACCCCTACAGCGTTTGAGACTATAGGGGTTGTTTTATATTTATGTGATATTTTATTACTTATTTTATACTTTTAATTTACTTATTTATTACTAAATTATTACTTAGTAACGACTTGTGGCTTAACTGGGATTACTAGTTTTTTAAGCGTTGGATATTCTCTGTTTGTAAGCTCCCAAACTTTTTTAATATCCCAACCGTTAAAACTACCTTTCTTTTTAAACGCTCTCTTATCAAGTTTTTTAGTATTCGTATTAGGAGAGAACGTGCCTTCGCCTTCGCCCTTTGCTTCTACAATACCTGCCTCTCCTTCATGCAACCAATAAACATTATTCACCGTAAAAGTCGTATCGTCCGCAACCGCACCTACGATACCACCAACTTTACTAATTCCTGTTACATTATTTGCGTAACTATGAGAATTTGTAATAGTTGCACCACCACTAGATCCAACAAGTCCACCGACTTGATTTGTTCCTGTTATGTCACCGATGTTTGAACTGTTATCTATTGTTAAAGCATCTCGACTCAATCCAACAAGTCCACCGACATAATCTCCTATTGTTACTCCTGTTACGTTGCCAATGTTTGAACTGTTAGCTATCGTTAAAGTTGCACGAGTATTACTAAATCCAACAAACCCACCGACAAAATCATCTCCTATTACGTTACCGATGTTTGAACTGTTAGAGATTGTTATAGTTGTACCACTACCCGCTCCAACAAGCCCACCGACATTACTCTCTCCTTCTATGTTGCCGATGTTTGAACTGTTAGATATTGTTAAAGCACCATGACTATCTCCAACACGATTAATATTAATAGCTCCAACAATCCCACCGACACAAAAACTTCCTTCTATGTTGCCGATATTTGAACTGTTATCTATTGTTATAGTTGAACCAGACTCACTCAATCCAACAAGCCCACCGACATAATCTACTCCTGTTACTGCACCGATGTTTGAACTGTTAGCTATTGTTATAGCACCAGCACCATTATATCCAACAAGCCCACCGATAGAACGATCTGTTCCCGTTACTGTTGCATGATTTGTAACGCCTTTAATCGTAACT
>CAMRCY010000033.1 GCA_947041165.1 uncultured Deferribacteraceae bacterium | reverse complement strand
GAGATCTACACCCTATCCTACACTCTTTCTCTACACGACGCTCTTCCGATCTGATTAGGTGTGATTAGTGGTTGAGTGTGTTTAGTGATTGAGTGTGCTTAGTTGATTAGGTGTGATTAGTGGTTGAGTGTGATTAGTTGATTGGGTGTGATTAGTGATTGAGCGTGATTAGTGATTGAGTGTGCTTAGTGATTGAGTGTGCTTAGTTGATTGAGTGTGATTAGTTGATTAGGTGCGATTAGTGATTAGGTGTGATTCGTGATTGAACGTGATTAGTGATTGAGCGTGTTTAGTGATTGGGTGTGATTAGTTGATTGGGTGTGATTAGTGGTTGAGTGTGATTAGTGGTTGAGTGTGTTTAGTGATTGAGTGTGATTAGTGGTTGAGTGTGATTATAAATAATATATACCTGTTGGTTAATTACATTTAGTGATTAAATATGATTTAGAGTTAAAAGTATTTATAAAAAAGCCCCCTAATATTTAGGGAGCTATATGAAATATTAATTATTCTATAGTTAATACTAAGTGATTGATTTTACTTTGCACTCAATACTGCCTTGCAATCGATACTACTGTGCAATTAATACTATTTTGCACTTAATATTGCTTTGCACTTAATACTACTTTGCAATCAATACTGCTTTGTACTTAATACTGCTTTGCAATCGATACTACTGTGCAATTAATACTATTTTGTAATTTTGTTATGCTTCTTTAACAGTTCAACAACTTTATCTACTGGTAGTTCTTTTAGAACTTTGCCATTAATTCCCTTAGTTGTTTCAGCTGCGAAAAGTGAATTTATAATCGCTTCTTCTGTAGCTTCAATCGTTGCTAAAAAGATTGCTGACATATCATCGTTTCTTACTAACTCTTTCTTTTCTAAATCTAATTTATCAGCGTTATGTGGTACTCTTAATTTAGGATCTGTACTAAATGCAATTACATAATCGCCACTACCGTTTGATGCTATACCACCAGCTTTTGCAAGCCCCAACATCGCACGTTTTGCAACACGCTCTAAGTTTCTTGAATCAAGTGGTGCGTTCGTTGCAACAACTATCATGATAGATCCATCTGCTGATTCTATACTTTCTTGAAATAGATATCCACCAAGCTCTTCACCTACTTCAACTCCATCAACTGATAAAACTCCACCGAAATTTGTTTGAACTAAAACTCCTACTGTGTAGCCACCTAAAGAATCTGGCAACACTCTTGAAGCTGTACCTATTCCACCTTTAAAGTTGAACGCTTTAGTTCCTGTCCCTGCTCCAACATTTCCTTCGTCAACAGCACCTGTTTTTGCAGTTGTAATAGCTTTTAGAACATCAGTGCGTTTCACATGTTGTCCTCTAATATCGTTCAATCCACTATCGTTAGTTTCACCAACAACACCGTTTACTGATGTAACTTTTACATTATCTTTAAATGAAAAAGTGTAATCAATTATCCCTTGTAAGCCCGCTGCTACTGATAATGTGTTTGTTAGTACGATAGGAGTTTCAATGTTTCCCAACTCTTTAACTTGTGAATATCCAGCAAGTTTTCCAAACCCGTTACCTATATATATAGCTGCTGGAACTTTTGATTGATAGATATTACCATCATACGGAAGAATCGCTGTTACTCCTGTACGAATATTATCACCTGATGAAAGTGTTACTTGTCCAACCTTAACACCTTTAACATCTGTAATTGCATTGTTCTTGCCTGGTTCTAAAATACCTATCTTAATACCGTAATCTCTAGCACGTTTATCGCTCTCTGCAAATACTGTAGCTGGTAATGTTACTAATAAAGTAAAGAGTATTAAAACTCTAAATACATATGAATTTTTCATAAAATTGTTCCTTGAAATTTATTTACATACTTAATATGTGATACTTATATAATCAATTTTAACGGTAACGTCAATATATATTATCACAATAATAATTCGCTAATTTATATACAAATAAAAACCCTTATTTAACAATATGTTACAAATACTATCTTCTACTATGTTTTTTTAAATATTTTACTATACTTTTATGTCCGTTCTCTTTTGCATAATCATAAGCTGTGAAACCATTGATATTATCTTTAACTTTAACATCAGCTCCTTTTGCAATTAACAGTTGTACAATTTCAAGATTGCCAACCTCTGCTGCATTCATCAATGGAGTTACTCCATCACTTGTTTGAACATTAACCTTAGCACCAAGTTTAATTAAAAAACGTATAGTGTTGATATCCTTTTTTGTCGATGCAATAAGTAACGCAGTACTGCCATCGCTATTTTTCATATTAATATCTGCACCTGATTTAATCAGAAAACTTATAACCTCTGTTAAACTTTTCTCTGATGCTGTCATAAGTGGAGTTCTATTATTAATACTTAAAAAATTGACATCAGCTCCCTGCTCAATTAAAAAACGTGCAGTATAAAGAGTGCCACCATCTAGTGCTGACATCAACGCAGTTGTGCCATCTTTATCAGTAGTATTGACATCAATACCTAGCTCGATCAATAAACTTATAAGCTTTTCATCATTCTTGCTTGATGCATTTATAAGAGCATTAATACTATCGTAATCATCAACATCAAACACAACTCCAAGTTTAACTAAATATCTAACGATATCATGACGGCCATCTTCAAGCGCTTTATCTAGCACTCGTTCACCATAATATTTATCACTATTGAACTCTGCTCCGTTATTACTTAAATAAATTACAATATCTAAACGGTTCTTATTTAATGCATCCATCAATGCTGTGTTGCCTTCGTTATCTTTAATATTTACATCAGCCCCAGCCTTAACTAGCAAACCAACTACATCTGTAAATCCACGATTTGAGGCGTATGATAAAGCTGTACGTCCATGATTATCTTTAATATCAATATCTGCACCGTTATCAATTAGATAACTTATAACATTTATATTGTCTACAAGAGATGCAATCATTAATGCCGTTCTGTTATACTCATCAAAATCATTTATATTTGCACCTTTACTAATTAATAAACGAACAATCTTAATATGTCCACCACTGGCTGCATTCATTAATACAGTATATCCTGAACTATCTTTAATCCTTATACTTGCATTCCTGATAATCAACATTTTCACAATATCTGTATAGCCATTATAAGCAGCTACCATTAACGGTGTTTCCTCAGAATTATCTGCAAGATCAACAAGCACTCCTGATTTTAATAGAAATGCGACTACATTTTTATGTCCCTTTGCAGTTGCATAACTTAGTGCTGTGAAACCGCCATAATCTCTAGCATTTATATCCACTCCTTGCTCAACTAAAGATACGATCTCTGTTAGATCTCCAGATTTAGCTGCTGTGAAAAAACGCTTCGTAATATCAACGCTCGCCTCTATATTGCTAGTTGTTAAAAATATAATTGAAAAGATCGAAAATAACAGAACTATACTTATTTTTAAACGACTTAAAATGAACATGTTAAACCCCACTAATTAAAACTATACTATCTATGAAAACTCTACTTTGCACCCTTCTTTTTTAAATACTCTACTATCTCTCTATGCTCATAACTTTCTGCTATATTTAAAGCTGTATGACCTTTCTCATCTATAATATTTATATCAGCACCTTTTTCTATAAAAAGAATAGTACACTCTAAACTTCCTATACCAACCATAAACATAAGTGGCGAATAACCGAACTTACTTACAATATTCACATCTGCACCATTTGCAACTAAAAACTTGATAACATCGTAATGCCTCGTATTCGATGCTAACATCAATGCCGACTCTCCATAATTTCCTCTAGCATTTATATCTGCACCTAGATCAATTAATAAACGAACTGTATCAATATTGCCGTTGCTTGAAGCTAACATTAATGATGTGTAACCACTATTATCTTTTATGTTAATCGATGCACCAAGATCTATAAAATATTTAACAGTTTCAAAACTTTCATTACCACCGTTACTTATAGCATACATCATTGCTGTTTTCTTATACTGACCTTGAATTAAATCTAACTCCATTCCTTGATCTAACAGATAATTGATAACCTCTAACTGTCCATGCATCGAAGCATATACTAAAGCGTTTGAACCTTGATTAGTTAAAGCATTTATATCTGCACCTTTATCTTGTAGATACTTTAATATATCTAATTTGTTCTCACTTGCTGAATATATAAACGGTGTGAAACCATGCTCATCTTTTGCCTCGATATCTGCTTTCTTTGATAGTAATAGTTTTACAACTTCTATATGTCCACGCTTTGCAGCCCATATTAATGCTGTGTATCCGTTATCATCTTTCGCTTCAATATCTATACCTTTTGATATTAAAACTTTTGCAGTTTCATGATCTCCAAAAACAGCTGAATACATTAATGCGTTCCAGTTTCTATTATCCTTAATATGAACGTCTGCACCTTTTTTGATTAAATATCTACCGATATCTCCATTCCAATCACTTAAAACTTTTAGTAATGCAGTCTTGCCTTCATTATCTCTAATATTTAAATCTGCACCGTTTGCAATTAAGCAATCTATCATCTCAATGTTTTTAGAAGTTGATGCGTAAAAAAGTGCAGTGTCGCCGTACTTATTTTGAATATTAAGTTCAGCTCCATTATCACTCAAATATTTTAAAACATTTATACTTCGTTCAAGTGATGATGTGATTAATGCAGTATTATTAGAACGACCGATAGCATTTATATCTGCACCATTCAAAACTAAATATTTTACCATTTCAAGATTATCTCTAACCGCTGGCATTTCAAGAACTGTACTACCGTTACTATCACGACTATTTATATCTGCTCCATGCTCAATTAAATATTTTACTATTTCAAAATATTCACTAGTTGATGCATTCATTATCGGTGTGTCACCATAATCATTTTTAACATTTATCTCTGCACCATGCTCAATTAAAAGTTTCGCTATAAGGCTTCGTTCACCCTCTGACATATCAAGATGATCTTCCCATTCCTCTTCCATGCTTATAGAGTAATTGCCACCACGTAATGATAGTAATAACGGAGTATCGTTTCTCTCACTATGAGTATTCACATCTGCACCTTGTTTGATAAGTGAGCGAACTTTCTCTACTTCTGCATTAGCTGATGCTTCTAAAAGTTGCTTATTTATATCATCACTCGCTTCACTCATATTGGTCGATAGTAAGAAAAACATATAAAACACTCCTGTAATAAATATTTTTACATGATTTGAAATCAATACTTTAAACCCCTTATATTATATGCATAACAATTATATATACAATAAAAAAACTATTACTACTCAACAACTTAGTTGTATTACTTTGAACTATGTTTTTTTAGGTAGTCAATTATATTTTGCGTACCATTTTTCTCAGCTATAGTTAGTGCCGTATTGCCTTCATTATCTTTAATATTTATATCAGCACCTTTTAGAACTAAAAAACTTACAATATCTAAACGTCCTGAATTAGAAGCTTTCATCAACGCTGTTGAACCTATCATATCTTGAGCATTTACATCAGCACCACTATCAATTAACAATGCAACAATATTTAAATGACCATCACGAGATGCCAACATCAACGCTGTGCTTTCTTTATCGATATGTTTAGAATTTACATTTGTACGATTTTCTATTAGGTATTTTACAACCTCTAAATGTCCATCACGAGATGCCAACATCAACGCTGTGCCACCATATATTTTAAGATCAACATCTTTCTCAACCAACAATTTAACAATATCTAGATAACCATAATTAGATGCATAAATTAATGATTTTCCACCATCAGTTTTTATATTAGCTCCTGATTTTAATAGAAAGCTTACAATCTCAAGATGCCCACCACCTGCGGCTAATAGTAACGCTTTGCCACCATCATCTGACTTGATATTTATATCTGCTTTTGATTTAACCAGAAATCGTACTATATCTAAATTCCCCTGCTGTGATGCTAGCATTAACGCTGTCGTACCGTAATTATTCTGAGCATTAACATCAGCTCCTGATTTTACCAAGAACCTAACTATATCTAAATAACCTTTACTTGATGACCACATTAATGGCGTCCAGTCATCTTTATCTTTTATATTTACCTCTGCACCAGACTTGATTAAAAAACGTATAACTTCAAGATTGCCATTAACAGATGCCCAATATAAACCACTCTTATTATTGCTATCCTTACTATTAACATCTACACCTTTACTGAGAAAATATTTTACAATATCTAAATGTCCACCGTATGAGGCAGAGATTAGCGAATTTGATCCATCTATCTTAATATCTTTACTTAAGGTTACTAGATAACGAACTATATCTATATGCCCAGCACTTGATGCAAGCGTCAACACCGTTGAACCGTCCCCACCATTCAATTTAAATTTCGCACCTGATTTTATTAGAAATCGAACAGTATCCAAATGTCCACCGTATGAGGCATTCATTAAAGCTGTCCAATTTTTACTATCTTTCATATTTATATCTGCTTTTGATTTAACTAGAAACCGCACCACTTCTAACTGTCCGTTATTAGATGCTGATATCAAGGCTGTATTACCATTAATAGCTTTTGTGTTAATATCTGCACCTGCGTTTATTAACGATCTAACTATCTCTAACTCACCTTTTTCTGATGCTAACATTAACGCCGTAACGCCTTCTTTATTCTTAAAATTTACATCTACATTTTCTTTAATAAGCGAATTAACTTTTGAAAGTTTACCCTCAATTGATGCCTCTAAAAGTTGGTTATTCAAACTTGTTTTTGTTTCATTTTTTTCATCTATTACAATTTTTTCATTTGCCTCTAATCTCTCAACTGATATAAATAAAAATGAAACCATACATAATATTAAAACAACACGCATCTTTAAATAATTAAAAATCAACATCACCATTCCCCACATATACCAATTATTTTATAACTCTATTTTTTTTAAATCCCACTATTTAATACTTTTTAGATATTCAACTATATCTAAATGTCCTTCCCTTGCTGCATAAATCAGTGCTGTATCACCATTGCTTGTTTCTATATTTATATCTGCACCGTTTTCAATTAGATATTTAACAATAACAAAATGTCCAATAAATGAAGCTGATATCAACGCCGTGCTATCATCATGCTTAGCATTTAAATCAACACCACTCTCAACTATAAAACGTACAATATCTATATATCCCCTCGTTGCTGCAACATATAAAATTTCTGCTGTTATAAGTGCACCATTTGATATAGTTTTTTGAATACCTTCAAGATCGCCGTCCCAAGTATAATCAACTAGTAAATCATTTAATTTTTTATTACTTTTTACTTTACGCCTAATCACATATATAGCTAATATTATAATTGGTATTATAAACACTACTAACACAATAAATGATATTACTATCATTATTACTTTCACAAATTTCATTAAATATCTTCTACCTATTCTCTATTTTTTGATACTGTTTAAATACTCTGCAATCGCTTCAGATTCATCACCTGCTATCAAACTAAAAGCTGTGCTATTATCTGTGTTGTTGATATTAATGTCTGCACCGTTTTCTACTAAATATTTTACAATATCTAAATGTCCAGCACCGTATGAACCACCACCTGTTGCCCACATCAATGCTGTGTAATCAGAATTATCAACCATATTCACATCAGCACCCTTCTCAACTAATAACTTAACACTCTCTAAAACACCTTTACCTGATGCAACCATTAAAGGTGTTGTGCCTTCAATATTAGATGCTTCAATATCTGCTCCATTTTCTATTAAATATTTAACAGCGTCTACATACCCATTATCTATTGCACTTGATAAAGTTGAGCCAAACTCATCATATGAATTAAGTTTTGCACCTTTTGAGGCTAAATATTTCACAATATCTAAATGTCCGTTATTGATAGCACCTCCAACTGCATTGCCACCATACTCTGAATCTAAATTGATATCAGCACCTTTATCTACTAAGTATTTAACAAGTTCAAAATTGCCATTAAATGATGCATTTGATAATGCTGTGCCTGAATCAAATGTGTTAAAATTTATATCAGCACCATGCTCAATAAGTGACTTTACAGCCACACTATTATTATCTGATGAATATTTTAAAAGAGCCTCATTCATATCATCAGGTTTATTAATTAAACTGCCTATTTGAAAAGTATCTATGTCTGTATCTTTTGTGATATTATCCATTGTGACATTATCAATCGAACTATTGTCTATTGTATTATTATCTTTTGTGATGTTGTCATCTGTCTTATTATATGACTTATTATCTGTCTTTTTATCTGGTTTATCATCTATCTTATTACCTATCTTACTACCTGTTTTATTATCTGTTAAAATATTTTTTTCTATACTATTATTATCAACAAAAACCGTGTCAGCTGAATTCTTTTTCTTACATCCTGCAATTACTATAACCAACAATGACATAAATATTACAATCTTTAAAACTTTCATCATGCCCTCCTATTAATACTATTTGATTTATATTTAAAAATATTATTCTACTGCTTGTAAACTTTTTAGATATTTCTCAACATCTTTGTATCCTAAAACTTCTGCAATTTCAACAGCAGTTTCTCCACTATATTCAATTGAAGAATTTACATTAATACCTTGCTCTACCAGATATTTAATAATATCTAAATATCCACCACTTGTTGCAGCAATTAGTGCGTTTCCTTCTTCAAAAGTTTCTTCATGGATATTCGCACCTTTCTCACATAAAAACTTAACTAACTCTAAATTTCCAGATCTCACAGCGTTCATTAATAAGCTTCCATTAGTTGCATTGATATCTACTTCGTTTGACGATAACGCTGACTGTACTTTATTCATATTTCCTAAACGTGCCCAAATATTGACACCTATAATTGATTTATCTGCACCGTTTTCAATATAATATTTTAACGTAGATATCTTTCCATTATAGAAAGCAACATCTATTACTGTGTCGCCATTACTATTTTTACGGTTAACATCCATACCTTTTGATATTAGATATTTAACAACCTCTAAATCACCTTTTTTTGTTGCTTCAAATAATGCTGTTTCTCCAGAATTATCGACACTATTAACATCTGCACCTTTATCAACTAGATATTTTACTATTTTAAAATTGCCACTACCTGATGCACTCATTAATGCTGTTAAGCCATAACTTTCCTTACCGTTAATTTTAGCTCCATTCTCAACTAAATATTTAACAACCTCTAAGTTTCCATTACCTGCTGGATATCTAAGTGCTGTTGTTGTAATTTCTGCTCCATTTTCAATTAAAAATTTTGCAACATTTGTATGTTCATTAGATAACGCTGCCTCTAAAGGAGAGAACCCTTTTTTGTTTGATAAATTAATACCTACACCGTTTTTTATATCTGTTTTAACTTTTTCTAAATTGCCGATAGCTGCCCAATCTGCCGTTACCATACCACTTATATCTATGCCTTGTGCGATTAGATAATTAGCGATTTGTGGATCACCATTATAAATAGCCATATCAAGTACTGTTAAGTTCTCATTACTCATACCCTCTAAGTCTGCACCTTTTTCAACTAATAATTTAACCATATCATAATTATCAGACTTAACCGCTATCATAAGTGGAGTGCCTTCATACTCTGTTGAGATCTCTAATTTTGCACCTTGTTTTATTAAATATTTTGCAATATCTATATTATCAAATCTCACTGCATAACTTAACGGACTATTACCCTCTTCATCATAACTTTGATCATCAATATCAGCACCTTGATTTATATATTTTTGAACATTTGCTAAATCATTATCTCTAGCAGACTCATGCAGTAATGCACTAAGCTCATAACCACTTAATGCGTCTGTTTTAATTGTGCCGTTATCAAATGAGCTATTATCTATTGTAGTGTTATCAACTGTCATGTTATCAGTTGAAAGCTTATCTATAAGTGAACTATTGTTTAAAGATTTTTTCTTACATCCTGTAACTATAATCATAACTACTATAAGTAGTGTTGTTGAAATTATCAATTTTGAAACTTTCATAACTATCTCTCCCCCTTTTTAATCTATGTTCTATTCTTTCTCATAGATCTATAATAATAAAATAATGCAAACTTTTATTTAATGTTTTCTAAATATTTTACTATCTTTTTATGTCCATTAGCTATCGCTATATCTATAGCTTTACTGCCATCATCATTTTGTAAATTTATATCTGCACCGTTATTAATTAAATATTTAACAATAGCTAAATCACCCTTGTTTGTTGCCCACATAAGTGGCGTGCTGTTGTAACTATTTTTGAAATTAACGTCAGCTCCTTTTGAAACCAAAATTTTAACAATCTCTATATTGTTCGGATAACTTATAGCAGAATAATTATTATCAACTTTGATATTTACATCAGCTCCTTTATTTAACAAGTATTCAACAATCTCTATATTGTTACTTTCTACAGCTGATATTAAGGCAGGTTTATACATATTTATTAAATTCACATTAGCACCATTATCAACTAATAACTTAACCATTTTTAAGTTTTTTGCGATTGCTAATGCTGTATAATTTTCAGTACCTACACCGTTCACATCAGCGTCGTTATCAATTAGATATTTTACAATCTCTAACTGCTCGCTATTTACTGCACTGATTAATGGTGTTCTGCCATACTTATCTTCAAGATCACTACCTGATACAAAATTTACATCAGCACCATTTGCGATTAGATATTCAACGATATTTATATGTCCACCCCATGATGATGACTCTAATGCTGTATAGTAATCAATGTTGTTTAATGTGCTTGAAGTGTTAAGATCCACCCCTGATTTATGCAACTCTTTAACTTTATCTAAGTTGCCTATCGCTGCCCAATCTGCAATTAAAAACTTGCTTGTATCTATCCCTTGTATTATTAAATATTCAGCTATCAACGGATTTCCTTTACGTATAGCTGTGTCAAATATAGTTACTTTTTCATTATTTCTCGCATTGATATTTGCACCTTGTTCGACTAAAGTTATAACCATTTCATAGTCGTTATTATTTATGGCTATCATAAGTGGTGTACCGTAATGACTTGCTCTTGCATTCACATCTGCACCATTTTGTATTAGATGATTTACCATATCTAAATTAAGATTCATTGCAGCATAAATAATCGCACTTTGTCCCCATTCATCTGAACGTTTATCATTAACCTCTGCACCCTTTTCTATACTTGATTTAACTCCAACCAAATCACCACTCATAGCTGATTTGTTTAATAATAAGTTAAGCTCTGAAACAGTTAATACTTTTGCCGTGCATGAAGCAAATACTGTTAAAAATGATATTACCAATACCGCTACTCTAATAGATATCATCGTATCAAACCTCTATATATATTCTAACTAAAAAATCTTCTAAATATTTATCAACTTGCCATTAAGATTTTTTATATTAATTTTTACTCATAATAATTGTTTGACATCATTGTCGTTATACAATATTTAATACTATTTAATAAATCTCTCTAAATACTTTATAACCTCAGGATGATCTGCCGATCTGCTAAATTGCCGTTCTTTGTTGCCTCAAAATACATACTACTTTATATGAATTCACTAGTACCTTCAATATCTTCAACTTCCGTTAGTTCAACTTATTCAACTTGCACAACATCTGCTTGCACAACATCAGCCTGCACAACGTCAGCTTGTTCAACATCAACTTCCGTTAGTTCAACTTGTTCAACTTGCACAACATCAGCTTGCACAACATCAGCCTGTTCAACGTCAGCCTGCACAACATCAACTTGTTCAACATCAACTTCCGTTAGTTCAACTTGTTCAACTTGCACAACATCTGCTTGCACAACATCAGCCTGTTCAACATCAATTTATTCAACAGTACCTTTCTTTTTACAACCAATCAATAAAGTCACTATCAGTAAAACGAGCAGTAACAGTGACTTAGAATATCTAATAAAAACTTCCTGTACGAAAGATTATAGCTAACTTGATTATTTTAACATATTTATAGTTAAATTATAAGAGAAATGTTTATCAAAATCGTATATTTTCCGATAATAATAAAGAGAAATATATACTACGTATATAACTTGTATCTAATCTCATTTAAAGTTATAATTTACTCTACATCTCTACGTCTTATAATTAAGTTTTTTTATCACTTGGAGATCACAAATGTTTAAGTTATTTTTATCACTATTTTTATCAATTATTACAATTTCATCCCTTGTAAGTTGTAAACAAACTGAAGCTAAATCAATTAACATCTATATAGAAAATAAAGTTGATATGGTGACAGATCAGCACGAAGGTATATATTCAACCAAATTGCTTACAGCATCTCACTCTCTTGATCGTGCTAAAGTTGACAAACTCTTAGAGAGTGGTAAAGATGTTAACGGGGTTGATGGAGATAGCAATGGCGATACCATTATCATGACGTTACTTCAAAATAATAATACTCCATACATATCTAAAGATAATAATAAAGATGCTGTTATGATGCTACTTTTTAGTAATGCGATAATTGATATTAATATTCAAAATAAAAAAGGCAACACTGCACTGTTTTACAGTTTAGGTATTGATAATAACTCTTTAACTAAAAAATTCTTACAGTTAGGTGCTGATGTTAATATTAAAAATATCTATAACTATACGCCACTTATGCATGCTGTGAAAAATATAAAAGATATAAAACTTGTTAAATTGTTAATTGATGAAGGTGCTGATGTTAATGTTATTGACGAAACAGGTATGACTGCACTTGGATATAGTGTGTATAGTTATGAAGATAATAATAGCATTGCAATAACTCGTCTACTTCTAAATTCTGGTGCAAAAGTTAATCGTAAAAATGCACAAGCAACATCTGCTTTAATGCATGCGGTGAAGTCTGGCAATTATAATAGTGCAAAATTATTACTTGTTGTTGGTGCAGATATTAATACTAAAAATGCAGCTGGAAAAACTGCTATAAATTATGCATATAAACCTGAAGTGGTACAATTGTTAATAGATAGAGGTGCTGATTACTCTATTATAGACGCTGTAAAAATAGGTAGCATAGATAAAATGAATGATTTTATAAAAATTAATGGTATAGATGAATATGATAAAAACCTTCTAGCTACCGCTATTAATTATAACCATATTGATATTGTAAAATTATTGATTGATCAAGGACTGCTACTTAACTTAATTCCACTTGCTGCTAAAAATAAAAATGTAGAAATTGTTAAACTTTTAATTGATAAAGGAATGGACGTTAATAAGCTACATGAAAATAGAAAAGAAAGAACAACTGCACTTATTGAAGCCTCTCGTGTTGTTGGAAATATGAAAGTTATTAAAATCCTTCTAGAAGCTGGAGCTGATGTTAACGCTGTTGAAACATATCTTAATAAAACAGCCTTACTGACAGCTGTTGAATATAGTGACAATAAGACAGTTTCACTGCTTATCAAATCTAAAGCTAACGTAAATCATATCGATAATGAAGGTAATGCACCGATAGATATCGCTGTTAAAATGGGTAAAACAGATATTGTTAAAATGCTTGTTGAAAACGGTGCTCCAAATGATTTAACAAGGGCTATTAAATATGATATTACAGATAGATATAAATCGCTTGTAGCTTCATCAAAAAATATCGATGCTATAGATCAAAATGGCGATACTGCTCTTTCTGTAGCTATACATGAAAACAAAATAGATCTTGTGAAACTCATACTTGATAAAGGTGCTGATGTTAATCTTCTCTCATTTAGCAACAATTATAATAATGAATATTCACCGTTAATGATAGCTGTTGAAAACGGCAATAAAGAGATTGTGAAGCTGTTGATTAAAAATGGTGCTGATGTTAATCTTGTTAACAGTTCATCTATGTCTGCATTGATGACTGCAACAGATGATAGACATAAGACTGCTCCTCTAAAAATAGAGATTATGAAAATCTTAATTCATGCTGGTGCAAATCCGAACCTATCTTTTATCGATAACGAAACTACCTTAGATAGAGTTTGGGGCAATACAATCGCCTCTAAATTATTAATAGATAACGGTGCTGATGTGAACTCAATAGAGATCTTTAGTGGGTTTAGCAAACTCATGGGAGCTGCATATAGTGGCGACACTAAAATGGTTGAATATCTACTTAAACACGGTGCAGATTATACGCTTAGAGATTATGAAGAAGATAAAACAGCTTTAATGTTTGCTAAAGATAGAGGACATAAAGATATCGTTAAACTACTTATAGAAACTGGTGCTGAAAAATAGATTTTAAATTTATATAAGAGTGCAATTAGATCATCACATAGATCAAGTGACTTACTTACTTGGAAGATAGTATATCTTAAAACTTTTTATAAATACTTATATTGTTTTCATAATACAATCTATTACAAATCCAGTAATAATAACTGCTTCTTATTGGATAGGTTAGTCAAAACAACCACCATATAGATAGTTAGAAAGCTAAATTAAAAGGTTTAACTAACAACTCTCAAAACATTGATAATAATGACAAATATATTGTGAATTATTTATAATTTATAAACTCTACTTTAGATTAATCACCTTTCTAATTGTTGAAATTAATTCTAATTTACAATCTATTTTACTTACTTAGATTTTTCAAACTTTTAAGATATTTAACTATCGCTGTCTTTCTATTCTCAATAGCCACATCTAAAGCAATTTGACCAGTATAAATATTCTTATAATTAACAGCTGCACCGTTATCAATAAACAGTTTAACTAACTCAAGGTTACCCTCTCTTGTAGCCCACATCAATACTGTGTCCCCTGTTTCATCTGTTGCATTCATATCAGCACCTGACTTGATTAAATATTTAGCAATATTAAAATTGTGACTAAATAAAGAAAGTGCTAAAACTCCATTATTAAAAACATTCTTAGCGTTTATATCAGCTCCGTTATCTATTAATATTTTTACAATTTCTAGATTTCCTCTATCTGTTGATGCATAGATTAATGCTGTAGAGTATTTAAAATCTTTAACATTTACATCAGCATTATTATCTATAAGATACCGAACGACATTAATATGTCCTGAACTTATTGCATACATTAAAGCTGTATCACCGTAATCTATAACTCCTTCTACCTGAGGCAAGCCATCAAGTTCAACTTGTTGATCAATCTTCGCACCGTTCTTTATTAAAAGATTTACAACATCTAAGTGTCCATATTTTGAGGCTAATTGTAACGCTGTATACTCACCCTTTACACTGCTATTTATATCAACTCCATCTGTGATACATTGTTGCACACCTTTTAAATCTCCACCTTTAGATGCTTCTAATATATCTATACACGGCGCTGTACCTTGTTTAATATTAGCATGATCTTCTGCTTGAATATTCTTATCATAACTTAATAATGTGATTGATAATAGTACTACTGATATTATAATAAGTTTTAAACTTCTCATACCGAACCTTATGTAATTATTTTTGTGTCTTATATACACTCTACTCTGTTGCCATGTTCTTTTGTAATTCAATAATATATAGATATATTCAACAACACTTAGATACACACTTTTTTAGCTACAAACTGTTATTTCAAACTATCTAAATAGTCGAGAACATCTTGATTGTTATTTTGGATAGCTGTATCTATTACTGTATTGCCGTAATTATTTGTTATATTAATATCTGCTCCACTTTTAATAAGCAATTTCACAATCTCTATATAGTTTTGATCTATAGATCTTGATAACGCTGTTTCACCTTCACTATCTTTAATATTAATATCTGCATTACTACTTACTAGAAGTTTTACAATATCAAACTTTCCATCCCATGATGCTTTTATTAATGGCGTAAAACCGTCATTGTTTTGGATATTCATATCAGCTTTATTATCAATGAGTAGTTTAACTATAATAATATTGTTTCTATCTATTGCACCAATTAATGCGGTATCTCCATTTATGTTTTGAGTGTTTACATTTGCACCTATTTTAAGCAATCTTTTAAACTCCGTCACATCATCTCTCCTTGCTGCCATTACTAAAGATTGATCTATATTTTGAAGTTTACCACCTGATGATTTAAGAAGCTTAGCAATATCTCTATACCCGTCATTTGTTGCAATAAATAAAGCTGTTGAGTTCTGTTCATTCGTATAATTAACATCAGCACCGTTATTAAGAAGTAATTTAACAATATCAATATTTCCTTCTTGAGTGGCTAACAGTAAAGCGTTATCCATACCCTCGCCTTCGTAACTAGTATGATTGACATTAGCACCATTCTTTATTAACAGTTTTGCCAATCTTAAATCATTTTTAAGCGATGCAAACATCAACAAACTGTATCCTCCTAAATCTTCAGAATTAACGTCTGCACCATTTTCAACCAACACTTTTATATTTTCAAAAACGACATCTCCATCATCATTATAATAATGGTTTACTGCTCTCTGTAAAACATTACTACCTTCTGCATAAGCATCAATATCTGCTCCTGCATCAATCAATAATTTTATAACATTTTGATTTTGATTAACCGTTACAGCAAGCAGTAAAGGAGTATAATGACTTCCTTCATTATCCATATCTAAAAAACCATCAACAAACGCTCCATTATCAAGAAGCAGTTTTACAACCTCATCATTATTACCAATCTCAACGGCTATTGAAAGAGCTTGTCTATTATTTTTATTTAAAGCATTAAGGTCTATCCCATTATCAATAAATATCTGTACACTTTTTAAATCTTTATTTCTGACTGCTTCAAATATATTACTGCTATCAATAGTTTTAATTTTTCTCTCACTACCTGAGTGAACAGTTTTATTATTACAAGTTAAGGTGATTGTAGTAATCAATATAAGCAATAAAATAAATTTTAGATTTCGCATATCTATCCTTATATTTAATTTAATAAATGTTTATTTTAAACTCTTAATATCTTTAGAAGTTAAGTGCTTTATCTTATTCAAATTTATTAACACTATGATCGTCAACTCCTGTTGGGTTGATACTTTTTGAGAGATAACTTAAATCTTTTTTACTAAAAACAAGTCTATCTTCAATCAGTTGAAAAGTTTCTGTAATTAAGAAATAGTTCCAGCATCTAAACTCTAATTTTTTAGTTTTTGAACCCTCTAAAGTATTGATAGTAACCTCTTCTAACGCTGTGAAATTTAAACCGATAATAGCTGTTAAAAAATCGAAAATTGTTACGTTTAATAATATCTTTTGTTTTCTCTCTAACGCTAATCTTAATAATTTTTTTCGTGTATAAACAATATTCTCAATTGAACTATAAGAACAAGATTTCTCTTTGAAAAAAGTTTTTTGTACAAAACCTAGTTCGTAAAATTTTATAGTAGATAAAGCATAATACAAGTTATATAAAATCGTTGAAGTTAGAAACAAAACTATTCCAAGTTCGATATTAAAATAGAGAGGAGTAAGAGGAATAAAAATTAAATCATATCCAAAAGCAATTACACCAACTAACGCAATAATAGTTTTTATAGATACATAAATAAATCGTCCTTTAACCACCTCTTTTAGATCTCCAAACACAGCATGAGGTGATTTAAAAATATCTTTTTTCAAATCAGCTTCAACATCTTCACCAACTTTATAGATTGTTTGATAACCTTTTGGAGATCTCTCATGATAGTTAACCTTGATATCATCATTTGTTGAATGATCTTCTTTGGTTAATAAAACAGTTCTACCTTCATGCTTATTGTTGCTATCGTTTTCATCTTCTTGATTAATATTATTGATGTTATTTTGATTATCAGGATTGTTAAGTTTTGCCTGTTTTTTTATCCTTGAAACTTTGATCATATTATATATCATCACTAAAAAAACAACGATCACAAAAATTATTACCGTTGGTTGCTTGAGGTAGTTTATTAACTGTTCCATTTTAGATCCCCTTATATATGTCAAAATAAATATCTGTTATTAGTCGATATATTATAGTAGATATAAAATCGTTTTTTTGCAATGATAATCATAAATTTAAACAATAAAAAAAACCACGTATAAGGTGGCTTCTTTTATATAATAATTTATAAATTGAAGATTAATATTTAATATTTATTATTATGATTACTCTGATTATGTTCCAGTTACTGCAAACTGAATAGTTTTTGTTTTCGTAACTGCTTTTTCATTAGTAATTGTAACTTCAACAGCACCGATTGTTTCAACACCTGTTATAAGGCAATTTCCAGTAATCTCAATAGCTGTAACGCCCTCTGCAACTGTACATACATAATCTGATGAATCTATATCTTTCATAGGTTGATTAACGCTGTCTATTGTTTCTATTGTTTGTAATTGATTAGTTGCATCAACTTTTACAGTATTTCCAACTGTTCCTGATATTTCAAAATTATTAAATATAGGAGCTGGGATTGACTTCGCTTCTGCTGTGTCTGAATGAATTCCATATGTTCCAGTTATTATTACAGACGTGCCACTATCAGACTTTGCTGTAACTAAACCTTTATTCGTTATATTCTCAACTGTTGCAATTTTTGGATCAGCAGAAACCCATGTTGTAAGATTTGTTACATCAATTGATCCGACAGGTGATCCGACAGACTCATAATACGCAGTTGCTGCAAGTTGTTTAGTTAATCCATTCCCTAATATGATATCTGCTGGTTCGACCAGAAGTGATGTGTATTTTGAATTCTGGTCTAAAGCCGTAACAGTTGCTGTATTAGATATATTATTAAATGATGCAGTTATATTTGTTTCAGCTGTTTGTGATGTTGCAGAAACTAACCCTTTATTTTCTAAGTTATCCACTGTCATTGTTGTTGTGCCTGTTGGTACTGTCCAATCTGCAACGCTTGTAACATTAATAAATTTATCGTTAGCAGTATCAACTCCATCTGAATATGTCGCCGTTGCTTTAAGTTGTATATTAGTCTTTCTAGCTATGATTGTAGAACTGTTTGGAGTTATTTCAATAGCTGTGACTGTTGAACTTGATACGATTATAGATTTATTATCAATAAGATCGCCATATACTGCAGTTAACTTAGCTTGTGCATTGAATGTTTTCGCTATTAAAACATTACCAGTCAATGCAAAATCAGCCTCTACACTTGGAGCAGTTGGAACAATTGTCCACGTAGGCTCAGTTGTGAGAGTTTTATTAAATGCTGGATCTTCATAAACGGCACTCACTGTAAGCTCTGTTGGTACTCCTTTATATAAAGCTGGCATATCAATAGTTATGCTTTTTGGAGGGATTGCTGGAGTTATAGGTGAGTTGTTGTTACAAGCGACAAAAGATACAGTTGATAAAAGTCCGATCAATAATAATCTCATTAATTTCATAGTCTATTATTTTCCTTTAAATAGTTTTTGTTTTCTAACAGGTAGATATTTTATAATTATATTTAACATTGTGATTAACAATACTATCACTCACCATATTTATATTAGTACAGATATTGACACATTATATTTACTATATATTATATCATAAAAAAAAGCCACTTATTAGGTGGCTTTTCTATTAAATATTTTAAATTTTATTACTACTTAATATTAATAGTAGTAGTATCTATAGCATTTACCTCTGGGAAACCTTTAAGTATTACAGTAATAACAAGTACCTTTCCGTCAATTCCTGGTGCAACATTCAATACTCCAGATTGGGTGATGGTTGCAATTTCATTGTCTACGATACCATCTACTGTAGCTTTCCATATAAAGCGAGCATTCACACCAGAAACTGGACCACCAGTATTACTTACTGCCTTTAAGATATAACTATACTTACCTACTATTTCTATTTTTTTAGTTACTATCTCTACCTCTACTATAGTTGGAGTAATTTTTATATCAATAGTTCCCTCTACTCCATCAAACGAGGACTTAATAGTAACTACACCTCCAATAGATTTAGCTGTTACGTTTCCTTTGATTGTTCTATTATCTATAGATGCTATTTTTTTGTCACTAGTAGTCCATTCGACCATATCAGTAATATCTTTTTCAGCAGGAACCCCTGAGCCATCGTCATACATTCCGCTAGCTTTTAATTTTACTGATGTGTCTTGTAGAAGTGAATAAGGATCTCCAGGTGTTGCTATCATATCTGTTTCAATAGTAATGCTTTCTAATTTTCCAGATACATTAATTTCAATATTTTGAACTGATGGATCAAATATAGAAGTTCCTTTGTTATCATTAGTAACTGTTATTATAGATTTCCCAACCTTAATACCTGTAACTATACAATTCTCATCAACAGTAACAATACCTGTATTACTTGATGCACAACTGTAACCATCACTTTGAATAATGTTTTTAATAGGTTGGTATTTACCATTTATTATTTCAGTTGTTTGTAATTGATCATCACTACCGACAAATAAATCTCCAAGTGTTGTTTTACTTATAATAAAGTTGTCTTTAGCAGATATACCAGCTGTGAGAACTAAAGTTCCAGTTATACCACTTAATGATGCACTGATAGTTGAGTCACCACTATTTGTGATTGCCGTTGCAATCCCTTTATTAGCATTTACCGTATTTCCAACTTCCATAGTTGTTACAATTGATGATGTCCACGATGCATCATTTGTAATATCTACAGGTATTGGTGTTGCCGACCCACCCACTGGTACATCAAAAGAAGCGATTGCTGAAAGTTTTACCGATTCATCTTTCCTAATCGGAATACCTACTTGTGCTCCTGTGATAGATATTTTTTTAATTGTTGCACTAACAGAGGAAACTTTAGTATTATCAAATACCTTAACTGATCCTGAAATAAGTGTTGCTTCTACAAACACAGTATCAACTGGAGAACTCACATTAACCAACCCTTTGTTAGTTACATTATCAACGGTTACACCTGTAGGTGTGCCTCCTACCAATGTCCATGACACATCATCTGTTACATCTATTTTGGTAGATCCAAATGTAGCTAATGCTCTTAATTGAATATCCCCACTTCCACTCATCATACCTATGGTTGGATTGGTTGGTGATACATTAATTTTTGTTAAAGGTTTCTCTGAAGTTATTATTTCATATTCTGTCTCTAAATCTTCATCACCTATTTTCGCAGTTGCCGTTATTGTTCCTGTTGCATTTGCACCTGTTATTTTTATCGTAGTTGTGCCGTCTTTTACAGTTGCACCTTCGTCATCTACAGGAGTGACCATAACTGCGTTAACAAGCCCTGTGGTTGTCCACGTTACAGGTTGTACAGGTTTTCCATATCTATCTATCGCTCTGATCGTAACAGTTACGTTATCGAAAAGATCTGGAGCGACTTTATTTGTAAGTCCTACAATTGTAAGTGGTTTAGCTTGTGTTAGTGGAGCTACAGTGCTTGTATCACAGGCTAGCAATATACCTACTAATAAAAATCCTATTAACAATAGTTTAATTGACTTCATATCTATTATCTCCTTAATCATAAGCTCAAGCTTAATCAACGTGATATATATATCTTATTTCTAACATAATACTTCTAATATATACCAACTTATAAAAAAATGCCACTAATTAGATGGCTTTTCTATAATATTATTAAAAAGTTAATGATCTTATTCTTGATTTAAGGTGACGTTTCGTAAACTGGTTTGATCGTAATAGTTCCTGATGAGTTCGGTAAATAATTCTCTTTTAGTTATAACCGCCTCGTATGTTGGTGGTATATCAACCTTTTCTGAACCAGTTAATCATGCAATAGTTGTGTTATCTAATAGTTAGATCAATTATTGCATAGTAAATACTTAATAATTAACAGTAATAACTATTTTATAATTGGTAATTAGTAATAATGATTTAATAATGATAATGATAATTACAACTCATTAATAGTTGGTAACAGTAACCATATTAAGGGGTTGTTTTTATGTTTATTATTATTGGTTCAACCGTGACACTTGATATGTTTTGAGGTTGTGCATTATTGTTTAAAGTTGCAGTGATTTTTACCTCTGTACTTGCTATATTATCTTTTGCAATTATCTCTCCAGTTTTTTCATTGATTTCTGCAATGTCATTAATATTGCCACTACCGACTAATGTTAATTTCCATTTGAAATCACTGGCATCTATAGTTGATGATGGCTCACCATCTGAATTAATAGCTGTTATTGTTGCAAATATAGGGTGTGTCGTCACGATGTCATCTAGTTTGATAGTTACTGATATAAGCTCTGGAACTGAACCAGTTATCTTGATATCACCCTCTTTATTGTTCTTCGATTTTGCTCTAAGTGTAGCCGAACCAGATGATTTTGCACCAGTTATAATCCCCGTTTTACTATCTACCATTATTATTTCTGCTTTTGATGTAGTCCATAATACTTGGCTTGTGATATCCTCTACTGAACCACCTAAATAAGTTGCCATAGCTTTAAGTTGTTTTACAGCACCTTTAGGAAGTTTTGATGTTTCATCGTTATCAACAGTAACCTCTATTTTTGCGATTATGTCTGGTTCGGTTGTGATTGAAGATGTGCCTGTTTGAATAACTGATCCTGAAGTGAATGAGCCTGTTGCAATTGATGGAATGTTGACAACTCCCGTTGCTGTGACTATACCCATTCTAGGATTTAATCTAAGGTATGGTGTGTTTTCCATGCTCCAAATTATATCTTTTGTAATATCTATAACTCTATCATTTTTAAATGTTGCTAAAGCAGAAAGCGTTACTGATCCTTTGTTCTTTACAAGTTTGATAATTGGATCTACTGGAGATACATTGATACTTTTTAAAACTGTTGTTGATGGCACAATTTTGAAACTTGCTGTAATTAATACTCCATCAATATTGACTTGTGCAATTATAACGCCTTTTGCAGTTGTTTTATCGGTTATCTTAACAGTGATATTTTCTGAATTTGTATGACTTTCAGGATCAAATGATAGATCGACACCTTTTATACCTGTTGCACGCCATGTTGATTTGACTGGGCTTCCATTAATATCTATAGTTTTAATCATGATTGTTGCGTTATCATAAAGCTCTGGAGTTCCATTATCAATATCTGCCACTATTCTGAGTGGTGAGGTTGATTGTGAGTTAATGTTATCTCCACATGCGAATAATGATATAGTTGATAAAAACCCGATTAATAACAATTTTATTGATTTCATGATTTACTATCTTTCCTTTAATATATTTCTTTTTAATATATTTATTTTTAATGTTTTGCTTTTTAATGTTTTGCTTTTTCTGTGTCTAAATATGTTTACACAGTTTTGGTGGGGTTAGTATATTTTAGTAGATTTTAGTAGATTTTGTATGTTATGAGTTATACTTAAAATAGATAAATACTATATATTAGATTATAAAAAAAAGCCACTCGAAAGTGGCTTTTTTTATATATTGCTTTAAAACTTAATTACTTAATTCTTAAACTTTAATCATTAAAAAAATGATTAAAGAGCGTCTGGTACTGTTGTAGTAATTGTGAAAGGAGCAGATGTGTTAGTTGCACCAGGAGTAGCTGTGTATGTCACAGTAACAACTGTTCCACCCTTAGTACCTAATGCACCAGTTTCTAATGTGTCACAAGAACCTGAAGTACCAGTACCACTTGCGTATACTACAGAACCTGCAGTCATAGCACATGTGTATTTAGAAGCATCTGACATGTCTGCAGTTGCAGTAGCACCAGCTTGTACTACTGGAGTTATAGTGAATGTTATAGGAGTATCAATTGTAGTTAGAGTTACTGCAGTAGGTACAATTGTAAAGCTTGCTAATACTGGAGTAACTGTACCACCACCTGTAACTGTAGAAGTTACTGAAACGTCTGCGTTAAGTGCAGCAAATGTAGCTTTAACAGCATCAACTTCAACAGTAAAAGTGTCACTTGCAGTGATAACATTAGCAGCAGCTGTTAATGTAGTTAAAGCAGCTTTAACAACGAAAGTTGTATCTGCAGTAACGTCAACTATTTTAGCTCCAAATTTAGCAGTAGCTATAAGAGTTGCACTTTTTTTAGTGTCATCTAAAACAACTGCTGTACCGTTGTCTATTTTAAGATCTGTACCAATTACTTTTGCAGGAACTATTGTGTAAGTGATGTTATCATAAGTTGTATTGTCGCCTGTACCAGTTTTAAGTGATGCAGTGATAGTACCAGTTGCTTTTGCAGGGTCAAGTACTTTAATAGTTGCTGAACCAACTTTTGTTGTAAATGTTGTTGCAGCAAGTGCTTCTGTAGCTAGTGCAAATGTTACTGTTTCAAGATATTTTCCATCTTTAAGTGCTTTAAGAGTAACTGTTAAGTTATCATAAAGAACAGGAGTTCCATTGTCACTTACTTGTACAATGCTGTATGCTGCTGCCGGTGTGTCTACTGTTTCGTCACATGCTACGAATGCTACTACTGATAAAAGTCCGATTAATAATAATTTAATCATTTTCATAGTCTACTATTCTCCCTTGAATAATTTTTTTTGTAACAACCCAATACTTTGCTAATTAATAGTTTACTAAAAACTGTAAATCACTTATTAGTACTATATTGTTATTGATACGTTATTTTTAATATACACACATTTTTTTCAAAAAGCTACTGTTATTTCTCTTTTTATGTAAAAAGTTTTTCAATATGATCACACACTTAAAATATCTGTTATTAGATTAACTTTATTTTATTATTCTAATTATATACTCTTACCGATATATATATTTTTTTTCAAATTGTTTAGATTTTTTATATCTCGCAACTCATATACATCATCTCTTTTTTAAACCCTGCACTTTCATATAAACCGATTGCTGAATTGTTGTCGTGTGATACCGATAACTCTATCCTTTTGTATCCCCTTTCTTTTGCCCACGATTGTAATAAACTGAAACATTGTTTGCCTATTCCCTTATTCCTGTATGCTTCATCTATTATAAAGCATGTTACAAATAACTGCTCGCTATCTATAAACGCAAACTCGTTTTTACGCTTTCTGTCTTGTACTAACGCACAACCTACCATATTATCTTCTTCTGCAAAATATAAAAACATGTCCCTGCCATCTAACAATCTTTGATGATCTTCCTCTGTGTCTAACTGCTTAGATAACAACTCATAATGTGCATGATCGCCGTAATCACGAAATAGGTTCGGATATTGATCTGAGTGTGCTTGCTGTAAATCTAATATTAATGACGTGACTTTATGTAACTCTAACTCGCTCTCTGCTTTCTTTATAACCACTTCGTTATACCTCTTTTTATACCTTAATATATATACAACTATTTAAACATCTTAAATATTCAAAAATTATATCTGTAAAAATACAGTCTTATAACCTCTATACCTTAAATATCTTTTATCTTAAATTAGAGATCGCCACACTTTGATATTAATAGTTTTGTTACTGCTGAATGCTTATTATTTAATGATCTGTTTAAGGTATGCAACAATCTTGTCATGACCGTAATCTTGAGCAATAATTAATGCTGTGTTGCCTTCATTATTCTTAATATTAATATCTGCCCCACTCTCTACT
>CAMRCY010000032.1 GCA_947041165.1 uncultured Deferribacteraceae bacterium | reverse complement strand
AACTCAACTAATTTCACAGAGCTGATTTTATACACATTTAAAGACTACGCAAAAATTTACACTCTTTCAATCAATTTCACGTGCATAACAAAACCGTTTACACGCTCAATCATTACACACAGCAATGTCACCAACTCAACTAATTGAACAGCGCTAATTAATTGAGTAACAAATCCTAATTGTGTGTGTGAAAGCATTTAACCTCTCATGCTTATAGATCGCAAAACTACTCCATTAATATAGCCAATCAGTAAGTTAATTCATTCGTCTTATAGTATATATATACTGTTAATTACAACTCTATAAATCATTCGCACAATAGATTAAAACTATTCAAGCTATATATTAGAACGATGTTCTGTTTTTCTGTTGTTTTTTTACAGTGTTTGTAGTATAAACATAACTAGACCTGTATAGTTGAAAAATATCTTAATAATATGAATAATTAGATCTATTTGTAAATAAGACTAATTTTATCTTATTATGTCTTAATATATGATAATTAGGTTAGTTTTTGTTGAGTTTTGGGATAATTTAATGATATTTTTAATAAAAATAATGTGTTTTGTTATTATGGCTTTTTAATACGAAATTATATAAATCAATATTTATTTTATATATTTTGTAAGTATGCACATTTTAATATTGACAATATTGCTGTAAATATGGTAAAAATATCTTGTAATATCTGTATATATTTTTTATTTAGAGAGCAGTATATATTCTTACACTATGTGATGCGATTGCTTCGGTGATGTGATTGTTTCTGTTTATCAACTTGTAGCAACTTTATTAGTTGTTGTATATGGTTGGGAGTTTGTAACTATAGGTATTTAGGTTCGACTATTAATTGTTAAGATTTGATTATTATTTTTTTAATCAGTTTAATAAAAAAGATAAAAGTTTATATTTTATTCGTAAAATATATAGAGGGGGATCATCTATGAAGTCAAGGAAAATTATTTCTGATTTAGTTGAGAAGGTTAAGGTCACAAGAAGAAGTTTTATCAAAGGTGCTTTAGCGATTGGTGCTGCAAGCACTGCTTATGGTTGTTCAAAAGAGGGCATCGAAATTCTTGGAGGTGGCGGGGGATCGTTACCTGGTGATCCTATTGAGGAAGTAGATTTATCTAATCCTCAAATATATACAGCGGCTTGTCCACACAACTGTGGAACGGGTACTCGTTGTGTATCTAAAATACATGTTGTAAACGGACGTATCGTGCGTATCGGTACTGATGATGATAAACTTGATTATGATGGTACTCCAAGAACTAAAAAAATAGTTGGTAAAGGTGCAAGAGATTGTGAGATTTTAAACGACTCACGTGCATTAAACTGTGCAAAAGGTAAGAGTTTAAAATATAAAGCTCATCACCCAGGACGTTTAAAGTATCCACTTAAGCAGACAAATGCAAGGGGCGATGTTGCAGGATTTGTAAGAATATCATCACAAGAAGCTCTTGATCATGTAGCATTAAAAGCTAAAAACATACAGAATAAATATGGTGCAGGAGCGATATATAACTCTTATGCAACAGCGATCGGTTATGCAGGAACATATAATAATATGGGTGTTGTTGGTAGTGCTTTAACTAATTTGCGTGGTGGTGCAAGAAACTATTTCACACCAAACACTCATTCAGATTACAGTTATCACCAATATCTATATGCTTATCCATTAACAGGACATCCAGGTGTTGGTTATCCATACGGAATTGTTGGGCCATCATCTGCTAAAGTAGGTGGGCAGACTCAAGCTATAAATGTTAATGTTGCGGGTGTATGGGATGCTAATTATACAACTAGCCTTGGTATTGATTATCATTTCAACCATAATATAGGATATCAATTGCCTCACGTTGCAGGTGTTGTAGGTAACGTTGTATCATTTGGTACAAACGCAACATCAACTAACAACTCATTAGCTTGGCCATATATCAGAGCTATGGAGGAGTTAAAAGGGAATGGTGGTAAAGTTATATTTATAGGGCCAGAACTTACAGATACCGCAGTAACTTGTGCAACAGAGTGGGTACAGTTACGTAACTATACAGATGCAGCTTTAATAATGGCTATGTTTCATGAGATGATAGTTAATACATTTAACGCTGACGGAACAATTAACAGTGATCCATGGTTAGATGTAGCATACCTTGATACAATGGTTTACGGTTTCTTTGATTCTCCAGGTTATTGGATAACAGAAGCTACAGGTGTGATCTCTTTTGAAGCTAAAGATACTCCTGTTACGGGTGCTAGATATATCAACGCAGTTCCTGATGGTAAATCATTATCAGCTTATGTAATGGGTAGTGATGATAGATTAACAAAAGCAACTTATGCAACAACAGCAGGTGTTGATGCTACATATACAAGTAAATCGTTTGGTACACACTTGGGTGGTGCTAATAAACGTAACGTAAAAACATGTGAGTATAAAGCAACAGATTTAGCTGGAACAAAATATTTATATAAAAAAGATTTAAATACTCCTAAAACACCAGTGTGGGCTGAAGCGATATGTGGAACGCCTGCGGCTAAGATTAAAGAGTTAGCAGCGTTATATTGTGGACGTGATGCACAGGGTGCTATAAGTGCAAAGAATCAGAAACCTATCTTTACAGAGTGGGCAGGTGGTGTTCAGAAACAAAATAATGGTGTTGTAAACATGTTTGCAATAGCGTCATTACTATGTGTTACTAAAAGATTTGGTAGAAACGGAGAAGGATTATTTGGACTATGGGGATCAACTGTTAGAAACAGAGGAACATTACCTACTGGTACCGACACTTTCTTAAGTGGTGCTCCTGCATTTGGAGTTGGTGCAGCTGCTGTTCATAATGTAATTCCTACTTTATCTATTAAAGATTGGTTTAATGGAATTAAATTAGCATTTAAAGATGATCTTGATGGTAAGATGAAAGATATATCTGGTAATACAATTGCACTTAATGAATATATTCCTGATTGGGATATAACTAAAGATAGATATGTTCATGATGATCCAGGCACTAAAGCAAATGTTAAGTTTACATATGCTAGTGCAGGAGCTACATATCCGAATGTATTAGGCGATGTGTATGATTATGATAAAGATGCTGGCAAACCTTTATATGCAGGAACTCGTTTAATAATTAACCCAGGTGGTAACATCGCAGTTAATCAGCATATGAACTCTAACGATAATTCAGCGGTGTTAAGAGCTCTTCCTCTTTCAGATAAAGATGCTACTGCAGAAACTTTCTGCTTAATAACATTTGATCCGTTTTTATCACCAACAGCTAGATACTCTGATTATGTATTACCAGCAACAATGTCATTAGAGGCAGGAGATTGGACAGCAGTAGGTGGAGAATCAATTTATCACCCACCAGTAGTTAAAGCACCAGGTGAAACTAAAGATGCTTGGAGATACACCTATGAAGCTCTTAAAGCTCAAAAAAAGATAGCTGGTATAACTGGTATTGATGCTGAAATCGCAAAGTTTGAACAAGGTGGAGTTTATAAGAATGCAGAAGTTGATTCTTTAAAGGTAGTAGATGCTGCGATAAAAAATTCTGCTTCAAGATTTTACGGTATGACTAGAGAAGAAGTTTTTGCAGAACAATATATCCCTCGTAAAAATGCTTTAACAGAAGATATATCTACAAGTTTAACTGATAAAGCTTTAGGTGGAAAATTAAGAGAAAACCTAACAACTTATTTAGATCAATCAGACGCTACTAGAGTTGCAAATCCGTTTATTATGTTTGCGTCACAGACTGGAACTATCCCAAAACCAGGTGGTAGTGCTGGTGAAACAGTTTCTATTACTGAAGAAGTTCATGGATTAACATCTGTTTTTGCAACAACACGTCCAGCATCAGGTAACGACGAAGCTGATATTATCGGTGGACATGCTAAGGCAACAATTAATGGTAAGGTTCGTGAAGCTCGTCCTACATCAACAGGAAGATTTCAAGTTTATAATGACATGATGGTTTGGGATTTTGAAAATAGAAACAGTAAATGGCACGGTCATTTAGATGCTGATAAACGTGGACAGAAGAATGCAGATTCAGAAGGCGATCCGATTGTTTACTCTATCCCTATGTATTTCAATTTTGAAGATTCATTTAATGAAGCGTACGGAGTGTTTAACGGTAAAACTGAGAACAATGTAATCGGTAAGAACGGTTTAACTTTAAGTACAACACATGATAGATACAGAGTTCACTCAACTCATGCTGAAAACCCATTATTAAGAGAGTTAACGCATAGAACAGAGGGTGGAAAATGGTTATCAGCTAATGATTGGAAAGAGTATTCAATAATGCCTGAGCGTCATCCAGAAGGTGGAACAGCTCCTATCCAACCGATGTTATCAAAAGCTGTATATGAAGCTAATAAAGAAACTGCATCATGGCATGAGATATGGATCAGTTCAGAAGATTCAGCTGGGCTAGGTGTTGTTGATGGCGATTTAGTTTTAGTTTCAAATCCGATCGGTAAAGTACGTTGTGTAGCAAGAGTTTCTGATCGTTGCATGAAAGGAACGGCTAATCTTCACCAAGGTGGATGGTATGATCCAAACCCTATTGATGGAGTTGATGATGGTGCTTGTGCTAACACATTAATGGCATCTAAACCTTCAAGAATAGATAACGGTAACGCTCAACAGTCGGCATATGTTGTTATTACAAAAACTACTGCACCTGCAAAGCAAACAAAGTAAATATTATATTAAGTGGAGATAAATTATGAGTAAATCAACAAGAGTAACAAAAACACAACTTGGTTTTTACTTTGATCAAACTAGATGTATGTCGTGCAATGCTTGCACAGTAGCATGTAAAGATTGGAATCAAGTCGAACCAGGTCTAGTTCATTGGAGAGAGCAGTTCACTTATGAAAAAGGTGGAATGTTTTTCCCTCTTTCAGTAGGTTGTAATCATTGTGCAGAGCCTGCTTGTAGAGATGCATGTACGCAAGGAGCAATAACTAAAAGTGATGACGGGATAGTCAGTATAAATAGAAAGAAATGTATAAATCTACAAGCATGTGCAGAGGCGTGTCCATTTGCTAAGCCACAGTTTGCAGATGATAAACAAGAGCCTAATTCAATAATTGGTTGGCAGATTGCTCACCCTGCACAGAAATGTACTATGTGTGTTGATAGATTAGAAGAAGGATTAGATCCAGCGTGCGTATCATCATGCGTTGGTAGAGCGTTAGATTTTGGTGATATGTCAGTTTTAAAAACAAATTATCCTGATGCAGTACAAGTATCGCCATCAGATCCTGATTTTGATTTTATATTTAAAAATAATAAGACAGATACTAAACCATCTCTTCTTATTAAAAAGAAAAAAATGCATTTAACTATTGCGAAAAGCACAACATATACTCCGTAGTGACACTTTAAAACTTGGAGTATGAGATCTTATTAAATTAATTGAGTAGGGGAGAGTTATTTACTTTCTCCTACTTTTTTTTAATTTAAAATAGATCAAAGTAAAGTAACGTAACGAAATATTGAGCAAAGGAAATGAATATAGTATAGATACTCGAAGCAACTTAAAAATATATAAAGCAAATCTATGTTGATACTCGAAGTCACGCAAAGATATGTAAAGTAAATCTATGTCGATACTCGAAGTCACTCAAAAATATGCAAAGTAAATCGATGTCGATACTAAAAGTTATTTAAAGATATATAAAGCAAATCTATATCTATACTCGAAGTCACTCAAAAATATGTAAAGCAAGTTTATGTTGATACTAAAAGTCACTCAAAAATATATCAAGCAAATCTATGTTGATACTAAAAGTTATTTAAAGATATGTAAAGTAAATCTATGTCGATACTCGAAGTCACTCAAAAATATATAAAGTAAATCGATGTCGATACTAAAAGTTATTTAAAGATATGGAAAGGTAATAAAACATAGGGATCTTTAGAGGTTTTTGCTACGATATATCAATTTCGTTTCATAATGAATTCAAAAGCGAATAGTAATGAGTTTTTACATTTATAACATTGTTATAAATTAGTTGCTTTAATTCCTCATATATCTTGAAAGTATATATGATTTAGAAAAGCTTTTTATTTTGCATAAAGTAAGTGTAAAATGACATAATGAGATATAAAGAGTCTTTTTATCTCATTATGCATATTAAAAACCTTTATAGGGAAAGAGTTTAGTTGTGTTTATGTTAAGATTTGTAAAACAAAGTATTTTGCTGTAAAAATGGCAATATATTGCATTTTATGTTTTTAACACGTTATTATATATTTACACTATTTTGATAGCATTATAGTTAAGAATATATCTATTATTACTTGACACAGAGAGTTGTTCTATGATAATATTACTATATTGAAGTTCATGTATTTGAATAACTTATTTCGCATTGTATTAGATATAAAAAGCTTATATTTTAATACTGATTAAGTATGGCATTAATCGAGTTAAAAATATCACATCTAAAAACTATAATTATCAAACTTGGAAGTAAAATAGTTAATAATTAATAATTTTATAGATATGAATAATTAACTATATTGATATTGTAAAACGGTTGTATTCAAAAGAATTAGGAATGTTGTTGTATGTTATTTAATAGAGCTATTCATACTAAGATTGTTACTGATTAGTAATAACTCGTATAGTTTAAGATAAATTATATAGTATAATTAAGGAGATTTTTTAATGGAAAATGATACGGTTACACAAGATACACTTGTAGTTTTGCATAGAGTAAGAGGTTTTATTTTTAATTTTATGTATACTTCGTTTTTAAATGTACCTGGAGATGAGTATTATAAAGAGATGCAACTTAACTTATCAGATCTTAAAACATTTAGTTTAAACACTGATAATGAAGATATGATTAATGGTATTAAGGGATTGGAAGGTTTTTTTGCTAAAAGGGAGAAACTAAATAAAGATGAGTTAAGTGAGTTTGATTTAGATGCTTTAAGAAAGTATACATCAATTTTTTGTTTAGGCAATTCTGTTCAAGCAGATGAATCATTTTACACATCGAATGATAATTTACTACGTCAAGAGTCTTACGATAAAATAATGGAATTATTTAGAAAGTATAACTTTGCACTAGGGGAAGGTGTTTGTGAGAGCGAGGAACATATATCAATGGAACTAGCTTTTATGAGTAAATTATCATTTATGGCTGTAGAAAAACTAGAGATGGAAAATGTTCTTGATTACAATAATTTAATTAGAGAGCAGTTAGATTTCCATATTAATCATTTAGATAAGTGGGTTTATGATTTTTGTGAAAATGTAATAAATTATCCGATTGAAGATGAGTATGTTTTTAATAGTTTAGTGATCTTTTTAAGAGGTTATTTAAAAGAAGACAAAATGCTGCTTGCTGAACTGGTAGGTGATTAGAATTAATCAAGCAAATGGCTAATAAGGGGAAGTTATGAGAGGTTTTGTATTTATTTTATTTTTAGTTTTGCTACTTAGTTCATTTCAGAACTATGGTTATGCCTATAGTGGTGGTGATTACACTACTCCAGATAGTTGGAGTAAGCACTACAATGCTAATGGTGTTAAGTATTCTCTGAACGGTTTAGACCTCGGTGATAAGGGTACTTTGAAGTTAGGCTTAACAACAAGATTAGACTTAAAGATATCTGAGATAACCGATATTGGTATATATCAATATTTTAGAGGTTCTCTAACTGATTTCGAACTAGGTTCGGGTACAATGAAGATCAATTTAAATCTTCGTGGTGGTTGGGTAAATAACCCTCGTCCAGCAGGAACGGATCAGTGGGCATATTTTGACGCAACACGTCTTGGTATGGATCCATATGATGTTGATTTGCGTATCTATCAAGCAAATGTGATTTTAGAAGATGTTATACCTATTACAGATATAGCATTAGGTAGAATTTATTTATCAGAGTTTGAGGGTTATAAGATAGATGGTCTTGATATTGGTGTTCATCCTTCAGAGTATTTCAACATGAATATATTCTACGGACTACCTGTTAGTTACTATTCAACATTAGAAACGACTCAAGTAGCGGGTACATCTGTTGACATTCCTATTTCTAATTCGGGTACAAGAATTAGAGGTAATTTCAGTTATTTTTTCCAATACGATGATGTTCTTCCAGAAACTTATGTTGGAAAGGTTCGTATAGATCAAACAATACCGTGGACTACAATATATGCTGAAGGCACTATCATCAACAATGCTAATATATTTGATGCAGGGTTTGATTTATTAGTGGATCTTTCAAGAAGTGAATTATCAGGTTACGTTATGGGGCAAGTTGGTCGTAATGCAGAAGACTCTGTTAATCCATATGTTAGTCTATATGAGGATCTGTTTAGTGGATCAAGTGAGTATATCATGGGTGGATTTCTATTCACACAAGGTATCATTGATACAATAATGGTAGGTATAGGTTTTGAAGGACGTTTCAACATTCAAGAGAACTATGCAAGCAGAGATTATTATAGAGTTTTTGCAAATGTCGATCTAGTAGATTTATTATGGAAGAACAATTTCGTATCGATTATATTTGATTGGTATGATGTTCCTGAGTATGGTCGTCAAGAGGCAAATCAAGAGTTGTTAGTAGGGTTTAAGATGACTCAAGTAATTAGTGAAAAGCTTGAGTTATGGGCAGGTTTTAATGTTATGAATTATCAATATAAGAACAGTCCGATAAAGTATTATTCACAAGATGCTGGTTCGTTTGCGGGCACTTTAAACGCATATGGCGAGGTTGAGCAGTTTGATAATACGGCGATTGCATATATTGGTGGAATGTATAAAATAACAGATTGGTGTTTACTTCAGTTAGATTATATGTTTGATTATGCGGATGTTTTAAAACAGTATGATACACGTCCAGATGCTCACATGGTTGAGCTATGGGTTAATTTTTTATGGTAATAGGTAGGACTAAATAATATGAAAAAAAGTTTAATAATTATGGTATTAATTTTCGGAGTTGCAGCAATGGCTTATTCAGTTGATACATTGAAACCATCAACGCATAACACAGCATGGGAGTATCGTCATGGACAGGCTGCAAAGACAAATGAAGCAGAGTGTATGAGTTGTCACGTTGAGAGATTAGAGTGTATTAGTTGTCATGAGGATAAAGCTCCTAGAACGCATACACCTGGATTTGTTCAAAAAACTCATGGTTTAGAAAGTAGATGGGATAGAAATACATGTCAAACATGTCATAAGGAAGATTTCTGTTCAAGTTGTCATGAAACAGCTGTTCCTTTAAGCCACAGTAGAGCAAACTTCTTTGGTGGACAGAATGTGCATTGTACAACTGGCTGTCAATTACCAAGAGGTACATGGAAGAACACACCAAGTAAAAACTGTATTATGTGTCATGATACAAGACCCATTCGAAACAATGGTCAACCTCATCAGATGAATTAAATTAGATTAATAGTGATTAGTAGCAGGTAGTTATATTGAAGTAACTACCTGTTTTTATTTTAAAATTATTAATTTAATGTAAATTGGTAGTTTTAATTAAAAGTTGATTAATTGGAAAGTTATAATAAAAAAATATAATAATGTAGCCTTAATATAGTTATTGATTTCGAGAACAAGCTGTTTTAATAGTAGGTATAAATATTATTTTAGTGGTGGTTATTTCAAGATTTATATATATCTGTTTTATTGTTTTTAATTAGAAGTGTATTGTTTTATTTTCATTATTACCAAATTTGTGTTTATAAGGAAGAGATTATGAAAAGTTTTGATTTATTGTCTAATCTTAAATCTAAGTTGCGTATAACAAGACGAGGATTTTTACAAGGTGCGTTAGCGGTTGGAGCATCAGCAACAATTGCTGGTTGTTCAAAGGTTGATACTGATTTATCGGATAAAGAGGTTGAAGTACCGATTGACGCGATAGTTTATGGTTCAACGGGACATAACTGTGGAGCAAGATGTATAACTAAGGCTCATGTTAGTAATGGTAGAATTATTAAGTTTACTACAGATGACACCTCTACATACACAGATGGCAGTAAAGTTTCTGCTGATAGTGAAAACTGTACACAGTCAAGAGCGTGTGCAAAATGTCGTGGTTACAAACATAGATTGTATCATCCAGGACGTTTAAAGTATGCACTTAAACAGACAATAAAAAGAGGCGATTTATCAGGATTTGTAAGAGTTCCTTACGCTACAGCATTAGATGAAGTTGCTAAAAAACATAAAGCTATAACAGATAAATATGGTTCTGAATCATTTCATTCACTTTATGCTTGTGGAACGATTGCGAGTAGTTGGCAAGGTGGCGGATATACAGGTATATGGACAGGTATGAACGGTATCGGTGGTAAATATATCGGTGGACAGTTACCGTATACAGATGATTACTCTTTTCATCAAAAATCATTTTTTGGTAATAGATATACTGGTTATAAATCAGAAACATTTAACGCTCCAGTAGTTGCTCAACACGTTAAAAACCTTGTGTTATGGGGATCGAATATTTTATCAACTGTTAATGAGAAAGCATACGCTTGGATACGTTCAGTTGAGAAGATGAAAGAGAGAAACTCTAACGCTAAAGTATATTTCATAGGGCCAGAGTTTGTAGATACTGGTGTAACATTAGCTGATGAGTGGATAAAAATCAAACCATACACTGATGTTGCTTTAATGATGGGTATGTTGTATCACATGATAGAAAATACATTTAATACAGATGGAACAATAAAAACAACTCCTATGTTAGATGTAAAATATTTAGATACTATGGTTTATGGCTTTTTTGCATCACCTGAGTATTGGGTTCATATCGGTGTGAAAGAAGTTAAGGATGATGATAATAACGTAACAACACCTGAGGTTAAAGCTACAGGAGAGATTGTATTAACTGAGCCTACCGCTAACCTTGAACAGTATAATAAAATTGATGCAGTTCCAGTAGGGAAATCATTAGCATCATATATAATGGGTAATGGGGATTATGTAAAAGGGGTTTATGAAGCAACAGGTGATAATGCTACATATACAAGTGCTAAATTTGTAGGTAAGGCTCGTGGGGCTGCATGTGATTATTCAGCAACAGCTGGAAATGCTACTAAATACATGTATAAAAAAGATTTTAAATTACCTAAAGATCCTGCATGGGCATCAGCTATTACAGGCATATCAGAAGCTAAGATCATAGAATTGGCAGAAATATATGCTAAACCAGAGAATCATCCAGTTGCAAGCACATGGGCAGGCGGACAGACTAAGCAAGCAGAGGGTGTAATAACATTTTTTGCTATGCACTCAATGATGTTAATTAGTAAAGTTTGGGGCGAAACAGGTAATGTTTTTGATAGAGCTTTCGGTGGAAGCAGAAAAGGTTCTGAAGGAAATTTACCAGTTAAGATAGAGAGAAATGTACCAGCAAATCCAGGTTCGCCAGTTATAGGTTGTACACAGTGGCTTAGTGGTATTAAGTTTGCATTTGGAGATCAATTAACTGCTGCTAATGGTTATACAGGGAAATTTGTACCAGATCATTCTGTAGCTGAAGTAAACACTCGTAAAGCTTACTATGATGACTCAGGTGTTAAATCTTTAGTTAAATGGAAAAGAGATAATAAAGGGAACTTGATAGTAGGTGGTAATGGCTTTTATGAGTATGAGAAAGATGGCTCAAGCAATCCTATTTATAGTGGTGTTAGATTTATTTTAAATTCTGGTGGTAATATTTTAATTAACCAACATATGAATCCGAATGATTCTAGAGAGGTTTTTGAATCGCTACCGTTAGCATCAACAAATCCTACCGATGCAGATACGTTATGTCTTGTATCGTTAGATAATTTTTTATCTCCATCACCACGTTGGAGTGATTATATTTTTCCTGCAACAACAAACTGGGAGCAAGAAGATATACTTGGAATATCATTAGGTAACAGTATTTATGTTCCAGCGGTATCTAAAGCACCTGGAGAGTCTAAAGCACCTTATGATTTCACAAATGAATTATTAAAAGCTTACGCAAAAATAGATACTAGGAAGGCTGATTTATCTACAGATTTTACAGGTGGCGTTGCAGATAAGAGTTTAGAAGCTCATACAAAAGACGCTTTTGCAGTAGCATCATCTAAAGCAGGTATCTTACAAGGTAAAACGTGGGATGAATATTTAAAAAACCCATTCTTACCAAGAGTACCTAATGATTCTATCATTAAAGCAAGTAAATCAAAACTGCGTACAAATTTAGATACTTATTTAGCTCAAGCTGAAAGTGATAGAACAACTAAACCGTTTGTCAAAGTAGATACATCTTCAGATAGTAGTAAATATATTAACCAATCAGTAGGGCTTGTTGGACTTGGTAATGCTGGGTACGGCGATATGGGTGGAGGAGAATTTTCTAAACCAGATACAGCTCCAGACTCTCCTGCACGTTTCACAGTTTATTCACCTATGTTTGTGTGGAGATACGAGAATAGATACAGCAAATTTCATGGACATTTAGCAGAGTCTGAAAGAGGGATGAAAAATCAGGATTTTGAAACCGATCCAATAGTTTATCCTATCCCTATGTATTTCAACTATGAAGATTACTTCATGGAAGCTTATGGAAAAGAGAATGCATTACCAGCAGTTGGTAACAGATTTCTTCTTACAACAACACATGATAGATATCGAGTTCACTCATCACAAGCAGAGAACCCATATCTGAGAGAGTTAACACATAGAACTGTTGGTGGAGATTTATATTCAGGAGATGATTGGAACGAATACGCTTTATTAGGTGCAGAGCCAGCAGAAGGCGGTAAACTTTCTATACCACGTTTAAATAAAGCGATAGCAGAGAAGAAACTAAATGCTACATATTCTGAAATATGGATGAACGATCAAGATGGTTCTGATCAAGGTATTAGAGATGGCGATCTAGTTGAAGTATCAAATGCGATAGGTGCAGTTCATTGTGTTGCAAGATTGTCAAAACGTTGTGTTAAAGGCTTTCTTGGGCTTCATCAAGGTTGTTGGTATGATCCAGATCCAGTTACTGGAGTTGATGTTGGTGGTAACTGTAATACGCTTATGGCATCACGTCCATCAAGAGTAGATCATGGTAACGCACAGCAATCAGCTATGGTTTCAATTAAGAGAGTAGTAGTTTAATAAATAATTAAGAATATAAGGATATAAATTATGAGATACGCATTTTATTTTGATCAGTCAAGATGTATGTCATGCAACACTTGTTCGGTTGCATGTAAAGATTGGCATGGCGTGAACCCTGGTGCTGTTCGTTGGCGTAAAGTTAATTCACATGAGACGGAGGGTGGTTTTTTCAACCTATCAATGTCTTGTAATCATTGTGAAAAGCCAGCATGTTTAGATGCTTGTACCGCAGGCGCTATATATAAAAGAGCTGATGGTATAGTTGCAATAGATAGATCAATATGTCAGAAGATAGAGGATTGCAAAGTTATGTGTCCATACGATACTCCGCAGTTTGCAAACAATAAACAAGAGCCTGAAAAAATCATAGGAAGTTTCACTCGTCACCCTATGCAGAAATGTGATTTTTGTGCAGATAGAATTGATAACAATGAATCTCCTATCTGTGTAGCTTCATGTCCTGCACACGCTTTAGATTACGGTGATTATGCTGAGTTACAGAATAAATATCCTGATGCAGTACCGTTAACTCAAGCTGATTTCCCTTATGCATATAAGCAAGAGGCAGAAGACAAAACAGGTCCATCTATGTTAATTAAAAAGCGTAAAGCGTTAAAAATTACTTAATTTGAAAAAGTGACACAGATGTTTGCTAAAGTTGTTTGATGTTAAGTTGATTGATATTATCAAGTGTTTACTAAAGTTGATTAATATTAAGTTGTTTGATATTATTAAGTGTTCGCTAAAGTTGTTTAATATTAAGTTGTTTGATATTATCAAGTGTTCGCTAATGTTGATTAAAGTTAAGTTGATTGATGTTATCAAGTGTTTGTTAAAGTTGATTAATGTTAAGTTGTTTGATATTATCAAGTGTTTGCTAAAGTTGATTAATGTTAAGTTGTTTGACATTATCAAGTGTTTGCTAAAGTTGATTAATATTAAGTTGTTTGATATTATCAAGTTCGTGAAATAAAGTTTAAAAGTATTTGTCACAGGTAGTTATATTTATATATAGCTACCTGTTTTTTATTATGATAATATAAATAACCTAATTTATAGATACTTTGGTGTACTAGTTCTTAAATGGGATAAATGGGAAGGGGGAACTCAGATGAATAAATCAGGCATGGATAATCAAACAGGTACGGGTAATCAATCAGGCATGGATAATCAAACAGGTACGGGCAATCAAGCAGGCATGGGCAATCAAGCAGGTACGGGCAATCAAGCAGGCATGGGCAATCAAGCAGGCATGGGCAATCAATCAGAACAAAAAGAGATTAAATCTTTAACAGCGTTTTTAGCATGGTCTGTTTTTCTAGGTGCATTTGGTGTGCAATATTTTTATATAGGGAAGATGGAAAAGGGTGTAATCTCTATAATCTTTTTTTGGACAGGGATACCAGCTTTTATAGCTTATCTTAACTGTTTACGTATTGTGAAAATGAATATAGAAGACATTAATTCAATGTATGACAATGTGATTTTGACTGATTGCGATATAGGTGGTAGAAAAGCTTTTTATATTATTTCATTATTACTACTAGTTCCAATGGCTCTTATGTTTTCACTCACGCTTATAGGAATTCTATTTGCCTAATGTGATAATTTATTATCGAGGTTCGCAATTGTATTGTAAAACTATTTAATATTAAAGTTGATATATATATTATGTGTCAACTTTTTTATATAGATTTATTGTTAGTCTATAAATCCATTTTGTTCAATGTGATTATTTTATAATACTATGTGGATACTTAATAATTTTTTTATATTGAACTTAGGAGTAATCTACATTATCCTATCTATAGATAAAATGATTAGAAGAAAGAAAATATTATAGTTAAGAGGAGATTTATATAATGAAAAAGTTAGTTGTAATCACTGGTGCAAGCTCAGGTATAGGAGAGGCTACTGCAAAATTATTATCATCACAAGGGCATCCATTACTTCTTCTTGCACGTCGTGTTGAAAGAATGGAAGCATTAAAACTTCCGAACACAATCTGTCGCAAGGTAGATATTTTAGATGTAAAAACATTTCAACAAGCTATCACAGAAGCTGAAGAAAAATTTGGTGATGTAGATTGTTTAGTTAATAACGCAGGTGTTATGTTATTGGGTGACTCTACAACTCAAGATCTATCAGAGTGGAACCAGATGATAGATGTAAATATTAAAGGTTTACTGAACGGTATTCATTTAGTTCTTAACAAAATGGTTAAGCGTAACGGTGGAACAATTATTAATATTAGTTCTGTTGCAGGACGTAAAACTTTTTCAGATCATGCGATTTATTGTGGAACAAAATTTGCAGTACACTCAATAAGTGATGCGATCAGAAAAGAAGTTGCAGCATCAAATGTTAGAGTATCAATCGTAGCTCCAGGAGTAGTTGAAACTGAGCTATTATCACATACAACAGATAAAGGTATAGTTGATGGTTATAAAGAGTGGAAAGATAGTATGGGCGAAGCATTAACATCAGAAAACATTGCAAATGCAATAGATTATATTTATCATTCACCTCAATCGGTTTGCATTAGAGAAGTCCTAATAGCTCCAACAAAACAACCAGATTAATAGTTAATACCCCGATAATGTGTCGGGGTATTTTAACTCTATATTTAATATTTATCACTTAAATCACTCTGTTTTGTTACTTTAGATATAGTATCGTAACTTTATGATACATACCGATAATTGCTTGTTGACTTTATCTTATAAGTGCTTTAGTACCTTTAGGACAACTTACTTTATCAATAGAGTAATAAGTGAGTTCGCTTGTGATATCATCTCTACATATGATCAAATCAGGTACGTATGTATTAATGGCAGGATGTTTACTTTTGCCTTCATAGCTTCTAAAAACCCAAGGCGGAATAGGCTCTTGTGTATCGTTCCATAAACCTATTTTTTTATTTCTTGCGTATAGATACATATCGTTTACTTCTGTATCTGTAGAGTATCTTTTATTTTGCCAAGCGTAACCGTTCTCTATCATTTTGTTATTTATATTTATACCATCGGCATATAAAATCCCTTCAGGTTGTGAATCTAAATTTTTACTTCTCATCTTAAATTTAATATCTATAGATCTCAAATGAGTAGCAAGATGTTGCTTCGCATTAAAGCCGTATGCTTGATCTAGTTCTGGAGCATCTATACCAAACAATTTCACTTTTTCAACTCTACCTTTTCTCTCTCCTTCAAGATATTTAATCGAAATAGTATCGCCGTCGTGAACATTCACAACTATAACTTTTTCCATCGAGAAGAGGTTAGTCACAGATAAAATCAACATAAAAAGTATCATAGGTATTAATTTGAAATAATTCATAGTAATCTCACTTTATTAAAGTTAGTGAATAATAAACTATAATTTAACTTTTTGCTAGTATTTTATGATATATGATATATAATACATTTTCACATATATAATAAGGTTTATAGAATATGAGTAAGCTTTTCAATAGCAATTTTCTGACAGATATCTATGGAATAACGGATATAATTAAATCTAATGACTACCAGTTGAAGGATATAGGTGATATATCTAAACAATTAACTGAGAAAACTTTAGAGAGTAGAACCGTTTCTGAAAACAATAAAACATTAACTACAAATAGTAACACAGCAAATCGTAATATTAGTAATATTAACACGAGCGATAACACAATTAATCGTAATGTTAGTAATATTAACACGAGCGATAATACAGTTAATCGTAATGTTAACAATATTAACCCGAGCGATAACATAGTTAGTCGTAATATTAATAATGCTAACCAGAGCGATAACACAATTAATCGTAATGTTAACAATATTAACACGAGCGATAACACAGTTAATCGTAATGTTAGTAATATTAACCCGAGCGATAATATAGTTAATCGTAATGTTAATAATGCTAACCAGAGCGATAACCTAGTTAGTCGTAATGTTAGTAATATTAACACGAGCGATAACGTAGTTAGTCGTAATGTTAATAATGCTAACCCGAGCGATAACACAGTTAGTCGTAATATTAGTAATATTAACACGAGCGATAACACAGTTGTAAAAACTGTAATGGGTTCAACGAATGATATGGTTAATAAATCAGTAGGAGTACCTCCGTTGCAAGTTTTAGAGTTATTAAGAAAAGAGATTGAAAACTGTTCAAAATGTAGACTTTCAGCATCTCGTACAAACGTAGTTTTTGGTGATGGCAATGTTTTTGCAAAGCTATTGTTTATTGGTGAAGGTCCAGGTGCGGATGAGGATAAAGCTGGGTTGCCGTTTATAGGAAGAGCTGGACAACTGTTAACTAAGATGATTATTGCGATGGGTTTTAAAAAGGAAGATGTATATATAGCTAATATTGTAAAGTGCAGACCACCTAATAATAGAAATCCATTTGAAGATGAAACGGCGTGTTGTATTCCGTATCTTCACAAACAGATAGCAACAATTAATCCAGATTATATTATTGCACTGGGATCAATTGCAACAAAATATCTTCTTAATACAAATGAAGGGATATCTTCATTGCGTGGTAGATGGCAGAGTTTAAGTGTGCCAAATGTATCAGATAAAGAGTATCAAGTTATGCCAACATTTCATCCAGCATATCTTCTTCGTTCGCCAACCAAGAAGGTTTTTGTATGGCAAGATTTACAACTGGTTATGAAAGAAATGGGATTGCCAGTAAAGTGATTTATTAAACATAATATATCGTTATTGATACAGCTATTCTTAATATAAATAAATAGGAAGGTATTATGAGGTTTTTATTAGCACTAATATTATTATTGGTTTCATCTATAAACCTCTACGCTGATTTTGTTGAATCAGAGGGCGAGGCGATGATCTATAATGGAGATGTCCCGTCTGCAAAAGCTATTGCAATATCAAGAGCAAAATGGAGTGCTTTAGAATCTATCGCTGATATGAATGTTAAAATTGACACATTGATAACTAATTCTCAATTAGCTGATGAAGCTGTAAAGATTGAATATGAAGCTCAATTTAAAAAAGTTAAAATACTTTCAGAGGGCAGAAGTGGAGATAGATACGTTGTAAAACTTTTAGTAGAAATAGATAAAATTGATGCACGACGTGAAGTAGAATCATTATCAAAAAGCACCTCAATAGCAGTTGTTATTCCGTCAATAATTGCTAATAAAAAATATAGTTACATCACTCCTTTCTCGGAGAAAGTTGTTACAGAGCTCACGAAAGAAGGGTTCGAAGTTAGGGATATATCGAAAGAGTTAAATCCTGATATTATCAAAGAAATTAATGGTGCAATCAGTACTGAAAATTATGAAAAATTAAATTTTTTAACTTCTAAATATTTCACAACAAATATATTAGTAGGAAAAATAAGTATTAGAGAGCGTTCAAAAAATGTTGGCTATACAGAGATGCCTTTTACGATAGTTGATGGATCACTTGATTGGCGTATAATCGGCAAAAAAGGAACTAGAAGAATTCTGTTAGCATCGGGAACATATAATGATAATGGACATGGCTCAAACTTAGATGCAGCAGTTGCTAATCTATATAAGAATATGTCATCAACAACAGCTCATAAACTTATATCAGATGTAACAGAAGAGGTCTTAGATAACACTCGTAGAAAAGTTGTAGTAGTGCTTTCTGGACCAAGAAACATTCGTTATTTTTATGACTTGCTTACAGATATTGAATCTATACCGTTTGTGCTTGACGTTGTAAAAGAGGGGATAGATACATTGATTGTTAACTATCCAGAGAAGACTTATTATTTAGCATCATTTTTAACTGGTGGTGGTAAATATACACTTGAAAAGATAGGTAAGAACGAGATTGTTATTCGTAGAAATTAAGTGTTTAAAGTATATAGTATTTAGTATATATTAAGTATAGTATTATTAATCATAATTTTATTAAGAGGGGGATATTATGTTGAAGTTATCAGTTATGGTATTCGTATTATTTAGTATGGTATTTTCAGGTTGTTCATCAAAAGAGAGTGTTAAAACTCCTGATATAGGTGGAACTGGCGGTATTGGTGTTGGTGGAGCGGTTTGTTTTAACGGTGCACCAGATTGGGTTGTTGCAAACGGACAAGGCAAAAACTTATCAGCAGTTGGAGTTGCAGTAATCGGCAAATCAGGTTTACAGTACGCAAGAATAGAAGCAACTGCTGCTGCAAGAGATGAGATGGCTAGAACATTATCTGTTAAAGTTAACAATATGTTCAAAACATTTAATCAAACAACAGGATTAGGTGATGATCAAAGTATTGATAGAGTAACTGTAAACGTTTCAAAACAGCTATCATCACAAACGATATCGGGATCTAAACAGATCGGTTCGTGGGTATCGCAGTGTGCTGAGTTGTATGTACTTGTTGGACTAGACGAAACTCTTGTTAAGCAAGCCGTTAAAGAAGAGTCTATCTCATCTATTAGAAATGATGTTGCTTTATGGCAGCAATTTCTGGAAAAACAAGCTCAAGATGAATTAGATGCTGCTATTGAAAAAGAATTTAAAAACACAGTAAATTTTGAGTAAAAATTGTTGTTTAGTAATAATTATATAATATAGATAGTTTGTTTAATGTAGCACTATTTATATTATATAATATTTGTGCTCAGATTTATTTTAATGAGGAAAATTAATGAGATATTTTAACCTTACTGTATTAATTTTGTTTTCAGTTTTAATAGTGAGTTGCATGAGGTTCACTGCAGAAGATATACATAAAGTTGGTGTACAGCGTCAACTGAATTCATCGTCTAAAAACTTCTATGAGCTTGATAAAGAGATGGATGACATACGAGAAACTGGTGAAGTTCCTGATTTATAATTTAACTGTTCATTTATTTAATTTGTAATAATATATTACAGTTATTTATAAGAATAGATTTAAGGTGTATTTTTGAACGTTAAAATTTTAATGTTTTTGACAATAGTATCTACTATGATATTGAATTATTTTAATATTGTTTTGGCTGATGAATATATTGAGAGAAATGACAAAGATTTAGATAATCTACAATCACTTTCTATAGAAAATAGTAGATACAATAATGTGTTTATTGTTGCAGGTGGAGATGTGAAAAATCTATCTACTATAAATGACAATATTATTCAACAAGATAGTAATACTAAACATGGCAATCAAGTTGAGCAGAAGAGTAATACTAAACATGGCAATCAAGTTGAGCAGAATAGTAATGCTAAACATGGCAATCAAGTTGAGCAGAATAGTAATACTAAACATGGCAATCAAGTTGAGCAGAAGAGTAATACTAAACATGGCAATCAAGTTGAGCAGAATAGTAATACTAATAGTGGGGAGAAAGAAGCGATCGGCTCTCCATTTAGGTCAACAACAACTGAGATCTCATCATACCCAAGTTGGGTTCAAAACCCAAATATTAATGGTTATTTTGCAACAGCTGTGGGCAGTTCAAAATATAATCATGAGAAGGGGTTATCTTATCAGAAACGCATGGCACGAATTCAAGCTACTGCGGAACTGTCTAAAATTATTTCTGTACAAATTGATAATGAACTTGAAAGAACTTCTGTACATTCAGATGGTACTCAAATAAAATATAATATTGATCAGAAATCACGACATAAAAGTAATAGTAAATTAGAAAATGTAGAGCAGTTAGATGATTGGTTAGATCCAGTTACTAATGATTACTACATTTTATTAGGCATGAAGATTAAACCTGTTTTAGATTGATCTTAGATTAATATTAGGTATAAAAATTAAACAAGTATTAGATTAATTAATGTATAACAGGAATTTGTAAATAGATAGAACGATAGATAATATAAATATAATTAAGAGGGTATAGATTTGTTAATAGGAGCACATCAATCGGCATCAGGTGGTGTCGACAATGTTTTTAAAGGGGCTAGCACAGATGAGTGTGAGTCTATTCAGTTATTTGTTAAGTCTCCAACTAGATGGAGTGGTAAAGAGTTGACGGATAAAGAGGTTGAAAGTTTTTTAAGCAAATCAGCAGTATTTGGAAAGCATGCTATTGTAACACATTCATCGTATCTTATAAATTTAGCATCACTAGACGCTGAAGTTCGTGGAAAATCTGAGATATCTTTACAAGAAGAGATGTTGAAATGCAATAAGTTAGAGATACCTTACTTCGTTATGCATCCAGGTTCTAAAGGTACTGGAGATCTTGATACAGCGTTAGGTTTGATCGCTCAAGGAATTGACAATATGTATGATAAGCACGATATCAACACTATGATGTTACTTGAAAATACAGCAGGTGCTGGAAATCTTACAGGTGGCGAATTAGATCACCTAGTACAGATAATTGATAAAGCAAAACATAAAGATAAAATCGGTGTATGTATAGACACTTGTCATGCGTATGTTTATGGGTATGATGTGAAAAATGATTACGACAAATTTACAGATAAACTACACTCATATTTTGGCGATAAATTAAAAGTTTTTCATCTAAATGATGCTAAGAAAGAGTTAGGAAGCAAGTTAGATCGTCACGAGTTTTTAGGTCAAGGTTTTATAGGTATTGAGGCGTTTGAAAGATTGGTTAATGATACTAGATTTAAAGATACATTAGGGATACTTGAAACACCTGTAAAAGATAAACAAACTTATCTTGAAGAAGTTAGGTTACTTAAAAGTTTTAGAAAATAAATTATATAATTGAAGGGAATATATGTCTGATAATAAAGAAGTGAAATATTCAAGTGAAGTAGAAGTATTGCGAAGTATCATACCGAACATAGAAGAGATAAAAGAAACTCATATATCTTATGCGATAATCACAGATGAATATGTTTACAAGGTAAAGAAAGCTGTTGATTTCGGTTTTTTAAATTATAAAACATTGAAAAGCAGAAGGTTGTATTCTATTTTAGAGCAAGAGCTGAATGATAGATTTTCTAAAGATGTGTATGTTGGAGTATTTAAATTAGTTGAAACAGAGAATAAAGTTTATGCTTTAGTACCATATACATCATCGCTTTCGCCAGTTGAATATGTGCTTAAAATGAGAAGAATTAAAGACGATGCTTTTTTAATGTCTAAATTAGATAATAAGAAATTAAGTCTTGATGAAATAGAATTAGTTGGAAGCGAGGTTGCTAAATTGCTTCAAAACCTTGAACCTGCACCATTTGAAACAGTAGATGGATTTGTGTCAAATTTTGATACAGTAGCATATAATGCTCGTGAAAATTTTGAACAAACAGAGAAATATGTAGGCTCGTTAATTGATAAAGAGTATTACGATTTTATCAAAAAAGAGAGTAGATTATTTTTAGATAATCATAAAGATTTATTTAATGAACGCTACACTGGTGGGTTTGTAAAAAACGGTCATGGAGATCTTAGACTTGATCATATTTATTTTAATGAAGATGGTACAGTAGGATTAATTGATTGTATTGAGTTTAATAAAAGATTTAGATTTAATGATATTATTTCTGAACTAGCATTTTTATCTATGGAGCTTGATTCGTCAAAAAACATTCCTACATCTGATGCATTTGCTAAAGGTTTCTTGCGTGAAGTAAGTGATGGTAACTCACTTATACTATTGAACTATTATAAGTCATATCTTGCTTATGTGAGAGTTAAAATAGCAGCGTTCACACTAGATTCATTAGATCCAGAATCGACTGTTTATAAAGATAAAGTTCTTGAACTTAAAAGGTTAGTTAATCTTTCTGCATATTATATTTTGATTGCGAACAAACCAACAACTATGTTATTTTTTGGTTTAATGGCGACTGGTAAATCTAAGAATGCAACATTGTTTTCAGATGTTTTTCCAGTTACGAAAATTAGTTCTGATAATGTTCGTAAGGCGATTAACAATGTCAATTTAACTGAAAAAGTATACGTTGATTACGATGCAGATATATACTCTAAAGAGGTTTCATATAAACTTTATGAAGAGATCTCATCGATGGTTAACGATAATTTATCAATCGGTAGAGGATCAATTATTGATGCTTCTTTCACAGATAGTAAATATTATGACATTGTTAAATCAAATGTAAAAAGTGATTTTTTCAATATTAAATTCACTTCAACAGAAGAGGTTATCTCTATTAGGCTCAAGTCAAGACTTGAGAGAACTACGATAACTGATGGCCGTCCTCAGATATATGAAGAGCAGAAACAGAAGGCTTGCTTTCCTAAAGAAGATTTGGTTATTGATACAACTGGCAAGATGAATAAAAATAGTAAGAAGATTTTTTCTGCAATGATAGTTAAGAAATGAAATGTAACTATAGTGTAAGACAGTTAAATAGTTCGTTCTCAGATCCAGTATTTTTTATACGCAATGTGTATATGAAGAAAGCTGTAATGTTTGATTTAGGCAAGTTAGGAAAGATTGGTAATCATGAACTTCATGATGTGTCTTGTGTATTTGTTTCCCATACTCATATGGATCATTTTTCAGGTTTCGATCGTCTACTTCGATCTATATTAATTACCGATATGAAGATACGTATTTATGGACCTAAAAATATCATCAAAAATGTTGAAGGAAAACTTAATAGTTACACTTGGAATTTAGTTGATGGATATGGATTAGAGATTGAAGTTATTGAGTTAAATTATCCTGATAATAAAAAAGCAGTTTTTAGAGCAAAGAATGAATTTAATAAAGAAGATTTAGAGTACGCTGATACAGATTTAGAAATAGATGATGGGTTTAAAATTAAGTATGAAATTTTTGATCACGGAATACCATCAATCGGCTATCGTCTTGTTGAGCCTAGGATCATAAATATACAGAAAGATAAACTTGTTGAACTTGGTTTAAAAGAAGGTATCTGGTTAAAAGAATTAAAGAAAAAAATGATTAATAATGAAGAGGGATCTATAACGGTTGATACAGTTGATGGTCAAAAAGTTTTTGATATTAATGCGTTAGCTAATGATATTTGTGTAGATAAACAACAGCAAGATATAACGTATATAACGGATATTGCACCAAAGGACGAGAATGTTACAAAGGCTCTCAAACTTGCTGATAAATCGTATCTTTTAATCATTGAATCTGTATTTATGGATATTGATTTTTGCCATGCATCAGAAAAGAATCATTTGACTATAACCATCGCTAAGGATATATTTAATAGATCTAAGTCAGAGTTTATAAGGTTTATTCATTTTGCTCCAAGATATGAAAAAGAGAGAGATATTTTCTTTGAAGAATTATATCATGAGGTTAAGAATAAAATATTTATAACTGACTAGGTTGAATTAAATAATATTAAAAGGTGATCCATGACAAAGACTTTGATAGGTACTTTTACAAAAGATAACGACTATACAGCACAAGATTATTTTATGATGGATAGAGGCATTGCGATTAAAAACGGTGTAACAGATCCAAATAAACAACCTTATTTTAAAGATAGCAAATCTAAAGTTGGTGTTCTGCTTATTCATGGTTATACAGCAACACCTGAAAATTATATTCCATTATGTAAAGCTATTGAGGATAAAGGATATACGGTTTATGCATCACTTGTTGCTGGACACGGACTTGATGAACACTATTTAAATACAGCAAGCTATGTTGATTGGTACAACTCTATCAAGTATGGTTATTTAGCGATATCATCTGTTTGTGAAAAAGTTATTGTGATGGGAGAATCAGCAGGTGCGCTTCTTGCATTGCTTGTTGCTAATTACAATAAAGTTGATAAGGTGATGATTTTTTCTCCAGCGTTTAAGACAAGAAACAAATATTTTCAATTTCTAAAATATCTTCATTTTTTCAATTTTACAATCCAGGTACAATCTGAACGTAAATATAAGCATGAGCATGAAGTTCGTTCCACAACATTTAGATCTTTAAATCAGCTAAGATTAATTCAAGAGGTTGTTCAAAACCTAGATATAAATTATTCATACGATTTAATCTGTGTTGTAGGTGATGAAGATGTGATGGTATCGGTGAAAGCTGTTGATGAATATTTTCATAAACATTTTTCTAAAGAGTGTGGCAACCATAAATATTCACTTCTGCATCTCTCTAACGATATCTATGAGATAGATCATGTGATCATAGAGCGTGATCATATTAAGACAATTAACGAAGTAGTGGGTATGATATAAACGTGGTTGCAGTAAGTTAGTTGATTAGATTTTAGGCATAATATAAACGTGGTTGAGTATGCATGAATTTTATAATTGGCATGATTTAGATATAATCGTGCAAGATAGATAATTAAATAATTGTCATGATATATACTCTCTAGTAGTTAGATGATTAAGTTGATAGTTCGCATAGTGGAAACGTAATAGTAAAACATTAATAATGTGGTTATCATGATATAATGGATGGAGTTTTATAATGATATCAAAAGTAATAGGTGTTATCGGTACAGGAAACATGGGTGGAGCGATCATTGATGGCTTGATGAGTAAAGGTATAATTTCTCCAGATAATCTTCTGTTGACTAATCGTGATATTGATAAAGCTAATCGTTACTATGATAAATATAAAACTCCAGTGATGGGTGCGGAAGAGGTTATAGAGAGATCGGATATTATTTTGATTGCTGTAAAACCTAAAGATATTGATAGCTTGATACCGATATTTAAAAAGTATAGCAACAAAGTTTTGATCTCTGTGCTTGCAGGGATAACTATTGATTATTTTAGAAACAATTTAGATGCAGAAATTCAAGTGGCGAGAGCGATGCCAAATATTCCATCTACGATATCTAAAGGTGTTATATCTATATCATACTCAGAAAACACAAGTGGTGAGAGTAGGGATGTGATAGATAATATTTTTAGCTCAATCGGTGAGGTATATCACGTTGAAGAGAGGTTGATAAATATATCAACAGGATTATCTGGATCATCACCTGCGTATATGTTTTTAATAATTGATGCGATAGCAAAGGTTGGTATTGATTACGGAATGGATAGGAGCACGGCGTTTGATATGGTTATAGATACTATGATTGGATCGGCTATGTTTATGCGAGAATATTCACAGATAGAGGCAGACACTCTTGTTAGTAAAGTGACATCACCTGGTGGCACAACGATAGAGGGTTTAAGGGTTTTGAATGAGAAAAATATATTAGATGGTATCTCTAGCACGATTAAAACTGTTATAGAAAAAAGTTTCTCAATGGAGAGAAAAGATTAGTTTTTGAAAATAGAATTTATGTAATAATTTAAAATTACTAATCAAATATTAACAATCTCTACAACCTATGTGTAATGAATTAACTTTTCTAATATTGTGTAATTGGTGAGAATAAGTTAGTAATAATGTTGTAAGAAGTTGAACTGTCACACTTGTCAAACAATCGAACAAGCCGAGCAAATACACCTGTGAAGCAAATCACAACAAGCTGGATTAATTATAGTTAACTAAACAATCACACTTAACAAGTAGTCATGCTTAATAAATAATTACACTTAATAAGTAATCTATTTAACAAGCAATCACACTCTTTACACAATCGAACAAGCC
>CAMRCY010000031.1 GCA_947041165.1 uncultured Deferribacteraceae bacterium | reverse complement strand
TGTATAAGTTTGTGCTATTACGCAACTTACAACACCACTACTATAGAGCGATTTTGCAACACTGTAAAAGTTTGTGCTATTACGCAACTTACAACTCCACTACTATAGAGCAATTTTACAACACTGTATAAGTTTGTGCTATTACGCAACTTACAACACCACTACTATAGAGCGATTTTACAACACTGTATAAGTTTGTGCAATTACGCAACTTACAACTCCACGCTATAGAGCGATTTTGCAACACTGTATAAGTTTGCATCTATACCGAACTGCCACATAAACTATACGACGTTGCAATTGTACTAACTTCTATATAAAGCCTAGATGGAGGTATATTAGAAATGTAAAGGTATTAAAACTTCATTAATACGCAAGTGAAATCATCTCTTTGCAATGCTTCATCTTGAACAAGATCTTTATAAAGAGTTTCCACAATTTCTTTTGCAGGAGTTTCGCTCAATGTTTTAACCTTTCCAACTAACTCTTCAAACGGTACATATTCGATTAATCCATCGGTATACACACAAAGTAGAGAACCTTTAGTCAGTTGAACTTTTCCTGATTTATAATTTTCTTGTATCAAGCCAAGTGGTAGAAACTGAGATTTAAGCTCTATCATTTTTTTATCACTTTCTAAAATAAATGCAGGCTCATGTCCACAAGATAGATACTCTAGTTCGTTTGTTTCAAGATCTATAATACCGAAAAATCCTGTAATAAATCTATCAGAGAAGTTTTTAGTGATAAGGAATTTGTTAATTTCTTCAATCGCTTCTGCTAAATCTGTATTAGGAATAAGTGTAGAGAAAACAGATAGAACAACAGTGAAAACAGCTGCAGAGTATCCTTTACCACAAACATCTGCTACGGCAAATATAATTCTGTTTCCAGTTCTAACAACTTCAACAAAATCTCCACCAGCACTTCTTGCAGGATAGTTTACAGCATATATTTCAGGATCTATATCGTAAGCGATTATTCTTTTAACAAATCTGTTAAGGATATCAACAGTATGGCTCATTTCTTTCTCTTCTAATTTAAAAGAGATCATTTGTTGATGATTAGAAGCATTTTCTGTAGCGATATTAATAATGTCTGTTATAAGTTCCGAGAACTCACGATCAGGAGCGATATCAATATTTATGTTGAATATAGCATATTTAATGTCTATAACTTCGTCGTATATAAAGAAAATGTTTTTGATATTAAATTTATTAGATACTACAATATGTTCAATAAATTCGGTTTTGTTTAATGTATTGATATAATCATTAAGAGTTACATCTCCAACAAATATATTTTCAGCAATATCTTCTTCGTTTATAGCAATACCAAAGAATTTATTTTTATGTCTTGCAAAAATAGCATGTCCAGAGAAGATATCAAGAAAGAACGATAGAGATAATGCCACAATTTCTTGAACATCTAATGCTCTAAAAAGCAGTGAACTCTTTTTGATAAAGTCTATTTTTTTCTGATAATCGATATATAGATCCATCTGCACTTCTCTAAATATCAGTTCATGCGCTCTTTTAGCTATATATGGAACAAGCGCAACAAGAGAATCTCTCTGTTCGTTAGATATAGGTGAGTGAAAAGTTATAATAAAAGTATCTACATCTTGATATCTAAGAAATAAGCTAGAAGCGATTTCAATTTCTTCTTCAAAATATTTAACTTTTTTAGAAATGACAGAGAATACAGCATCTTGATCGTATCCAAGCTCATACATATCAAGCGTTGGTTGCGATTCAAGCAGAGTAGAGTCTATAACCGAAGCTATGTTTGATGACACTCTCCAAATAGAGAATTTCACATCAAGAAAACTTTTAAACAGTAGCTTTATATTTTGATTAAAGCTGTCAAGATTGTCAGAGAATACTACATCAAGTAGTTTTTCGTTATCTAAATACTTCATTATCATCATTTATAGCAGCAAGGATTTTTTTAGAGACAATGTTACTGTCCGTTATGCCAAAAACTAGCTGCATCTCCCTTATAATTTCATCTGCTGATTCTTTATTGTTATCTATTTTGTTAGCAAAGTATAGAATTTTGCCAAATGTATTTGCATTAAAATCATGATGAGTTTTCACAGCGTCAGTAACTTCGCTAGCAAGAGCCCATTTTTCTAATATGGTTGATCCGATTTCAGCGTGATCAAACCCTATTTGGTTTTGTTCGTCTTCTATATAGTTGACTGGTTTTTGAAGGAAGTCAACAAGAACAACTTTACCGATGTCGTGTAATAATCCTGCAAGATATAAACTATCATGATCAAGTTCAAGTTGCCTACCGATAATTTGAGCGATACAAGCAACATTATAAGAGTGTTTCCACATTTCGTTACCAGTTGTTTTATACATTGAGAAGTTTTTAAGATAGTATGAATTCATTGATGATGCAATTGCTATATTTTTTATAGAATTAAAACCTAAAAGTGCAGTTGCACGATCGATAGAAGAAATATCCTGTTTAATTCCATAAAATGGAGAGTTAACAAGTTTCACAATAGCAGTAGATATCCCTTGATCCATTTTAATACTATCAGTTAGTTGAGTTATAGAAGTACTATCATCTCTAGTAAGTTTAATAAGCTCCTGAGCAAGTGCAGGTAGAGGTGGAATACTTTCAGATTTAGCTATTATTTTAATTCTAGTCACTTCATACTCTTCTTTTTTAATTTTAGAAGGTTTCATGAGTGAAAGGTTAGTTATTTTGCTCATTATTCCAACAGTGGTTAGAGGAGGGAATAGAAGTCCGTTAACTGCATAACTTTTAACGTTATCAAGTAACTCTTTATTATTATTAGTTATAAAGAGAAAAGCAGGAGTAGTGAAAGATTTCGGAGTTTTAAATAGAGTTTGAACCGAGTCTATTTCGTAAATAGTAACATCCGGTTGAGTTTCCTCTTTAGAAATAGAGGCATCTATTGCTGATTCGTTTAAAAGAACTTTTATCACATCAAGCGTATGAGTGCTGCCAACAAGCATTAGTTTTATCATATTTAATATATCCTACCCCAGTTTACTTATCTAGTAACTTAATAAAAAGCTCGAAACCACCATCTAAAAAGATAATCAAAACAAATATATGTATTCAATTTTGTTATGTTCATGATCAATCGTTAGTAGTTATTTCATTAGTAATATTAAGTTATTGTAGATTGATTTGATTCAATATTGCAATGTTTTTATTTAGGGATACTTAATATCAATGAGCTATTTTTAATTATACATGAATAGTGTCACTCTATCAATGAATATTATTATATCGGTTTTAAAGTTGTCTTTTATATAAATCCATGTATTTACTAATATACACTTATTTATAAAAAATAACAGTATATTTTTAGAAAATAATATGATAGACTGCTCTTGTTAGCTTTTTCGATTTGTTCTGTCTGGAGGAAGGATTGATGGATTGTGTTTTTTGTAGGATTGTATCTGGCGAGCTTCGTGGCTATAAAGTTTACGAAGATGAACAATTTTTCGCATTTTTAGATATAAACCCAATTAGACCAGGACACATTCTAGTTATTCCTAAGACTCACTGTGTTAATATCTTTGATACTCCAGAGGTATTTTCAGAACGATACTATTCCGTTGTACAGAAACTTTCACGATCTGTATCAAATGCTATGTTGGCAGATGGCATCAACGTGTTTCAACTGAATGGTAGTGCCGCAGGTCAGATTGTTCTTCACTCTCATATCCATATTGTCCCACGCCATAAAGATGACGGTGCATCTTTATCGCATGATAATCGAATGAAGTTAGAAGATGCAGAGCTTAAGAGTATTTGTAGTAGGATAATTGAGCATATTTGATTGCCTCTACTTAGTTGATTTTTGTAAAGTCTATTTATGCTTTAACTAATATGTTGGTTTAAGTTATAAGAAATATTAAGGAATAAAATTTTTATGTCGTTTATTGATAAGTTTAAGAGTGTATTTAAAGGAAATGAGGGTGGCAACAAGAAGGGTGCCTCTAAGAGTAAAAGTAGTTCGAAAGGTGGAAGTAAAGAAGAACGCTCATCTACAGCAAGAGCAGGAAGTAGCTCAACAAGAGAAAGAAGTGCTGGTGGCGATTACGGCAACAGTTCAAAAGGATCAAATGATAGAACTAGATCAAGCGAATCTTCATACGGTAGCGATAGTGGTTCAAGAAAACCTAGAGAGTATGCTAAGAAGAAAGATTCTACAGAGGGTTCATCAACAGGTGGATACAATAGAAGAAGTTCATCAGAAGGTTCGTCAACAGGTGGATACAATAAAAGAAGTTCATCAGAAGGTTCGTCAACTGGTGGATATAATAGAAGAAGTTCATCAGAAGGATCATCAACTGGTAGATCAGAGGGTGGATACAGTAGAAGACCTAGCTCATCAGAGGGTTCATCAGGTGGTAGATCAGAAGGCGGATACACTAGAAGACCTAGCTCATCAGAGGGTTCATCAGGTGGTAGATCAGAAGGTGGATACACTAGAAGACCTAGTTCATCAGAAGGTTCATCAGGTGGTTATGAAAGAAGAAGTTCATCAGAAGGTTCATCATCAGGTGGTTATGAAAGAAGAAGTTCGTCTGAAGGCAGATCATCAGGTGGTTACGAGAGAAGAAGTTCATCAGAAGGTTCATCATCAGGTGGTTATGAAAGAAGAAGTTCATCTGAAGGCAGATCATCAGGTGGTTACGAAAGAAGAAGTTCTGCTGAAGGTAGCGGTGGTAGAGATTTTTCTAAAAGAAGAGAAACATCAGAAGATGGTATAGAAACTAAAACTGGTGGTAGATACGGTGGCAGTAAGCCAGCTGGAACTTCAAGACCTTCAAGAGGCGGCGGCGGACGTGGCGATGCTAGAAGACCAAGAAATGACAGGTCTCAACAGAACCTTGATTCAGTCAATATCGGACAACAAGTGGTACCATCTATGGATGGTTGGGATATATCAGAGTTTGTAATAGAAGAAAAAGAGGGCGAGTCTCGTTTCCATGATTTTGAAATATCGCTAGAAGTTATGCGTGGTATTAAAGATTTAGGTTACCAGTATTGCACACCGATACAAGCAGCTATTTTTCCTAAAGCATTTGAAGGTAAAGATATTTCTGGTAAAGCACAAACAGGAACAGGTAAAACAGCGTCATTTTTAATAACTGTTTTCAGATATCTTTCTAAATTAGAAGGTAGAGAGTCTATTCCTAATGGAACTCCAAAAGTATTAATAATGGCTCCAACAAGAGAGTTAGTTATACAGATAGAGAATGATGCAAGAGCGATATCAAGATATTGTGGCTACAACATACAATCTGTTTTTGGTGGCGTAAATTATGATAAGCAAAGAAAACAGCTTGAAAAACGTATTGATATATTAGTTGCAACACCTGGTAGATTGTTAGATTACATGAAACAGAAAGTAGTTGATCTAGGTCAAGTAGGTGTTCTTGTAATCGATGAAGCAGATAGAATGCTTGATATGGGATTTATTCCTGATATGAAAGATATTATATCAGCAACTCCGGCAAAAGGTATAAGACAGACGATGTTATTTTCTGCAACATTAACTAAAGAAATTCTTCGTTTATCTTCTCAATGGACTAACAACTCAGTTAATATTGAGGTTGAGGCTAAAACATTATCATCAGAAACGATAGAGCAACAAGCGTATATAGTAGAGAATAAAGAGAAATTCCCAGTAATACACAACATAATTGTAAGGGACGCTTTAACTACAGTAATCGTGTTCTCAAATCGTAGAGATGAGGTTGCTAAATTAGCAGATATGTTTAAAATGGCAGGAATAAGTTGTGGAATTTTATCAGGTGATATATCTCAACCGAAACGTATTAGAACATTAGATGATTTACGAAAAGGTAAAATACGAGTTCTTTGTGCAACAGATGTTGCTGCACGTGGTATTCATATAGATAATGTATCGCATGTATTTAACTTTGCATTACCAGATGATCCAGAAGATTATGTTCACAGAATTGGTAGAACAGGAAGAGCTGGAAGTAAAGGTATATCTGTAATATTCGCAACAGAGGAAGATTCTTATTACATTCCTAGAATAGAAAGATTTACAGGTCAGAGATTAAAATATATTAATCCAGAGGAAGATTTATTACTTCTTCCAGAAGATCTTAGAAATGTTATACCTGTATTCAAATCGTTTGCAAGTAAAGCGAGAGCTGCACGAGGCCCTAGAGATAATAATAGATCTGGTGGTGGTGGCGGTAGAAGCGGCGGCGGCGGTAGAAGTGGTGGCGGAAGCAGAAGTGGCGGCGGCGGCATAGGTCGAAGCGGTGGCGGAAGTAGAAGTGGCGGCGGAAGCAGTAGTGGTGGCAGTTCGGCAGGAAGAGGACAATATAGTCCAAGAAGACCAGGACAACGCTAGGTAGATACGTCACCCTGTGAATGTTGCTTGCGAAGTTAGTTTTTTGATAATTAGAGCTTTAGGTATAATAGTTAATCATGAATATGGTTAATTATTATACCTTTGTATTTATACATTTGTTCGTTCATTGAATTTACTATAAAGTAAGGAGGGTGTTTTATCATGTCAAAAGAGAAAGACAAAGTTCTTGAGCTTGAGAATCTAAAGAAAAGCATCCAATTAGGCGGAGGAGAGGCTCAAATTGCTAAAATGCATGCGCAAGGCAAAATGACAGCGCGTGAGCGTATCGACTGTTTATTGGATAAAGGAACGTTCCAAGAGAATCAGATGTTTGTTCAGCACAGGTGTTCAGATTTCGGTATGACAGGCAAAGAGATTGCAGCTGATGGTATAGTTGCAGGAATGGGTTCTGTAGACGGAAGAACAGCATTCGTTATGAGTCAAGATTTTACGGCAAATGCAGGTACGTTGGGTGAAGCTGCTGCATCAAAAGTTTCTGAGCTTATGCGTGCGGCGTTAAAAGTCGGCAAACCATTTATATCTATAAATGATTCCGGTGGCGCAAGAGTACAAGAAGGTGTTTCGGCATTAACAGGTTACGGTGAAATTTTTTACCATAACGTATTATTATCAGGTGTAGTTCCACAAATTTCAATCATAGCTGGTCCATGCGCAGGTGGCGCAGCATATTCTCCAGCATTAACAGATTTTTTAATTCAAGTTCAAGGCACTGGTCAGATGTATATCACAGGGCCTAAAATCATTAAAGAGGTTACAGGTGAAGAAGTTACATTAGATGCATTAGGTGGCGTAGGCAACCATGCGTTTATATCAGGTAACGTTCATTTTGTTGCACAAAGTGATGAAGACGCAATGAATATAACAAAACGTCTTTTATCATTCTTACCATCAAACAATTCAGAAGAACCTCCAATATTAATGGAAAATAGAAAAGCAGTTATCAAATCAGATCCATCATTTGCATCTGTTGTTCCAACAAATCCAAGAACTCCATATGACATGAAAGAAGTTATATATAAAGTTGTAGATAATGCAGATTTTATGGAAGTAATGGAAAATTATGCTAAAAACATTATAGTTGGATTTGGTAGATTAAACGGTAGAAGTATCGGTATCATTGCAAATCAGCCTGCATTTAAAGCTGGAGTGCTTGACATTGATTCATCAGATAAAGCTGCTGGTTTTATCAGATTTTGTAATGCATTTAATGTTCCGATAGTAAACTTAGTAGATGTTCCAGGATTTATGCCAGGCACATCACAAGAGTACGGTGGAATTATTCGCCATGGTGCTAAAATGTTGTTTGCTTATGCATCAGCGACAGTTCCTAAGATAACATTAATCGTTCGTAAAGCATACGGTGGAGCATATATAGCTATGTGTTCTAAAGAGATGGGTGCAGATAGAGTTGCGGCTTGGCCAACTGCTGAAATTGCTGTTATGGGTGCAGAAGGTGCTGTATCGTTACTATATGGTAAAGATATTAAGAACGCAAAAGATCCAAAAGCAGAAACTGCTAAACGTATAGCAGAGTATTCAGATCTGTTTGCTAATCCGTATGTTGCAGCAAAACGAGGATATATCCATAGTGTTATTAATCCTGCAGATACAAGAGCATATTTAGCAGCAACGTTAGAAATATTTTCAAGTAAAAAAGAATCAAGACCAGCTAAGAAACATGGTCTAATCCCTATGTAGGGTGGAGGCAATATAGTATGAATATTATAGAAACGCTTACGGGTACTACTGCAACTATGGGCGAAAGAGTATATGCAGCGATGTATGTATCTGTTGTCGGTGTAGCAGTTGTTTTTGTTGTTTTATTAGTGTTAGTTATTTTAGTTAGTGTTTTAAAGAGGGTGGATACAGCCTTTACTAAAAAAGATGATACAGATGCAAATGCAGGTGGATCAGGTAGCACAACATCATCGGGTGTAGATCCTAAAGTAGTTGCCGTGATATCAGCAGCTGTTGCAGCAGTTCTTTCAGCACAAGGCACATCCGACATGGTTATGCCAGGAATGGGAGATAGTGACGTTACTTGGAAATCAGAGTCAAGAACAATTAATCATAACAATCACATGCCAAAAGCATAGTAAGTTATTGTTACGCTATTTTTATACGTTTTAAATTATTGAAATAATTATAGAAAGGGGATACTTATCATGAAAATGAGAATAACAGTTCAAGGTACGTCATACGACGTTGAAGTAGATATGGTTGATGGTGGAGTAACAACATCAGCACCAGTAATTTCAAGACCAGCGGCATCAGCACCAGTAGCGGCAGCGGTATCAGCACCATCAGCAGGTCCATCAGTAGGTGGGGCTAAAGCAATAAATGCTCCAGTTGGTGGAACGATAATTTCAGTAGCTGTAAAAGCTGGTGAAAAAGTTACTAAAGGTACAGAATTATTAATTTTAGAAGCGATGAAAATGCAAACATCAATTGCTTCTCCAGTAGATGGCGTTGTTAAAAAAGTTCACGTAGCGGCAGCAGAGATCGTTAGAGATAATCAATTATTGGTTGAATTTGAGTAGTATTGTTTAATATTTTAACAATTTATATTTATTAGGAGAACAGTTATGGAGATGTTTTTAGATTTTTTCGCGCACGGCTCTATAGGTACGTTTACATTGGGACATCTATTGATGTTAGTAATTGGTTGTATCTTCCTATACCTTGCAATAGCTAAAGGATTTGAACCATTACTTTTAGTTCCAATAGGTTTTGGTGTATTAATCGGTAACATACCAGTTCCAGATGGAATGGGTATCGGTCTTTATGAAGCAGGTTCAGTATTAAATTTTTTATATAAGGGTATAGAGTATGGTATCTACCCACCACTAATATTTTTAGGTATCGGAGCGATGACAGACTTTTCAGTTATGTTATCACAACCGAGATTAATGTTATTAGGTGCAGCGGCACAGGTTGGTGTTTTCATCACATTTATCGGTTGTGTAGCTATGGGTTTCCCAGTACAACAAGCGGCAGCTATCGGTATTATCGGTGGTGCAGATGGTCCAACATCAATATTCATAGCATCTAAAATGGCTCCAGAACTTTTAGGAGCGATTGCGTTAGCTGGTTATTCATATATGGCATTAGTTCCAGTTATTCAGCCTCCAGTTATATATGCGTTAACTACAAAGAAGGAAAGATTAATCCGTATGAAACCATCTAAACCGGTTTCACAAAGATTGCGTATTGCGTTCCCAATCATAGCATTTATATTTGTAGCATTGCTAGATCCAGGAGCATTAACATTAGTTGGTATGCTTTTCTTTGGTAACATGTTAAGAGAATCAGGTGCTACAGAGAGATTAGCATTAACAGCTCGTACGTCATTCATTGATATTGTAACGATTATTTTAGGTGTAACAGTTGGAGCGTCAACAGATGCTACAAGATTTCTAACACCAGAGTCGTTGAAGATATTTGGAATGGGAGCATTAGCATTTGTAATAGCTACTGCAAGTGGAGTTGGATTTGCGAAATTAATGAATGTATTTAGTAAAGACAAAATCAATCCTATTATCGGTGCAGCAGGCGTATCGGCAGTTCCTTTAGCTGCTCGTGTTTGTCAAGTTGTTGGAGCTAAAGAAGATCCATCAAACTTTTTAATCATGCATGCGATGGCTCCAAACGTAGCAGGAGTTGTAGGTTCAGCAGTTGCAGCAGGTTTTTTCTTATCAACGATCCCTTACTGATCATGAGCTTATAAGATATTGTTTATAATATAAATACCTACTAATTTTTTAGTAGGTATTTTCTTTAATAAGTTATATTATAGACTTTATGTTTTTATAGAAGAGGAGTATTTTAATGGCTTACGAAGATTTACGAGAATTTATTAAAAAATTAGAAGCAGAAGGGGAGCTTGAAGAGATTGATATTGAAGTTGATCCAGAGCTTGAAATAACAGAGATAACAGACAGAGTATCTAAACAATTTGGTAAAGGGTTAATATTTAATAATCCTAAAGGATCAAAACATAAGGTTGCAATAAATCTTTTTGGTTCAGTAAAAAGAATGTGTTTAGCTTTAGAGGTTGATAATCTTGATGAACTTGGTGAGAGGATATTAAACCTTATAGATAAGAATGTTCCTCACAATTTTTTAGATAAACTAAAAGCATTACCGATGTTAATGGATCTAAATAAAATTTTTCCTAAAACAGTAAAAACAGGTGTTTGTAAAGAGGTTATCTTAAAAGGAGATGATGTAGATTTATTTACATTTCCGATACTTAAATGTTGGCCTGATGACGGCGGAAAGTTTATAACACTTCCAGCTGTATTTACTAAAGATCCTGAAAGTGGTGCAAGAAATTGTGGTATGTATAGAGTTCAGGTTTACGATAAAAATACTGCAGGAATGCATTGGCATATTCACCATAGTGGTGCAGATCATTATAATAAAGCAAGAAGATTGGGTTTAGATAAATTAGAGGTTGCAGTTGTAATCGGTGCTGATCCAGCAGTTATGTATTCGGCAACTGCTCCTGTTCCTGATGGCGTTGATGAAATGTTATTAGCAGGTTTTATCCGTAAGAAACCAGTTGAGATGGTGAAATGTGAAACAGTTGATTTAGAAGTTCCTGCAAATAGTGAGATCGTTTTAGAAGGATATGTGTTAACTGATGAGTTAAGAGTTGAAGGTCCATTTGGTGATCATACAGGATATTATTCACTTGCAGATAAGTATCCTGTGTTTCATATAACGGCGATCACTCATCGTAAAGATGCGATCTATCCTACAACAGTTGTTGGCAAGCCACCTATGGAAGATTGCTTTATGGGAATGGCAACGGGAAGAATTTTCCTACCATTACTTAAAAAACAACTTCCAGAAATAGTCGATATGGCGTTACCATTTGAGGGTGTGTTCCACAATATGCTTTTTGTATCTATAGATAAAAGATACCCTATGCAGGCACAAAAAATCATGAATTATATTTGGGGTACAGGGCAGTTAATGTTCACTAAGATGATAGTGGTTGTGGATGCGAATGTTGATGTACAGAACACGAGTGAAGTTTTATGGAGATTAGGTAATAATGTCGATTGGGATAGAGATATTCTAGTTACAAAAGGTCCAGTGGATACATTAGATCACTCATCACCTCACGAGTTTTGGGGTAATAAGATCGGTATTGATGCGACTAAAAAACTTCCAAGTGAAGGACATATGCGTGAGTGGCCTAACGATATCAAGATGACAGAAGAGATTGTTGATCTAGTTAATAGCAAATGGGATAGTTATTTTAAGAAAGGTAAAAAGAAATAAATTATTATAGTTTTATATAATAATGATTAGTTAAAATTTTGTGGTATATAGAATATCTTCTGAAATAAATATGTTTTGGAAGATATTTTTTTTGAAATTAGTTTGTATAAATAAAAGATCACTAGGAGATTAAGGGGGATTATTATGGGGATAGATATTACGATTAAGCAAAAAGGCTCTACAAAAAAAGAGATATTATTAGCAACTGTTTTAGGTGAAGATTTAAGTGTTGGATATTTTGATGGAGTAAGACTTGAAGATGATGAAGAGCAGGGATATGCTGTTGCATATAATCCAAATCTAATTGGAAGAGGGATAGTTATTTATTTTAGTGAAGATAAAATGGATATTGATTTACGCATATCTTTTCCTACATCAAAGGAAGAGATTGGAGATTTAATATCAATAAGATTAGATAATAAGTTGTATTAATTTTCAGAAAATATATCATAAGTAGATAAAAAAGATGGACTAACATATGTCAGCCCATCTATCTAATAATTTAATTAATTATATTTAAACTTATTTAACAAGTTGACTTCTAGCAATATCATACTCAGATTCTAGAGCTTGAAACAGTTCTTCAACAGATACAATTTTATCTACTTTTCCAACATTTGCACCACAAAAAGCAAATCCTTTATCAAGCTCACCTTCAACAGAAGATATAAGTGCTAAAGCTATGCAATAAGGTGTTGTTTTAGGATCACATGTATGTATGCAATGGAAACTACATTTGAATGGTTTTGTTTTACCAGCTTCCATGTCATGAATAAATTGACTTTTAAGAGCACGACCAGGCATGCCAACAGGGCTTTTAATAATAGCTATATCATCAGATGTAGCGTTGATAAAAGCTTCTTTAAATTTGATATTAGCATCGCACTCTTTAGTTGCTACAAAGCGAGTTCCCATTTGAACACCACTTGCACCAAGATCTAGAAATTTTGAGATATCTTCACCAGTGTATATTCCACCACCAACAATAACAGGAATATGCCTGCCAACTTGATCTTCAATTTTCTTAGCTTCATCAAGTACACCTGGAAGGATTTTTTCAAGGCTAAAATTTGGATCAAATAATTCTTCAGCTTTAAATCCAAGATGACCACCAGCATTAGGCCCTTCAAGCACAAGAGCATCAGGAGCATAGTCGTAACGTGTCATCCATCTTTTAGCGATTACTCCAGCTGCACGAGCTGATGAAACTATAGGAACTAATTTAGTTTTGAAGTTTTCTTTCTGTTCTTCGCACGCATCTAATAAGATACGAGGTAAGTCTAGTGGTAAGCCTGCACCAGAAAATATTATATCTGCACGACTTTTGATAGCCGTACTAGCCATTACTTTGAATGTTGTTAATGCAACCATGATATTTACGCCAATGATACCTTTCGTTTTCTCACGAGCATTAGCTATTTCATTACGTAGAGCACGTAGATTTGCCTCTATTGGTTTTTTAGAGATGTCAGGTTCGTTCATACCAACCATAACAGATGCAATAATTCCAATACCGCCTTGTTCAGCAACAGCCGATGCAAGACCAGATAATGATATTCCTACACCCATTCCGCCTTGGACGATAGGGGTTTTCGCGACTAGATCGCCTATTTTTAGTTTTGGGAACATAATTTCTCCGATTTATTTATATTTATTATTACTCTTATTCAATACAAATAAGTGAATATAACCTTACTTATATTAAGATTATATGCTATAGATGTCAACATAATAATATAAATAGAAAAGTGTATATATTTTTATTAAAGGATATTGAAATAATAACCATATTTATATTATTATAAATATGGAATTAAACAGTAATGGAATTTTATTGAGTATTACATTTTTGATAGAAAATTTAGGTTTAAAACTATCTTCGTATAACTTCTCTAGGTTTAGCCGTTCCGTCACTAGCACCGATCACACCTTCTTTCTCCATCATCTCAACAATTCTTGCAGCTCTGTTATAGCCGATTTTTAGATGTCGTTGAATAAGTGAAATTGATGCGTGTCCTTTCTCATATATAACGTCTAATGCTTCTTGATATTTGTCATCGTAATCATCTTGATCGTGCCTAGATTTTCTTTCATCAGCAGGGTCTTTAACTTCTTTAACCATATCCATATTATATTCAGGTTTACCAAATCGTGCAAGATGTTCAACTATATTTCTAACCTCTTCATCAGACACAAACGCACCGTGTATACGAATTAGATCAGAAGTTCCTGGAGGCATAAATAAGCTATCGCCTCTACCTAGCAACATATCTGCACCGTTTTGATCTAGTATAACTCTTGAGTCATTTTTTTGAGAAACTTTAAAAGCGATACGAGCAGGCATATTCGATTTAATTAATCCTGTAATAACATTTGCTGTTGGACGTTGGGTAGCAATAATTAGATGAATTCCTACGGCTCTTGCTTTTTGAGCTATACGAGTGATAGAGAATTCAACATCTTTTCCAGCGATCATCATAAGATCTGCAAACTCATCAACAACCACAACAAGGTAGTGCATTTTTTTAAGTTCAGGATCGTTTGCAATCATCTGATTATAACCTTCGATATTTCTAACTTTTTTCTCAGCTAAGATTTCGTATCTAAAATCCATTTCTGTTGCAACATTTTTAAGTACAGATGATGCAAGTTTAGGATCGGTAACAACAGGAGCCCATAGATGTGGTATATCATTATATATTGAAAGCTCAACCATTTTTGGATCTATCATAATAAATTTAACATGATCAGGTGATGATTTATATAGTATAGAAACAATAATTGTATTAAGTCCTACAGACTTCCCAGAACCAGTAGTTCCTGCAACAAGTAGGTGTGGCATTTTAGCGATATCTGAGAAGAACGGTTTACCACCAGCAGATTTTCCAAGTGCTACAGTAAGAGGAGATGATTCATTTGCAAACTCAACCGATTGAAGTAGCTCTCTAATAAATACAGATGCTCTATTTTTATTAGGCACTTCGATACCAACTGCATTTTTACCAGGTATTGGTGCGATTATTCTTATAGATAATGCTGACATATTTAATGCTAGATCATTCTCTAGTGTAGCTATTTTTGATATTCTAGTTCCAGGTGCTGGTTCAAATTCATACATAGTTACAACAGGCCCTGGATAGATCGCTCTAACTTTCCCTTGTACGCCAAAATCTGATAGTTTCTCTAAAAGCAGATTACCGTTTGCATCTAATTCTTCTTTGCTATCACCTTTAACAAGATTATCGTGTTTATCTAAAATATCAACAGGGATAGAGTACTTAGAGTAGAGTGAGTGTTTAGAAACAGATACTGGTTTAATCGCATCAACAGTCGGTTTTTTATCATCGCTATTATCAGCCATTTCATCTATAAATAAAACTTCATTATCAGGTTCAACAGGACAATCTTTCTGATCTATCGCACAAGCTTTTATAGTCAAATCTTCTAGTTCATCTGTAGTTATATTGCCTTCACTGATTAATGGATATCCATGATAAGTTTCTGTGGCAGTGACTATGGCAGTGTTTTCATCAGTTGTAATAGGAGAGTTTTTATCGTATACAATAGGGATATTTTCATTAGTTTGATTAGTTTGATTAGGCTGGTTAGTTTGATCATCAAGATTATCATTATCATCAAGATCTGTACTATCATCACGTCTACTGTTATTCATATCTTTTATTTTGTTAATAATTAATATTGTTTTTGATTTAATTAGAGCGATAAGGCTCTCTATTTTCGGTTTAAGAAAGTTATAAGTTATTATAAATGATTTGCTCATATCGGCAAATGATAGAGAGAATAGAAGCATAATAGATATTATAACTAATAGCAGAAAAGTTATAACTCCTCCAACTTTACCGATTGTTGATACGATAAATTCAGATGCGATAACACCGAATAATCCACCAGATTTTTGTGCACTGAAATAAATATCCATGTCGGTTACAAGCCCTAGGAACGATGATGATACAAGTATAAGCAGTAATGAATATACGAATACTAAAATAGGAGAGAGAATTGTAACTCTATTTAATCTAAGCGAGTATAAAAGAAAAGATAGGTATAATAGCAAGAACGGAATAATCAGTGCAGCTGATCCGAAAAGTGTTCCAAGCAGATCTGATACATAAGCTCCTATTTTTCCAAAATAATTACCAAGCTTATCTTCATAAGTTGAGAAAATTATATTGGAGAAAGATGGGTCGTTATATGAATGAGATATAAGCGATAAAAACGTAAAAATTGCAAGCAGGATAGATATCGTTAAAAATATATCTGTCGCTAGCCTTGAATCGTTACTATCAGTTTGCTTATATCTTGATTTACTGTTCTTTGTCATAGTACCTTCTTTTTATTATAGAAATATGATTGTCGCTATACCTGCGAGCAGACAATACACTGCGAAATAAGTTAATTTAGCATTGTTCACAACATATAACATAAAAGATATAGCGAACAGTGCTGTAATAAATGCAGCTCCCATACCGAATAGATATATGTTCATATCTATAAGTGATGATTTGTCGATATCTTTTAATTGCAATAGTGTAGCACCTAATATTGCAGGTAGGGATATTAACATTGAGAACTCTGCTGCTTCTCGTCGATTAATGTTTAGCATCACAGCCATAGCGATAGTTGATCCTGATCTTGATATCCCAGGGAATACGGCTAAGCCTTGAACAATACCTATAATTATCGCTGATTTAGTTGTTACTTTTCCTGTTGGATTGAATTTATCTGATACATATAATATGATAGATGTTAAGACTAGTGCATAACCGATTATAGTTGTGCTTTGAAACACACCGATCACAGTATTTTGTAGAGCAAGCCCTATTATACCTGTTGGGATTGATGCTAAGATTATTCCCCATAGATATCGTTTATTTTCAAAATATATCATACTATAACGTTTAAAGAATACACCTAAGAAAGCTTTGAATATTAATAGTATTCTTTTTCTAAAATATATTATTATAGCGAGCATCGTTGCAAAATGGAGTAATGTTTCGTATAAAATATCTTCTTTTTGAAGATCGATTAAATGTGAGGCTATAGCTAGATGTCCAGATGAACTTATCGGTAAAAATTCTGTAACACCTTGTAGTACTCCAAGTATGACTGCTTCTAATAAACTCATTATAAATTAAACCTCTTCAATGTTGATAGATATTGCGATATCTCTGCTATAGTTTTTCTTGAAATATTTTTTTATTGATTTTGCAATAAAGCTTTGCCAACCAGTAACGGATGTTCTTTCAAATACACCGTGATCTGTTGAGTTTACAATAAACTCTTTTAAATTGTTTCTAAGAGTATCTGATAAACTTAGCCCAAAAACAGATATATAAGGACCGTATAGGATACTATTTTTCTGAATATTTATCAAGAGCGTGATAGAGATAGCACCATTCATAGATACTCGAACTCTCTCTTTTAGATCTTTAAGATTTAAAAGGGATTTTGAGAATGAGTCGATATAAGATTTCTCTAACTCTATTTTTTCAATCTCTGCAAGTTCACCATCGTTAAAAGTGACTTTATCACCAGTATCTATAATCAGCACAGATTTTTCATCAACAAGCTTGTTATCTACTGCAATTCTTTTATGTTCTTGTAGATGCATATATTCGCCGTGTATAGGTATAAGATAATCAGGACGCAACAATTTTATTAAAAATAATGTATCAGAACTTGATCCGTGTCCAGACACGTGTATACTGTTATCACGATCAGAGTAAACTTTTGCACCATATCTATATAGCCTATTTTTAATCTCTATCAATCTATGTTCATTACCAGGAATTACTCTTGATGAGAATATAAATGAGTCTGTATCACATACATTAATATTAATATAATCATCGTACGATATCTTATTCATAATAGACATTCTTTCGCCTTGCGATCCTGTTGCTAATATAATAATTTTATTTTTATCATAGTTAGCCATCGCTTTGCGTGTGATAACTCTACTATCGTCAATTTTAATTTTAGATAACTGTTTTGCAAGTGCAATACTTCTCGTAAATGAACTGCCTTCAATAACGATATATTTATCAGTTTCAGTTGCTATATCAAAAACCTGTTGAAGTCTTTCTATATTAGATGTGAAAGTTGTGAAAAATACTCTACCTTCTGCGGTTTTTATAATATTAGTTAGATTTTGTTTAATAAACTTTTCACTTTTAGTAAATCCACGTGATAGAACATTAGTAGAATCAGCAACTAAACAGTTTAAGTTCTGATTAGCAACATCTAAAAAAGGTTGAAGTTTAAATGGTGTGCCACTATATGGTTTGAAATCAATTTTATAATCAGACACATGGAGAGCTGTAAACCCATCGTGCGAGCGTAGATGTATAGCTCCAGTTTCGGGTATAGAGTGACTAATCGGTATAAACTCAATATCGATATCGGTTATAGATATTTTAGGAGTTGTATCGAAATATATTTTATGTTTAACTTTTAGAGATGCACTTTCAAGTTTATGTTTAATAAGTTCAAATGTGTATCTTGTTGTTGCAACGGTTAGATCTTTATATCTTTCAATTAGATATTTGATAGCACCGATATGATCTTCATGTCCATGAGTTAAAACGCAGATGATATCTTTATGTTTAATAGTTTCTAAATAGTTTAGATCAGGTATCTCTTTATCTATCCCAACATTGTCATCAAAAAACTTTACACCACAATCTATAATAACGGCAGATTTATCTGTTTCATAAAGATAACAGTTCATACCTATTGCACCGATACCGCCTAAAGCCATAAATGATATTTTAGACATCTTAATTTGTACCTTTAGTTAATAGAGCAACAGAGATAGAGGCGATACCCTCTTTTCGTCCAACAAACCCTAAATGCTCGGTGGTTGTTGCTTTTATAGTTATGTCATCAATATCCATATGTAGAATTTTTGCCACACCTTCTCTCATCTCATATATATAAGGAGAGAGTTTCGGAAGTTGTGCAATTATGGTTGAGTCTATATTAGATATTTTATACCCAGCTTCAGTTAATAGGTTATAAGATTTTTGAAGCAGAATTTTAGAATCTATATTTTTATATTGTTGATCGTTATCAGGAAAAATCGATCCGATATCTTTACTAAGTGTTACACCAACGATACTATCTATTATAGAGTGTATCAAAACATCAGCGTCACTATGTCCATTTAAGCCTAGGTTATATGGTATGGTTACGCCTCCGATTATAAGTGGTCTATCTGCTATAAAATCATGGACATCAAATCCTATTCCAACTTTAATTTTCATATTCCTCTATTCTAAAGCTAAATATATAAATTTTCAATAAATAATTATTGAAATAGCGAAATAATTAATATAGAATTGTAAGTTACTATTAATATATCGGAGGTTTCATATGGTTATAAGGTTTAAAGAGCTTGAAAAGAAGAGAATGGAGAAGCCTCGTGGTGGCGTTGGATTTGTAGATGCTGATGTATATAAAGATATTTTAAATATAGAGGGCAAGATTACTGCTTTCAACCACATGACATTAGGAAATGGATCATCAATCGGAAATCATCAACATATAGATGATATGGAGATATATCTTATCTTAGAAGGAAAAGCAAAATATAGTAATAACGGTGAAGAAGTTTCTGTTGAAAAAGGTGATCTAACTTTCTGTAATAAAAATGAGTTTCACAGTATCGAAGCGATAGATGAAAAAGGTGTACAATTTTTAGCAGTAATCATAGGCTAATATTTATTGTAGTTGTAGTGATAAAAAATTTTGGACTATTAAGTTCAAGCATATAAAATTAAGAGGAAGTATTAAAAATGGAAAGAACATTCGGAATTATTAAGCCTGATGCAGTGAAGAACGGATTTAGCGGTAAAATTATAGATCGCATTGAGTCAGAAGGGTTTAAGATAATCGGTATGAGAAAACTATCATTAAGCAAAACTGATGCTGAGAGTTTTTACGCAGTACATAAAGAAAGACCATTTTACGGCGAGCTAGTATCATTTATGTTAACAGGTCCAGTTGTTGTTTTATGCATGCAAAAAGATAACGCTGTTAAAGCGTGGAGAGATCTTATGGGAGCTACAAACCCAGCAGATGCAGATGCAAACACTCTTAGAAAATTATATGCAGAAAGTATTGAAGCTAATGCCGTTCATGGATCAGATTCATTAGAGAACTCTAAAATTGAAATAGAATTTTTCTTCTCAGATAAAGATCTAGTTGCTTAAGGACACGTTAGATGAAATATATTAGTACACGAGGCGGAATAAAACCTATAGGTTTTGAGGATGCGGTATTAATGGGTTTAGGGTCAGATGGAGGATTAATTGTTCCATCTGTTATACCTAAATTAACAGACGATACTATCAATAACTTATCTAAGTTAAAATATAGCGACCTTGCTTTTCAGATAATAAAACTATACGCTCCAGATTACGATGAGGCGTCATTAAAATCAGTGATTGATCGCAGTTACTCTGATAACTTTAGAGATGACAAAATTATCCCTATCTATGAAAGTAGCACGATTAAGATTGCAGAACTTTTTCATGGTCCAACATTTGCGTTCAAAGATATGGCGTTACAATTTCTTGGAAATCTTTTTGAAGATATTTTAATAAGACGAAATAGAGAGCTTAATATCGTTGGTGCAACATCAGGGGATACTGGTTCAGCTGCGATTTATGGAATGATGGGCAAGAAGAATATTAATATATTTATTCTTTTTCCAAACGGTTTAGTGTCACCAGTTCAAGAGATGCAGATGACATCGGTGCTAGATAATAATGTTTACAATTTATCAGTGAACGGTAATTTCGATGATTGTCAAAATATAGTTAAGGCTATCTTTAACGATAACGATTTTAAAGATAAATATAATCTAGGTGCAATAAACTCAATCAACTGGGCAAGAATTTTAGCTCAAGTTGTATATTATTTTTATATCTATTTCAACTCTGTAAAAAAAATAGGTGACAAATTAAATATAGTTGTCCCAACAGGAAATTTTGGAAATATATTTGCACTTTATATCGCAAAACGCATGGGTTTAAATATAGACAAAGTTGTTCTTGCAACAAATAGCAATAACATACTTTCAAGAGCTATTAACGATGGTGATTATACTGTGTCAAACGTAGTGCCAACATTATCTCCATCAATGGATATTCAAATAGCATCAAATTTTGAAAGATATTTATATTATTTATATGATGAGTCGCCAGCTAAAGTTAATGATTTAATGAGTGAGCTTAAAAACAGTGATAAGTTAAATTTAGATGATAAAATGGATAAAATCAGATCAGATTTCTTATCAACATTTTCAACAGATAAAGAGATTATATCTACGATCGGTTCATTTTATAGTAAGAACAAATATGTTATAGATCCTCACACTGCGTGTGGAGTGAATGCTTCTATAAAACTTGGTATTGATAATAGTAACACGGTGGTTCTTGCAACGGCTCATCCTGCAAAATTTGTTGAAGCTATAGAGAGTGAGCTTGATATCAAGGTTGATATTCCAAATGAGATTAAATCGTTATACGGCAAAGATCGTAAAGTTCAAGTAGTGGATAGTAGTATAGATCAGATAAAAAAAATCATTTCAACAACTGTAGATAAAGTTTAGTGATAGATATAGATAAGAAAGTTTTAACATCAAGATACGATTACGATTTAGATAAAAACAGTATCGCAAAATATCCTATGGATAGACGTGATAACTCTAAATTATTATATGTTGATAGACGTAGTGGTAATTTGGTTGATAATATTTTTTCAGATATAGTAGATCTGCTTGATAGCTCATATATGATAGTTGTGAACAACAGTAAAGTTATGAAAAGCAGAATTCCAGCACGTCGAGTAACGGGTGGAAAATCAGAGATATTTATCACAGATATATTAAAAGATACCGAAGCGTACGCTCTTTTAAAAGGTAAGTTCAAAGACGGCGATAAAGTGGAAATATTAACAAATGATTTACAGAGTAATGAATTGACTAGTAATGATTTGCAGAGTAGTGATTTGACTAGTAGTGATTTACCGAGTAATAATTTGCTGAGTAATAATTTGCCGAGTAATGATTTACCGAGCAATGAATTGCAGAGTAATAATTTGCCGAGTAATGATTTATTAAAGGATAATTTATCAACAGATGATTTTGCTATAGTTAAATCATCATTAGGAGAGGGCAGATACCATCTTGAATTTTCAAATACTGTAAGTTCAATAATGGAGCGATACGGCAAGATGCCGTTACCACCATATATAGATAGAGATGTTGATATTTCAGATGATAACAGATATCAAACGGTATATTCAAAACAGTTAGGATCATCAGCTGCGCCAACGGCAGGGCTTCACTTTACAACTTCGTTAATTGAGTTATTAAATCAGAAAGGTATCGCAGTTGAGGAGATCACTTTAAATGTTGGTATCGGCACTTTTAGAGATATAAAGACTGAGTATATAGATGATCATATAATGCACACAGAGAGTTACTCAATATCTGTTGAAAGTGCTAATAGAATTAATATGCATAAGCGTGCAGGTGGAAAAGTTTTAGCGGTTGGAACAACAGTTGTTAGAACATTAGAATCATCATGTGATGATAACGGGGATTTAGTATCAGGAGATAGTAGCAGTAATATTTTTATCAAAGAAGGGTATCAGTTTAAGATCGTGGATGCGATGATAACGAATTTTCATCTTCCAAAATCTACATTGTTAGCTTTAGTATCAGCATTTGGTGGCTACGAAAATATTATGAAAGCGTACAAATATGCGATAAGTAATAAGTATCGTTTTTTTAGTTACGGCGATGCGATGTTAATTTACTAATTTAATTTTATAAGATAGCTTTTATAATACATTGCATTTTATTTTTGCTATGATATAATTAAGCTTATTTTTTATATCTAGCGCGAGGATATTTATGTTAAACAAAGTTCTGTTGATAGATGATAGTGTCACCATTCATAGGGTTATAGACCTATCAATTGATCTTGAGAGATTATCGTTAGTAAAAGTATTTAATAAAAAAGATGCAGAAGAGAAACTTCAGAGTGATAAGTTTGACTATATCTTACTAGATAACAAACTTGATGAAGTTCAAGTAACGAGTTTCATCAAAGAGTTAAAGAGCAAACACCCTTCAACGAAACTAATCTTATTAGTTGGCGCGTTCGACAAATTCACTGAACAGGATTTAGTTAATACTGGTGCAGATGATTTTCTTGTTAAACCGTTTGATTCAGAAACATTAAATTTAAAATTATCAGACACAACAGATGTGGTTGAAGATATTCCTACGCCTATTTATTTTCCTGAAGATAAAGAAGATAATATTGATAGCGTTGATGATATCTACGACATCGGTGATATAGATAATATTGTAGACACTACAGATATAGAAGAGGTAGCGGATATTCACATATCAGATGGTGATGACGACGAGCTTATATATCATAAAGATATCGGTGATATTGATGATATAGATTTTAGTGCAGTTGATGATGAGTTTGCAGTTGATGAGTTTGCAACAGATGATAATGATATAGATCTGTTAGATATAAAACCTGATTTACTAGATGACACATTAGATAATCTTGATATCGACACAGATATTAATTTTGATACAAACGAAGGTGTGGATCTTGATATAGAAGTTGATAGCGATGAGAACGCAGGGATTGATCTTGATATTGAAACAGATATAGATGCAGACTTATTTAATAATAAAGCGTCAAGCGACGATGGTTTAGATGAGATTGATCATATTATGGAAGACCTCAATAATGATTTATTAGGTACTGGCGAGAAGTTGCCGAACGACACCACATCATTCACAAATATATCAGATGATGCGTTCAAGGATATAGATTTATTATTGGGTGATTTTGATACAAATTTCGGAGTTGATGCAGATAATATAGATAGCGAACAAGGGACTGATTTATTATCAGATTCTATAGATAGTGGTTTAGGTGAAGCTGTTAATAACGAAGGGCTTATGGATAGGGCTGCTTTCATATCTGAAGATAACGATCTTCTTGGTGATGATCAATCAAGTATAGATCTTGGCTCTGATGATTTCGTTTTAGATGATATAGAGCAACAACTGGCTAATGTAGATGATTTAGATTTAGATACTTTATCTGCGATAAGCGAGATAGAAAAAGATATAAATGATGTGGTTATAGATAGTGATGAAGGTATTAATTCTGATCTGTCGCTTGAAACAAAAGAGATAGATTTTGGTTTAGAGAATATAGATGTTTCTGCCGTACCAGTCGGAAGTGGAGTAGATCAAGATATAGATGACATTCATACAGATGATGTTTATGTAGATGATGAACATGTTGCAGATATGGAAGATATAGAAGATCTCCACGCAGAAAGTGGTATGGATGTGAAAGATACAGAGATACATATAGATGATGAACATATTGCAGAAATGGAAGATATTTCTGATCTCCACACAGAAAGTGGTATGGATATTCAAGAAGCAGATATTGAGGATCTTTCAACATTACACACTGAAAGCAAAGTGGATAGTTTAGATAAAGATGGTTCATCAACTCTTTATGATGAAGTTATTGTTCCAACTTTAAATGAGTACGAGAAGAGGTTTGATGCTATTCAGAGCAAAAACGCTAAGAAAAAATCTTATGACGATACGCTTTTAGATACAGATGAGATATCATTTATTGATGATAAATCTCAACCTGACACATCAGCAGATATCAATTTTAATATCTCAAAAGAAGAGATTTATACAATACTTGCCAATTCATTATCTAAGAAGTTTTTACAAGAGTCTATAAAAGATATTTTATCAGATCATATAAAAGAGTTAGTAAGAGATGTTATTCCGACAATAGCAGAAAAATATATAAAAGAAGAAATAGAGAGATTAAAATCAGATGTCTAAAGATCCAAAAAAATCAAATGATTACAAATCATCAGGTGTAGATATTAATGAGGGCAACAGGTTTGTTTCATTAATTAAAGATTCGGTATCAAAATCAAATATCAACGGTGTAATCGGTGGTATAGGTGGTTTCGCAGGATTATTTTCACTAGGTGAATTTAAGTCGATGAAAGAGCCTGTGTTGGTTTCAGGCACTGATGGTGTTGGCACAAAGCTTAAAATAGCTATTGATTCTAAAACATACGACACAGTAGGTATAGATCTTGTTGCTATGTGCGTAAATGATATTATGGTTATCGGTGCAAAACCGTTATTTTTTCTTGATTATATAGGTGTCGGCAAACTTGTTCCTGAAAGCATGAAATCAATAGTTGATGGAATAACAGCTGGTTGTATAGAGTCTGAAATGGCGTTACTGGGTGGAGAAACTGCTGAGATGCCTGGAATGTATAAAGGTGATGATTTCGATCTTGCAGGTTTTGCAGTTGGTATCGTTGATAGAGAGAAGATGATTGACGGCACAAAAATCAATATCGGTGATCGTCTAATAGGTATAGGTTCATCTGGTTTTCATAGCAACGGATTTTCATTAATTCGCAAAGTGTTATTAGATAATCTAAAACTTCCACTTGATACAAAAGATTTTATAGAGGGCAAAACTTTAGCAGAAGCGTTACTTATTCCAACTAAATTATATGTTAAACTTGTAGGCTCGCTACTTTCATCAAATGTTAACATCAACGGAATGGTACATATCACAGGTGGTGGTTTTTATGAAAATATCCCAAGAGTTTTAGCTGATAATTTATCTGTAAAAATTGATCCAAGCAAAATAGTCTTACCAGATGTTTATAAGAAATTTTTATCTATCACAGATATTGCAAGCAGAGAGTTATATACTGTTTTCAATATGGGTGTAGGGTATATTATTATAACTGATGAAAAAAGCAGTAAAGATGTTATAGAGCAGGCGAAATCTTTAGGATATACAGCATCAGATATCGGTGAAGTTATAGCAGGCGATAAACAAGTTCATATAGAAGGAATTGATTAATAGTATGAAAAAAAGATTAGCGATTTTCTTATCAGGTAGAGGTTCAAACTTTATAAATATCCATAAACAGATTTTATCAGGCGAGATCACAAATGCAGAGATTGTAGTAGTCTTTTCAAATAATAAAGATGCAGAGGGTATTGTTTATGCAAAGAACAATAATCTACCCACGCTAATTATAGATCATAAAAAGTTTGATGATAGAAAAAAGTTTGATCAAGCGATTGTTGATGAACTTAGTTCATATAAGATCGATCTTATATGTTTAGCAGGATATATGCGTATCGTATCAGAGATAATTATTGATAGTTATGTGAGCAAAGTTATAAATATTCATCCGTCACTTCTACCATCATTCAAAGGTATGAACGCACAACAACAAGCTATTGATTATGGCGTACGATATGCAGGTTGCACTGTTCATTTTGTGGATCATGGAGTTGATACAGGAAAGATTATTTTGCAAGATATTGTGGATGTAAATTCTGATGATGATGTGATCTCTCTATCTGAAAAGATATTAGCGAGAGAGCATATGTTATATTGTAAAGCGATAGATTTATTTTGTAATGAAAAGTTATTGTTAGTTAATGATAAAGTTGTTATAGGGTAGTTTTGAGGCAGTAAAGTGGCAGTATAAGTTATATAATATGCTTATGTGCTTATGTGATTGGCAGTTATATTGTAACACAAAGTGGCTGTATAAGTTATATAATATGCTTGTGTGTGATTATGTGATTGGCAGTTATATTATACAAGATGACTAAATGTGTTTTATAAGTTTGTATCAAAATTGTTATAGTAAGAGTTCCTAGCATATATATAAATTATGTATACGATTATTTCTGTTAATATTGAAAGGTGTGGCATGATGTTTTTTACAAGATTTGTTTTTTTAATAGCGACGATTTTATTGGTATCAACATCTTTAGGTTATTCTAAGGTGTCATTTAAGGAGAGTAAGTTGAAGAATGGAGTAATTCTACAAGAATTTAAACGTGATTACACTCAAACGGTATCTATAATAGTATCGGTTAAGGGTGGAGTATTTAACGAAGATAATAAAAGTAATGGTACGACTAGCTTAATGACGAGATCGTGGTTAAGAAGCAGTAAACTTTTAGATAAAGCAGAGTTTTTCGGTGCAAATATCGGAGCTGGAGTAACACATTATTCAACGGATATTGTTTTCTCAGCACCAACAAATGTAATGCAAGATTTAATGTCTGATTACAGTGATTTTATTTTAGAACCAAAAATTGATAAAGATATATTTAAGAGAGAGAAAGATTTTGTAATTGAAGAGATTAAAACAAATTCTGATGATCCAAACACAGTAGCGTCGATAAGATTTGCAGAAGTTTCAAACAAAGGGTTGCCGTACGCTATGCAAACATCTGGTACTGTTGATATTATCAAAGGATTAACTTACGATGATATTTTAAATAGCAGAAAAGAGTTGATGAAAAAATCAGAGATAGTTGTAACACTAGTTGGAAACTATAACGATAAAATAGTTAAAGAGCTTAAAGAAATTCTGTCTAAAATTGATTCAACAGGTGAGTATAAATATAATTATGACGTAAGTGGAATTGAGTTTATTGATAGTAAAATTGAAGATAATGACACAAGAATTAAACAGGCAAAACTATATATTGCGTATAAAGCACCAGCTGTTAATGATGATAATTACGTTGCTACAAAAGTTTTAACAGAGCTTTTAGGTGGTGGAATGAGTTCAAGATATTTCACTGAAATTAGAAAAAATTTAGGGTTTGCGTATTCGGTAGGAGCAGGTTATCCATCAAGAATTTGTGAATCAAGATTTATGGTTATGGCAGGACTAGAGTATAAAAATATCGATAAAGCGATTGCAAAAATCGATGAGATACATTTGAATTTAGCAAAAACAGTAACAGATGAAGAAGTAGAGAAAGCGAAAAATGCGTTGTTAGGATCGCTGCTTATCTCATCTCAAACCAATTCAGATATTGCAAGAAACAGATCATTTTATAATGTTTTGTTAAGCAGTAAAGATGGGTATGAAAAATTTCTTGAAGATGTTAAAAAGGTTAATAAAAAAGATATATTAGAAGCTGCAAAAATCTTACAGCAAGATAGAGTTATTTATATTCTAAAACCATCTAAATAGTTTTAAGTTTTGTGTGGCTTAGGTTGTTGGCGTTGTTTGCTTGTACAAAAGCGTTAAGATAGTGTGTGTTGGTATAGATATAAACTACTTGCATGCGCAGA
>CAMRCY010000030.1 GCA_947041165.1 uncultured Deferribacteraceae bacterium | reverse complement strand
AACTAACCACAATTACCTTTACAATAATAATTTACAGTTTAACTCAATCTTAATTTATAACTAACTAACTATCAACTTTGCCTTAATTAATTTTAACCATATTACTTTTAATGCAATTTAATATAATACAATTCATTCATCAACTAACCACAATTACCTTTACAATAATAATTTACAGTTTAACTCAATCTTAATTGAACGATTATAATATCGATAAATTTTGTTACTTATTGATAATCATCCACTCCAACTTTCTGTAATTTAAAATATCTAAAATCTCAATCTTTTAAATAAATAAATAATTCCATTTAAGAGCTTTATTAAATAGCTGTAAAAGGAGTTATAATATCATATAAAAACTGAAAGAATTAATTTTAAAAATAACATAAAAAATTGTAAAAATGTTTATAAAAAAACCATGACATCTTAAGCTTTTAAACAGCATTAAAATATCATGGTAATTACGTTATTATTAAATTTTTTATTATTATATTAAAAAGTGGCGTTTGCTCTCATACCAACGATTACAGCCATCATATCTGGATATTTGACTGCTGTTGAAGCTAATCTTAAATATCCACCAACCTGAGGCCCTATATTAAAGTTAGGATGAATATCAAATATAAAGTTTACATAAACTCCTACATTTAATAAGCTTCCAGCAGTTAGGTTTTCAGCTCCAGCACTACCATCAGGATCTATAGCAAGTCCTTCCCCTGTTATCAGCTGTCCACCGCCACCAAACTCATATCTGATAGTTTCAGTGATGTTTCCTAGTATTGCTAATGCACCACCCATTGCTGTCACTCCGCCTAAACCAGTGTAATCACCCTCTTCATTAATCATACTGCCTGCTGTAAAGATTATCGGTTGGAAATTAGGGTTATGATTTTGAGGTGTTAAATCTGTAAATATTGTACGCTCATAACCACCTATTCTAACGCCATCATAAAGCTCGCCGTTCATAGAGAAGAAACCAGAAAGCTGTAATGCAGCGTGCATATTAAAATCAAACTTTGTTAAAAAACCTACATGAAATGCATTAGTCGCAACTGAAAGATTGTTACCATTAACAACGTCGCCTGCTGCATCGATATAAGGAATTAACTTAGTGTTTATATTTGCATAACTACCAAATACTTTAAATGAAAACAGTTTGTTAACTTGCATTGAATAAGCAAGCTCTACTCTTGGTAATAAAAAATTACCTGTAACACCAACTGATTTCGGTATATTGTAATCAGAGAACAAATCAACTAATGCAACTTGTAGTCCAAAAATTTCATAAAGTATAGTCGCTGAAGAATTAAATACAGTGTTACCATAACCAACTAATCGTTGATCGTACATAAATACATCATTATACATCTCTGCTACTGAAGCAACCGTAAATTGTTGCCCTATTTTTAAATTACCTAATGAACCTAAAAATAATCCAGCATATAATTGTCTTATATCAATCTGCAACGTTTCCGAATCAGTAAATCCAAACTCAGCCTTTAGATACAATGGTCTGTAGCCTAGATTAAATCCGATAAATGAGTCTGGGTTCATTGTGTAGCTAATCTGAGTTTTACCCGGATCATTTAAATATAACCCACCAGTAATATTCGCCTTAACAGAGCCATAAATATCAAACTGGACATTCCTATTCTCAATAGGAACATTAAACGCAAATGCATTACTAGATATAACTAGAATAATGAAAGTTATAATAATTCTTCTCATTGTATCTCCTCGATAACAATTAGGTATTGAATACAAAATAAAAGTATAATCAATAACAGTAGTCAGTCTACCTAAAGGCAACACTAATAACATGTTCTACTTATATAAAATCGGATAATTATTCAACAACTTAAGTATTTTAGATGTATTAACATAAAATATATATAAAACATAATAAGAAAACTTAATATTGTTATCAAAATAATGTGATTATATATACAATATTACCAATTCATTATATATAATAATATAGCGATATTAGTAAAACTCATAATTATATAAATACTTATCGTCAATTATATAAAAAATAATAGCAAAAATTAATAACTATTAAAATTAACTTTAAAATCGATATTCTAGTAAAATTATTTTTTCTATGATCTCACTTGAGTTTGATAGGTTCGCAAGTTAAATAGTTATATATATTAGTTATGTTCCTGCTTAGTTGAGTTCCTTGCTTAGTTGTGTTCCTTGCTTAGTTGTGCTCCTGCTTAGTTGTGCTCCTTGCTTAGTTATGCCCCTTGCTTAGTTGTGTTCCTTGCTTAGTTATGCTCCTGCTTAGTTGTGTTCCTGCTTAGTTATGCTCCTTGATTAGTTGTGCTCCTTGCTTAGTTATGCTCCTTACTTAGTTATGCTCCTTGCTTAGTTGTGTTCCTTGCTTAGTTGTGCTCCTTGCTTAGTTGTGCTCCTTGCTTAGTTGTGCTCCTTGCTTAGTTATGCTCCTTGCTTAGTTGTGTTCCTTGCTTAGTTGTGTTCTTAGAGTTGATATGATCTATCATAACGCATTGCTTACTCTTATCTATTCACCCATAATATTGATCCTACTCTAATGCATTAGTCGACCTTAATAAAATTACTCCTTTCTTATACTATCCCTCTATTTTAGAGTATTAAAAAAGACAGACTTAAATTAATAAGCCTGCCCTTTATATTTTATTTAATTAACTTAAATATTCTTAAATTAGAAACCTACTCTTAACTGTGCACCAGCAATTAATGCTGCATTAGTGATAGGATTTTTTTCATTTGTACCATAGTTTACATAGTAACCAACAGTTGGAACTAACATAAAGTATTTATTGATATTATATTTTAAAGCTACATATGCAGAGTATGAATTTAATAAACCAGTTGCTGCATATGCATCATTATCTTTAGTAGAAGTAGATTCAAAACCACCACCTACTGTAGCATTTAAACTTTCTAAGATTTGATATCCAACAGATAGAGCTGCACCCCAAGTGTGTTTATCATTATATCCTTTCCAGATATCACCAGTGTTACTGCCGTCTGCTTTTGGTTTATCAAATTTAAGTGAGTTCTTAACAAGGTTCGTAGTACCCCATTTAACTCCACCAACAAAATCACCGTTTAATGCATAAAATGCTGAAAGAACAGTTGAAACACCGGCAACTTTGTACTTTAATACGAAGCCAGTTGCTGCTGATTGAATCCACTCTCTTTGTGCAGTAGCAAGTCCATCAACTTGACCTTCAATATTAACACCTGCATAGAAACCAAAAACTTTACCAGTTAATGGACCAAAATTTAAGTTATATGCTAATTCTATAGCTGGCATAATTTGATCTGCTATAGCTAACTTTACATCAACAGGAGTTGTGTTGCCAGAAATAGTTCCTGAACCTTTTCCACCTAAAGTAAATCCATTGTAATTTTGTAGTGCGATGAATGATAGGTCTGCGTTAAACATAGATAGTCTAACCATGTTTTGACGTCCAACACCTATTGTACCGAACCCTCTCATACCATTATCTGTATCATATACGTTATCATATGCTAGATATGTTTCTGTAGATGAATTAGTACGTCCAACTAAAACTTTTAAACCGTTATCAAATTTATACCCAACAAATAGCTGACGGAATACGCCTGCTGGAGTATTATCTGGTGAAAATTTTAATTCAGCTTTACTGAAAAAGCTACCAACTGAAAAATCTAGACCTAATCTTGAGTTACCTTGCATCAAGTAAACAAGATCATTATTTGTCCCAGCTTGTGGAGTGTTGCCGCTTTTATTAACATTCTGATAAACACCAAGCAAACGGACAGAACTGTAAAGACTAAGTTTTGTGTCCCCATCATCAACTACAGCAATAGCTGCATAAGATGGAACTGCGAAAGCAAGAACGAACAGAATTGCAAAAAATTTCTTCATATTATTCTCCTCAAAAAAAATATAAAATATGCCAATCATACAAAAAATGAAACAATTGTATAATCAACATTTTGAAACCTAACCAATAACTTAAATCAATTCTTTAAACTATTTAAAATATGACATCAAAATAAAACACTGTCAACCTTTAAACTTTTACGATTTACACACAATATCAAAATAATGTTATATTTAAGCAACAAAGTTGTATTAATTATGTAAACATAATACAAGATTTATAAATATTTGCAAAGAAAATATTGTAAAAAATGTAAAAGGCAGATCTAAATAATTAAACCTGCCTTCTATATAATATAAAATATCTTCAATTATTCTAAATTAGAAACCAACTCTAAACTGTGCGCCTGCTATTAATGTAGCACGAGTTTTAATTTCGCCACCAGTCGGAATAAAGTCACTATTACTAACATCACTTACATAATAACCAACTGTTGGTACTATTGTGAAATAGTTGTTTATGTTATATCTCAACGCTACATATGCTGAGTAAGAATTTAATAACCCTGTGCCAGCGTAACCACTATTATTTTCAGCAGACATAGATTGGAAACCACCACCTGCTGTAATATCTAGAGTGTCCATAATTTTATACCCAACAGATAAAGCAGCACCCCAAGTTGTTGTGTCGTTATAACCTTCCCATTTGCCTTCTTTATTAAACTTTAATGAGTTATTATAAACCGCTTCTTGACTGCTACCCCATCTAACCGCACCAACATAATCACCATTTAATGCATAAAATGCCGAAAGAACTGTAGTAATGCCAACAACATCATATTGTAATGCAAAACCTGCTGATGCTGATTGTATCCACTCTCTCTCTATGTCCGTATCAGTTAATCCCTCAACAGTTATACCTGTGTAGAAACCAAAAATTTTACCACTTAGTCCGCCAAATTTTAATGTGTATGCTAATTCTATAGCTGGCATAATGTCATCTGCTATTCCTAATTTCGTAACATTATTACCACTGCCACTAGATCCATTAATTGAGCCTGAACCACCTTTAGCAAAATTGTTCTTAGTGATTTTACTAAGTGCTAAAAACGATAGATCAATATTCATCATAGATAGTCTAAGCATATTCTGACGACCAACACCCATTGTGCCGTAACCATGCAACCCATCATCAAGCTCAAATACGTTATCGTACCATAAGTCTGTTTCTGAAGTTGTGTATGTACGACCAACTAAAACTTTTAAACCGTTATCAAATTTATACCCAACAAATAGCTGACGGAATACACCTGACGGAACATTGTCTGGAGAAAATTTCAATTCAGCTGTACTGAAAAAGTTGCCAACTGAAAATTCTAGACCTAATCTTGAATTGCCTTGAAGATCGTAAACAAGATCGCTATTTGATCCAACCTGTGGTGCTGAACCATTCGTGTTAACGTTTTGATATAAACCAAGTAAACGAATAGAACTAAAAAGACTCAGTTTCATATCATTGCTATCAACTACCGTGATAGATGCAAATGAAGGAACTGATAAAGCTAAAACAAACAAAATTACTAGAAATTTTTTCATATTATTCTCTCCCCACGAAAATATTAAATATGTTAAATATGAGAAACCAACACCCGCATACATAACATTTAAAAACTTAATTTAATCTCTTTAACTAGCTATAAGAAAAACTGAACTCAAATAATAAAACTATGAATTTATAAACTGTATACTGACCTCTTAAATATAACTTATTATAACATTATTATATTAACACAAAAATAGTCATATTAATATTAATTTATTCAGACATAGTACAACATTTACGCTATTTTGAAAAGAAAATATTAAAAAAGACAGACTTAAATTATTAAGCCTGCCTTATTATTACATGAAATTTAACTCATTAATCTTATATTAAAATGATACTCTTAACTGTGCTCCTGCTACAATTTCACCATGAAGATATGGATTATCTTTATTCGTGCCGTAGTTCACATAGTAACCAACTGTTGGAACTATTGTAAAATATTGATTTATTGTATATCTAAAAGCTAAGTATGCTGAGTAAGAATTTAATAATCCAAACTTAGCAAAAGCTTTATTATCGGTTGTTGAGATCGATTGGAAACCACCACCTATTGTAACATCTAAAGTATCTAAAATATCATATCCAACAGATAGTGCTGTACCCCATGAATTTATATCATTAAATCCTTTCCATATATCATCAATATTTGTGCCTGTTGCTTTCTCAAATTTAAGTGTATTCTCAGGAGTTGCATCAGCACCCCATCTAACTGCACCGATATAATTACCGTTCAAGGCGTAGAAGGCTGTAAACACTGTCTTAACTTTTGAAGCATAATATTGTAACACTAGCCCTGCTGCTGCAACATCTAACCACTCTCTTTGTGTGCTACCGATATCTGTACCACTCGCTTCAACATTTACTCCCGAATAGTAACCAAAAACTTTACCAGTTAGATTACCAAATTTTAAGTTATACGCTAGCTCTAGTGATGGCATAACTTCATCTGCTATTTTCAATTTAACATTGATAGGCGTTGCATCACCTGGAAGATTGCCCGTACCATCTCCATTTAAAAGAAACGCTTGCTTATGTATATCTCTTGTTGCAATAAATGCTAAATCAAAATTAGCTATAGATAGTTTAAGCATGTTCTGACGACCAAGCCCCATCGTTCCATATCCCTTTAATCCATCATCATCATCGAATAGATTATCGTACCATAAATATGTTTCTGTTGCTGTGTTGTCACGACCAACCTGAACTTTTAGACCGTTATCAAACTTGTAACCTATAAAGAGTTTACGAAACACACCACTCTTTGCATTGTTATCTTCTGTAAACCTAAACTCTGCTTTACTATAAAGTTTCCCTACTGAAAAATTGAACCCAATATTTGAATGTCCTTGTATTGCATAATAAAGATCATTATGAGATTTAGTCTGTTCTGTAACTCCATTATTGTTAGCATTTTGGTATAGTCCTATCAAAAGAACTGTTCCATATAAACTAAATTTAGTATCACCTTTATCTAGTATCGTAACAGCTGAATATGATGGCGTGGCTAATGCCAAAACAAATAAAATAAATAAAACTTTCTTCATAATTATTCTCCCCAAAAAAATAAATTATAACCTATTAAATATAATCACAAAATATAATATATCCCTAAATTATACCATTTCATATAATATTATATGAAATTAGAATATAGCAACAATATTAAATAAGTCAATACATACAGATATTAATCATAACTTATACCTTTTCTATAACATAAAAAAAACAGGTCTAATTACTTAAACCTGCCTTTTGATTATATAAAAATCATATCAACATTTTTAAAATTAGAATGAAACTCTCAACTGCACACCTGTTAATATCGCTGCACGAGTATAAGGATCTTTCTCGCTTGTAGTATAGTTAACATAGTAACCAGCTGTTGGTAGTAACATAAAATATTTATTTATAGAGTATCTAAACGTTATATAAGCTGCATAAGAATTTAATAAACCACTCGCTGTGAACGCTTCATTATCCTTAGTAGAGATTGATTGAAAACCACCACCTATTGTAACATCTAAAGTATCCATTATTTTGTAGCCAAAAGATAATGCTGTACCCCATGAATTAATATCGTTATATCCTTTCCAGATATCACCACCATTATCTCCTGCTGGTTTATCAAATTTAAGCGAGTTCTTAGGCGTAGCCCCTGCTCCCCATCTAACTGCTCCAACATAATTTCCGTTCAATGCATAGAACGCTGAAAAGACAGTTGTAAATCCATATCCAGAATATTGTAAAACTAAACCTGCTGCTGCTGAATCAATCCACTCTCTTTGCGAGCCTGCAAAATCATCACTAGTTCCTTCAACATTTACACCTGCATAGAAACCAAATATCTTACCAATTAATCCACCAAAATTTAAGTTATACACTATCTCAATACCTGGCATAACTTTATCTGCTATCGCTAAATCAACATTGATAGATGTATTGCTATCTGGATAATATCCTGTACCATTTCCACCTAAAATAAACTCACTGTCATTTATCGCTAGAAAAGATAGATCAATATTAGCTATAGATAATCTAAGCATATTTTGACGACCTAAACCCATCGTACCGTATCCTCTCATTCCATCATCGCCATCAAAAATATTGTCATACCAATAAAATGTCTCGGTTGATGAATTCGTACGGCCAGCTAAAACACGTAAACCGTTTGAAAATTTATACCCTGCATAAAGATGACGAAACACTCCATTATCTTTATCGTTGTCAGCTGTAAACCTAAACTCTGCTTTACTGAAAAACTCGCCAACTGAAAAATCTAGACCGATATTTGAGTGACCTAGAAAATCATAAACCAAATCATTATTCTGTCCTACCTGCGGTGTCGAACCATTGATATTAACATTCTGATACGCACCTAACAAAAGGAAAAAGCCATAAAGACTAAGTTGTGTATCTCCTTTATCAAGTAGCTTCACTGCAGAATATGATGGGACGGCTAAAACAAGAACAAATAAAATTACTAAAAACTTTTTCATATTATTCTCTCCCCAAAAAAAAATTATGAATGATAAATATACAGAACAAAAACAATGAAACAGTAACTTTTAGAAACTCAAGAAATCACTCTATCTAAACTATAACTCTGCTACCTTACAACTACATTAAAATTATCCGATATTTAGATACAGTGAATTATATTACGACTCTCTCCATAATACGATATGACTAAATATGACATAATATCACGATGATGTATTTAACAGAATGTGGGTGTAAGTAGTGTTAAGTTGTGATAGGTAAAATACCTTGAAAGTAACTTTAGCAATATTGCAAAAATTACTGTGTGGAGAGTAACACAATAAAATAGATATGACAACGATTATTTTATTAAATAATATAAAGCAATGAACTGCTTAATAGAATACTATTAATATAACTACTTCAACTTAAATAACTCTATCTTAGCGGTGTCACCTGTTTTATATCTTTCTGTGTTGATGTTATTGATTGAAAGAATGTATCTTTCTGAATTGATATTGACTATGTCAAGCTCGGTGATTGATGGCTCTGCTCTATCAACTCTTACAAACTCATTAACCGTGCTACCAGTGATTGAGTATAGCCCTATGTTAGAGTTTGAAAACATATTTAGACCTTTTATATCACTACCAACAGTGATGTTTTTTAATAACAAAAATCTCGTTGGATGAACTTCTATTATACGTTGATATATCGGAACTGCAATCGTTCTTCTGTCAACTATATACTCAACCTCTCCAGCCTCATTCCTGTTGCTACCAGTTACAATCTCTTTGTTATAATATAGATAACGATTATTATCTCCAAAAACATCAATTGTTGTAGATTGCAGTAAACCTGTTTTATCACGAATAGCAATCGCACCTGATTTATTGATCGATATTAACTTCTGATACTCTTTGCCATAATTTGACACTCCAAAACCGAAAACTGGTAGACCTACTGATCCATCAATTTTTTTATCTATCGTGTACGCACCATCTATTATTCCAAACGTGTAAGCTTCACCTACAAACTCTAATGAATTGTATTGTTGGGCAACAAGAACTTTTTGATCGTCTGAATAGAATGTTCTAAAAAGATATGGCAAACGTGATTGTACTCTATGATACTTTTCGCCGTCATACTTAAATATCTGCGATGCAATAGATGTTTCTTCTGCATCAATTCCTTTAATATTTGTAACTACAAGTTCGTAGACTGTATCGTTATCAATATCAACTAACTCTACATTTAAAATATCATCAAGTTGAGCTGTTATATCTTGAAACTTCACAAATGTATAATTGTCTGTTGCTGTGTATAATCTGATAGAATCTCTGTTTGCTAATGCGATAATCACTCTATTGTTTTCATTGCCGATTACACCTATCGCACCTGATTCAACATTGCCATCAACCATAAATGATATTGATCTATTATCAATCAACTCGTCTATAGATATCGAAACAACATCTATAGATGAATTTAATATCACATTATCTTTAAATAAAAATAGACAGTTAGCTGAACCATCAAAACTTCCGTCACCTGATCCACTACAAGATATTTTATAATCAGCATTTTCAACTATATTAAATAATGAATTGATAAGAAATTCTGATTTGATCTCTGTTGCATCTATCGTTGAAATATTATCAAACAGAAATGATATTTGAATAGGTTTTGAAATCTCAACACTATCACCCTTTTTAACCTTATTGTTACTCGCCTGCAACATATCCGATTTAGTTACTACCGATGTTGCAATACTTGCTTTCTGTTTGCTAACAACTTTTCCAGTTATAGGATGTTTAATATCATCACCGTAACGAAAAATATTAAACTTCATACCTGTATATAATTTCTGATTTGATGACACTTTTATATTATTAGCATTAATTGAACGTATATCAAACTTATAACCAGATGCCCATTTGGTAATTTTCTCTACTAACTCTCTACTATCTGCAATCGCAAAATTTGAGTATAAAGATAAAAACAGCAACACAAATAAACTAAGTAACAATCTCATTTATTAACCAACTCTTAATATATTAATCTGATATATATAATCCAAAACTAAAACACATACTTAGGCAACCCTAATTGATTGACAATAGAAATTTATATGTGATTTAGAATTATATTACTATACAAAATACCTATCTCAAACTAAAGAATATATTTAGCTAGATCTTGATTTGCAACGATAGAGCTTAAATGTGATTTCACATACTCTTCATTGATATCAACCTCACCTTTAATCTCTTCAGGAGCATCAAATGCAATCTCTTCTAAAAGTTTCTCCATTATTGTATGAAGTCTTCTTGCGCCTATATTCTCATTTGTTGAATTAACATTAAATGCAAACTCAGCAATTGATTCTATACCATCTTTAGTGTAGTTAATAGTTACATTATCAGCTTTGAGTAACGCTGTATACTGTTTAGTTAACGCATTTTGTGGTTCACTTAATATACGAACAAAATCTTCTCTTGTTAAAGACTCTAACTCAACTCGTATAGGAAATCTACCTTGCAACTCAGGGATAAGATCAGATGGTTTAGCCATTGAAAATGCTCCAGCTGCGATAAATAAAATGTGATCTGTTTTAACCATACCATATTTTGTCATAACTGTTGAACCTTCTACAATCGGTAGAAGATCACGCTGAACTCCCTCTCTTGATACATCTGTGCCTCTGCCTGATGATGAATCTCTTGTACATATTTTATCTATCTCATCAAGAAAAACTATACCCGATTGTTCAACACGTTTTAATGCAACTTGTTTCACATCATCCATATCAATCAATCTTGCAACTTCTTGAGATTCTAAAATTAATCTAGCTTCTGATAATTTCATCTTTCTTTTTTTCTTTTTAGTAGGGAAGATGTTCTTCATCATATCTTGTAGATCCATACCCATATCTTGCATTCCAACATTTGATAAAACTTCAACATGAGGTGCTGGATCATCAACATCTATCTCTATCATTCTGTCTTCGAGTTTTCCATCAGCCAACATCACACGAAACTTTTCTCGTGTTTCAGTATCTGACGGAGCTGTGTTATCTGTTGCTGAATTTCCTGCTTGATTGATAGGAGGAATTAATATATCTAACAATCTTTCTATCACTAACAATTTAGCTTTCTCAAGGTGTAACTCTTTAACTTCTGCTCTTACTAAATTTACAGATATCTCTACAAGATCACGGATCATAGATTCTACATCTCTACCAACGTAACCTACTTCTGTAAATTTTGATGCTTCAATTTTTATAAACGGTGATCCAGTTAATTTTGCCAACCTTCTTGCGATCTCCGTTTTACCAACTCCTGTTGCACCGATCATTATTATATTCTTAGGAGTGATCTCATCTTGAAGCTCTAAAGGTAATTGAAGACGACGCCACCTGTTACGCAACGCAACAGCTACTGCCTTCTTCGCTGATCCTTGTCCTACTATATATTTATCTAACTCTTTTACTATCTCTTTGGGTGTTAAATCATAATTCATTAAACTACCAACCTTTTATATCATTATTAAACTACTACTAATCTGTACTAGTTTACATTTTTTTTAATACTGCTACTTTTAACAGTCATACATTTTTAAAATTATTACACTTCAAAAATTTATACGACTACAAAAACCTAAAACTCTTCAATCAGTTTTATACTTTTTTAAAATTGTTACACTTCAAAAATCTATACGACTACAAAACCCTAAAGCTCTTCAACAGTTATATTTTGATTTGTGTATATACAAATTGCTCCTGCGATTTCTAAAGATTTTACTGCGATCTCTTTAGCTGACAATTCAGTATTTTGTGCAAGCGCTCTTGCAGCTGATAGTGCATACGCACCACCTGATCCGATCGCTGTTATTCCATCAGTTGATTCGATAACATCGCCTGTACCAGATAAAAGATACATATCTGTCTTATCAGCAACGATCATCATAGCTTCAAGCCTTCTCAAATACCTATCTGATCTCCAATCTTTAGCAAGTTCAACTGCTGCTCTTGCTAACTGATTAGAATGAGCTTTTAATTTACCTTCAAAACGCTCCATCAAAGTAAATGCGTCAGCAGCTGAACCTGCAAATCCACATAGCACTGTTCCATCACCTAACTTACGCACCTTGCGTGCATTATCCTTCATCACCATACTGCCTAATGTTACCTGTCCATCTGACGCTAACACTATACCGCCTCTAATATTTACGGCAACAACGGTCGTTGCATGAATGTTTTCCATAATCTATTCCTCTAAATTCTTAACTATCACTTTTATACTTTTCAACTAACGCTAAATACTCAACTAGTCTACTCAATACTTTTCAACTAATACTAAATACTCAACTAGCTTACTCAATACTTTTTCAACTAGCATATCTAACATATCTTAAAGTAGTATCCTATACCCTAAACCATAATATAATAGCATGTAAAACAGTTCTATACTATTTTAAATTTCCAGCCATTAATCTTGACATATATTTTGTAAAGTTTGATGGATTAATCGGTTTATCACCTTCAAGTATCAATGCTTGATCGTACAACAACAATGTGTACTCTTTTAAAATCTCTGATGTTTTATCTTTCTCAAATATCGCTTTCATAGATATAAACAGATCGTGATTAGGATTGATCTCCATAACTCGTTTGCTTACAGGAATTTTCTCTCCCATAGCTTTCATCATCTGTTCTAAATATGGATCCATAGCTTGCTCGCCTGTTACCAAACATACAGCCGAATCTTTTAATCTACTTGATAATCTAACATCTGCGATATTATCTTTTAACTCTTCCTTAATAAAATCTGTTAACGCAGAAAACTCTTTCTTCTTCTCTTCCTTATCCTCTTTATTATCTCCAAGCTCAATATCACCTTTAACAACTGATTTAAATTTCTTGCCTTTATACTCACGTGTTGAAGATATTACAATATCATCTATATCATCTGTCATTATTAAAACTTCAATATCTTTATCTCTAAAACCTTCTAAATACGGCGACGCTATAGCTTCATTATAACTTTTTGCAACTATATAATATATATCCTCTTGATCTGCTTTCATTCTCATTACATAATCTTGAACTGTCGTATATGCACCGTTCTCCATGTTAGTTGATGCAAAAAGTAGAAGATCAGTTATCTGCTCTCTTCTCTCAGTATCGTAATGTAGACCCTCTTTTAATACTCTTGAAAACTCTTTATAAAATTTTAGATATTTAGTTTCGTACTCATTCTCTTTGATACTTTTTAAATCATCTAAAACTTTTTTAGTGATATTCTTTCTTATAACTTCAATCTGTTTATTGTTCTGCAATATCTCACGTGAAATATTAAGAGGTAGATCATCAGACTCTACAACACCTTTCACAAATCTTAAATATGGAGGAATAAGATCTTCACAGTTCTCCATAATCTGAACTCTTTTAACATATAACATAGGACCTGATTTATACTCTTTATAAATAATATCCATCGGGCTTTTTTCAGGGATATATAATAGAACCGAGAACTCATAATTTCCTTCAGCTCTATAATGTATTTTTGATAGTGGTGTTGAATAATCGTGAGTTATATGTTTATAGAAATCATTGTACTCTTCATCAGTAATAGAATTTTTATCTTTTAACCAGATAGCCTTCTGAGAATTTAAAACCTCTTCAACGATTTCAACCTCATCTGTCATCTTGCCTTCATCATCCATCTTCTTACGTTCAACATCCATAACAACTTTATGTTCGATATAATCAGAATATTTAGTGACAAGCTCTTTAAGTGTCCACTCTTCAAGATATTTCATATCCTCTTCTTTTAAAGTTAATATCACATCTGTTCCACGACTCTCTTTCACAGCTTTATCAATAGTAAACTTGCCATCTGCTTCTGATGACCATCTAACAGCCTCTTTCTCTAAAGCTTTACGTGTTAAAACTTCAACACTGCTTGATACCATAAATGCAGAGTAGAAACCTACACCGAACTGTCCGATCATCTTCGCAGTATCATCTTTATTCTTATCTTCTATCATCTTCATAAACTCTTTAGTGCCTGATGCTGCAATCGTTCCTAACGTGTTTATTACTTCATCATATGTCATACCTATTCCGTTATCAGAAATAGTTAAAGTCTTCTTATCTTTATCTACTATTACCTTAATTTTGAACTCTGTATCATTCTCGCATTTTGTAGAATCAGTTAACGACTCGTAACGTAATTTATCAATCGCATCTGAAGAGTTTGAAATTAACTCTCTTAAAAAAATATCCTTGTTAGAATATAATGAATGAATAACAATATCTAATAGTTTAGATACCTCTGTTTTAAACTGCATGCTCTTAGCCATAAAAAAAATACCCCTGCTTTACTTATTATATTATTTGATGATTATTTAATTATCTCACACGATCCTTTAATAGCTCGATACCTTAAACCGAACTTAAAACCGTTAGCACTCACTATACTAGAGTGCTAAAAATAATTTAATATCTCTTACCAAAATTGTCAAGTGATGATTTCATATATCAAGCTATTTTCTTCTATTATATACCTCATACTATCTAAAAAACCTAAAAACTAAACTTCTATTATTCGATAATATTATCTGTCAATATTAATTATAATGATAAAATTTAGAAAGAGCGGATATTATCAATATATATCAATTATAATAATAGACGGTTAAAAACTATAAAAATTCAATCTTATCTCAAATCATTTTATGACTAATTTTATCTGATCTATTGCTTGACAGAACTTAACTTAATTGATGTTAAAAGTATCGTGTGAATATTGACAAACTTAGGCTAATCAGATAAAATACATTATATGTTTTTTATAAACTATCAATATTGTTGACAAAGTAATATTAACACTGCTTTTTACAAAACAGTTACGTTAATAGTTTTCTATCAAAGTTGATTATTTTTAGATAAATAAATGTATAACTAAAAGGAGACACTCATGTCAAAAAAGATTCTAGTGCTTGCAGGCGATTATGTTGAAGATTACGAAATAATGGTGCCGTTTCAAATGCTTGTTATGTTGGGATACGTAGTAGATGTTGTATGTCCTGATAAAAAAGCTGGTGACACAATCAAAACAGCAATTCATGATTTCGAAGGAGATCAAACTTATAGTGAAAAACCTGGACACAATTTTGCAATAAATTATGATTTTGATAAAGTAAATACAGCAGATTATATAGGGCTTTATGTTCCAGGTGGTAGATCACCTGAATATCTTCGTCTAAACGCTCGTGTTATTGCGATCGTTAAAGAATTTGATGCTGCTAAAAAACCGATCTCATCAATCTGTCACGGACCTCAACTGCTTGCGACAGCTGATGTTATTAAAGGTAAAAAATGTACAGCTTATCCTGCCGTTATGCCTGATGTGAAAGTTGCTTGTGGAACTTGGACTGAGTCTAACGCTACTCTAACTGATGCTATTGTTGACGGAAACCTTGTAACGGCTGCTGCATGGCCAGCTCATCCAGCTCTTATTAGTGCGTTCGTAAAACTGCTTGGTGCAGAAATTAAAATCTAACTACAGTATATAGTATAGATCCATGTGTTGATATTATTTCCGATGTTAAGGAACACTTTTAGTAATATTAAAAATATTTGACATCACTATTTCAAGTTATTGTTACTCACAAATCAAGATTATAACAGTAGCCATTCACCGATTTGAAAAATTATTAATTGGTGGTTACTGATTATATAGTTAAAACAAAAACGTTACGAGAGGGGGAGTTTTATGCCGAATTATGTTTATTTTCTTTTAGCACTAGCCACATTACTTGTGGGGTATAAGGTTTACGGAACTATTGTTGAGAAAATTTTTGGAGTAGATCCTGAACGTAAAACACCTGCTATCACACAACCAGATGGTGTAGATTATGTTCCTATGGGTAGAGCTAGAGTTTGGTTAATACAGATACTAAACATCGCTGGAATTGGACCTATCTTTGGACCTATTCTTGGTGCACTCTACGGGCCTGCTGCTCTTTTTTGGATTGTTTTCGGTTCAATTTTTGCAGGTGGTGTTCATGATTATTTCTCAGGAATGCTATCTATTCGTTATAAAGGTGCAAATGTGCCGACTATCGTTGGATACAATCTAGGTGCTATATTCAAACGTGTTATGCAAGTTTTCTCTATAGTATTACTTTTACTTGTTGGAGTAGTGTTCGTTACAGCTCCTGCAATGCTTTTACAAAAACTTACTGAAGTTGATAAAGTTATATGGCTTGTTGTAATATTTATTTATTACTTCGCAGCAACAGTTCTTCCTATTGATAAAATAGTTGGAAAATTATATCCAGTATTTGGAGCTATACTTTTAATCATGGCTGCAGGTATGGTTATTATGTTATTTGTTAAAGGTTACGATTTCTATCCTGCTGCTGAAATGATAAATCAAGAACCTAGTGGATTACCTATTTGGCCACTACTATTTATTACAATTGCGTGTGGAGCTTTATCTGGATTTCATGCAACACAATCACCCATTATGGCTAGATGTGTGCAGAACGAAAGCCAAGGTAAATCAATATTTTATGGTTCTATGATCGGTGAGGGAGTTATCGCACTTATCTGGGCAACTGTTGGTATGACGTTCTATCAATCACCTGAAATGCTACAAGCTGCTTTAGCTAACGGTGGCCCTGCGAATGTTGTGAATGAAACTGCTAGATCACTTATGGGTGTATTTGGTGGATCACTTGCAGTGCTTGGAGTTATTATACTACCGATCACTTCAGGGGATACAGCATTCCGTGCAGCTCGTTTAACTATCGCTGAAGCATTCAATTATTCACAAAAACCAAATCTAAACCGTTTGTATATTGCACTTCCTTTATTTGCAATAGGTGCTTTACTTTCGCAGATAGATTTCAATATTATATGGCGTTATTTCGGTTGGGCAAACCAAACATTAGCAACAGTTGTGCTTTGGGCAAGTGCAGCTTATCTTTATCGTAAAGGTAAATTTCACTTTATCGCATCTCTGCCTGCAACATTTATGACAGCTGCTACGACAAGTTTTATTCTATCTCAAAAAATAGGATTTAATCTTCCGATGGATATTTCTAATATCGTTGGTGTTATTTTCGCTGTAGTTTCTTTAGGTGTGTTTTTAGGTATCGGGAAAAAACCTGTACTTGGAGCACCGACTGATACATAAACTTTTATTCAATTAATAAATTGATAAATTCATATAAGAGGTATCATTAATTTGATGCCTCTTTTTTATTTCCTATTTATGTTGGCTGATTATTGTTGTATATTATTAATTAACTTCAATATTTAAGATTTCAGATTTAAGATTTCAGATTTGAGACTTAAGATTTGAGATTTAAAGTTTTAAAGAATAAAAATAACAATATTCTACATCGGAGAAAAATACTCAAAATGAAACAAATTAAACAAATACTTTTAATACTTATAATTCTATCTTGCTTCATAGTAGGATGTACAAAAAGAGATAAACCAACAGATCTTGCTCCTAATATAACTACACAAACTGATAGCGTAAAAACTGATAATAATAGTAGGAATATCACTCCTGAAAAAGATATAGATTTAAGTAAATATTTTGATGGTAAAAATGGTACAGCTGTTTTCTATATCCCTCAACAAAATTATTTTATTTATAATAAAGAGATGGCAACAACAAGATTTTCACCGTTTTCAACTTTCAAAATAGTGTCAACATTGATCGGACTAAATAATAATATCCTTGAAGATGAAAGTTCAAAAATGAAATATAATGGCACTATCTATTGGCTTGATTTATGGAATAAAGATGTCACTTTAAGAGAAGCTTTTAAAGTATCGTGTGTATGGTACTATCATCAAATGACAAATAAAATTAATCATGATATCTTTACAGTTGAATTAGAAAAATTAAAATATGGTAACGCTGATACATCAGAGTGGTACGGTAACGGAAGTAATAAGCTTGCAGAGCTAAACGGGTTTTGGTTGAACTCATCACTTAAAATATCTCCAGTTGAACAAGTGAACGTGCTTCAGAAAATTTTAGAGAATGAAAGTATCTATAATCAAAACGATATAACGATACTTAAAAATATTATGAAAATAGATGAAGGCAATGATAGTAATATTTTTGGAAAAACTGGAAGTGGCTCTAACGGTAACGGTTGGTTTGTTGGATTTGTTGAGAAAGGAAATAAGTTTATTTATTTTGCAATCTTCTTAAACGATAAAAATAGTACTGGGATTGATGCTAAAAAAACTGCACTAAAAATTATAGATGATTTTGATATCCTGTTCATAAAATAATTTACAGATAATAACTCATAAATAATATAATATTACAAATCAGTCATATAAAATTATTTTAGATTTTATTACAGTTATTTTAATAAATATTTACAAACAATCTAACCTTACCTATTAAGATGGTTATACAGTTTCCTTTACATTAAATCTCACAATAAATTAATATAAACGATCCCAGTAATATCCATAAATCTAATCTCGAATATCCCTCTTCTATTATACCAATAATATGTTGCCATATTCACTTCAATACTTATCTCATAACTTTTTAACTGGTTTCTTTTTAGGTTTTGGAATAGGTGTAACTTTTTCTAAAATTGTGACAATCTCTTTAGAGAAATCTGTATCTTCAACATCTAAAATATAATGCTCTTTTGCACCTTTATACGGAAAGCCTTTATCAGCTTTTTGCATAACCCCTTCTAAGCAATCCAGTTTTTTAACATACACCGTACTATCACAAACCAGAAGCACAGGTTTATCATTTACGTAAATCATATATTCACCGAACATTTTTTTGAACCGTACAACTCCAACATCTAAAATCTGTTCACATACAAACTCTATATATTCCTTAGATGTAGCCATAATGATATGCTCCATTTTTCCATGATATTTTACTTCAATCTATAATGTTTTTATTAATTCAATTTCTCTTTCTTAGCTTTATTTATAAACTCATCAAAGTTTTTTGCTAATATAACAATCTCATCATCTTCATCTAAATCTCCAAGAGGTGCAGTAAATATTACACCTGAATTTGAGAAGTCAAATCCGTAACAGTTACTACCACCATCTGTGCCAAACACAAAATAATTATCACCAAGATATTTCTTGATATCATAATCCTTATTTAGTTGGCTTAGAGTTTTTAAACTCCATAATGATAGATAATTATATCCGATATAACCTTCACCACCATCACTCCATGATAAGAATTCTTGATACCCAGGGTCGCACTCTATACCAATCTCACCCATTACTCTTTTGATCACTCTAAGTGTGCAAGGAGGAACTGCACTCCAGTTACTAATATTTTTCATGATTTTCTCCTATGTTTATTAACTACACGACAACCGTACAACTGATAACACCATCATGACGAATTGATACAATCCATCTATAAGTGTCATCAAAAATATCTATATTATCAGCCGAATGAAACCATATATTATAAAAATATTGATCTAAATCATTGAATGAAATTTCATCAATATTATCGAACTTGTCCCAATTGATAAACACATTTACTGGTGCAATATTTAAAAATTTAAACAACTCAAATAAATTAAACTCTTCCTCATTACTTGCATTAAAATCTGCAACTACATTTTCTGTATCTAACTTCTCCATAAATTCATCTATCGTTAAATGATTGAAATTTTCAAGAAGTATCTGTTGTATATTAAAAAGATCATCCTCATCTTCTAGATGTAAAAAAAATGGAACCTCGTTACCCTCTTTCTCTAATAACTCAATTTTGTGACTATCCATATACTACCTTTTCCTTTTTTAACTATAAAACTTTCTTGTAACCCAGTTAATTAATTTAATATAAAGTTACTGTCATCTATATCTATAACAGATCTACTCCCTAATTAATGTTTTAGAGTATTTTAATTTAATCGGCTAAATAACAATAAAGATAAAGCTTGATACTATCTCAACATATCTCAAATCAACTAACCCTCATTCAACCAAACAACAGTTTATCTGATATTATATTTCTGCTAGTTACTATTTCATAACCACTCTTTCTAATTAATAAACAGTATCATCAACGATGTTTACGATAACATTATCCTTATCTAAAATATTATAAATTTTATATGCTTTATTTTCTTCTATAATAGATAATATAATAGTTTTGTTTCACTAGAAACAATATTAAAATATGACACTAAAAACTCATTATTATTTACATTACTCTTTTTAATTTTAAGCGTATCCACCAATCATGAGAACTATATTATGCATATATAATAGGAACATAGCTAAGTTCTGGTGCTATTATTTTATCTCTCAAACTTAATGTCAGATATTTATTTTTTAGAGAATTTATGGTTTGAAAATCAATCGTGTTTTTACTGATCTCGCTAATATAACTTTTATAAAATTGATTTAGCATTAAGGTTATTTGTTTATCTTGTGAATTTGAAGAGGTGTTAGCGTATACCGATAAATTTAAGAGAGTTAAAATAAAAATACAGTAACAAAAGTTTGACACTATTTTATATTTCATCTTTAAACTCTCCTAGATTTAACATGGCATATATATATTACTTAAAATTTCTATTCTGAATCTTGATCCTCTGGATATAATGTTAATGACGTTAATGTCTTATCTATAATTGTAATAGATATTGTATCAATCTCTTTTAAATCCGTTAACTCTGATTTGATCTTTATGAACACATCGTTAATATCTATGTTTGGAAAATATTTTACAAAATCCACATCAATATAATCATCAACATATACGTTTCTTAATAAAAATTCATAACCATCGTTATCAAACTTTAAGTCATTAATTACAATCATCGCTTCAAGCTCTTGATCTGCTGTACCTATCTCTTCAGCTAAATTATCCATGATGCTTTTAATGTTTTTTTGTGCAGAATAATTTTCAACAGTATTCTCTAAATCATCATCATAAAATTCATCATCATGTTCATGTTCATGTTCATGTTCATGTTCGTGATCTTGTTCGTGTTCGTGACCGTCTTCATGTTTATGATCACAATTACAATCATGCCCATGTTCGTGACCGTGCCCATGCCCGTGTTCGTGATCACAACATGTTGAAATATTTGGTGCATTTTCTATCACTGTAACTCTATTTAATCTATGAAAAGATCTTACAGCAAATGAAAATTCATCTAACGCATCCTCTACATCAGCATCTGATAATGCAAACACAAAAAATGCATTCTCTTCATCTGTGATGTAAACTACGTAAAGATATTTATCTTCTTCACCTAATCTCATCGGAGCATAAACTTCTAACCCACGCATACCATCAATGATCACATAGTTCAGAGAATCAACTGTGAAATCATCTGTCATAATAGGTGTTAGAAATCCTAACATATACTCTTCAACTTCATCTGGATCGCAACAATTTGCAACCGAATAACCTAATAATGACTTATCAGGATTGCTCGGATAAACATCGTAGCAAACAAAATAATCGTTTGATAAAACTTTCTGATACTTATCAGCTTTAATCTTTCCAAGTGAGTCAACATCATCTATCACTTTGTTATATTCTAAAGGAATAGAGAAAATATTTTTTATTGTTTCTAGATTACTATAATGCTGTGCCATTGAACCCTGCATCTAAATAAACTACTTCGCCAGTAATATTTTTTGCTTTATCGCTACATAAAAATGATGCTAAATGTCCACAATCTTCAATATCAATATTTCTATGAAGTGGAGCTCTTGCTGCTACTGCTTCAAATAATCTACTTAATCCCTCAACACCTCTTGCAGATAATGTTCTAACTGGACCTGCAGAAATTGCATTAATTCTCATACCTTTATTTCCTAAATCTACAGCTAAAAATCTAACAACAGCCTCAAGTGCTGCTTTAGCTACACCCATTACATTATAGTTTGGAACAGTTTTTATTGCCGCATAATATGACAGTGTTAAGAATGATGCATTCTCGGCTAATATACCTTCAAATTTTTGAGCTAATGCAACTAATGTATATGCAGAAATATTTAATGCAGTAATAAAATCTTCACGCTTTGTGTCTAAAAATCTTCCAGTTAATGCAGCTTTAGGTGCAAACGCTACTGAGTGAATTATTGTATCTATCTTGCCATAAACTTTCTCAGCTTTCTTCACAAGTTCCTCTATTGCGTTATCATCACCTAGATCACACTCTTCGCAAAATTTTGAATCAAATCTTTCAGCTATCGGTCTAACTTGTTTTTCAAACGCTTGGTTCGCATATGAAAATCCTACATTAGCACCATCATCAAACATCTGTTTAGCTATTCCGTATGCTATACTTTTATCGTTAGCAACACCGAAAATCAATACGTTTTTTCCCTTCATTAATGACATTATCTGTCCTCCGTATACTCTTAATTTAAATTTAAAATACTTATCAAATCTTTAATCTCTTTGATATCTATTATCTTTATATCGGCTTCTATACCTTTATTATAAGGTGTAACCATTTTTTTTATTCCAAACTTTTTAGACTCGTTCATTCTGCTTAACATATTAGATGTTTGTCTAACTTGTGACGTTAAACCAACTTCACCCACAAACACTGTATCGTCATCAACAATAATATCTTTAAATGAAGAAAGTATCGCAACTATCACTGCAAGATCAGCTGATGGTTCTCTAATCTTTAATCCACCTGCAACATTTAAATAAACATCGGCTGCTGATAAATTTATTCCTAATTTCTTCTCAACAATCGCTATCAACATCGTTAACCTGTTCTGATCAAAACCTGTTGAGTTACGTTTTGGATATTGAAAAAATGTAGGCACAACCAACGCCTGTATCTCCACTATAAATGGACGTGATCCTTCAAGCACAGTTGTTAAAACTCTACCTGATACTTTCTCATTTCCGCTATCCATAAATAAAACATCTGATGAGGACTCAACTAATCCAGTTACCGTCATCTCAAATATTCCAACCTCATCGGTTGATCCAAATCTATTTTTAACCGTGCGTAATATTCTTAACCCACGATTGAAATCACCTTCAAAATATAGCACCGTATCAACTAAATGTTCTAAAGTTTTAGGACCACCTAATGAACCATCTTTTGTTACTTGCCCAACTATGAAAACTGTTATATTATTCTGTTTAGCGATCTCCACAAGTCGATAAGTTATATATCTAATCTGACTTACAGTTCCTGCAACTGACATAAGTTCTTTAGAGTTTATTGTTTGTATCGAGTCAACTATTATATAATCAAACTTCTGTTTCTCAATCGCACATAAAAGATCTTCAAACGATGTTGTTGACAATAAACTAATCTTAGATGTGTCAGCACCTAATCTATCTGAACGCATTTTAATCTGCGTTAAAGACTCCTCTCCTGTAAGATATACAACGCTCATATCTTTACCAGAAAGTATGCCTGCTATTTGAAGTATGATTGTAGATTTACCGATACCAGGTTCTCCACCGATTAATATAACCGATCCTGCAACGATACCGCCACCTAACACTTGATCAAACTCTTTGAAACCTAACTTTACTCGATCGTTTTCAATAGACACAACAGAATCAAGAAGCACAGGTTCAGATGTTGGTTTATAGTTTGATATAGCCGATGTTGCACCACTACCTTTCTTTTCAACAACCTCTTCAACAAATGAATTCCACTCATTACACTCAGGACATTTTCCTAACCATTTTGATGAAATCGATCCGCAAGTTTGACATATATATGTTGTTTTCTGTCTAGCCAATTTTTAATCCGTACCTAATAATTTTTCTATCGTTAACTCTTCACTATAACTTCTACCTAAATGTTCGTACGCCATTTTGGTTGCAACTCTGCCTCGTGGTGTTTTTTGAATAAAACCTTTATATATTAAAAATGGCTCTATCACATCTTCAATCGTATCTTTCTCTTCACTAGTTGCAGCAGATAATGTATCAACTCCAACTGGGCCACCTTGATACTTATCTATTATCGCATAGAGCAGTCTTCTATCTGAACTATCTAAGCCTTCACAATCGATCTCTAATCTATTTAATCCATCTCTTGTGACTTGTAATGAGATTGTACCTTCATTAAAAATATCAGCAAAATCTCTCATTCTTCTTAAAATTCTATGTGCTATACGAGGTGTACCTCTTGATCTTTTTGCAATCTCTAAGGCTGCATCTTTATGCAACACAGTATTGATTAATGTTGAGCCACGAAGAATAATTATTGCAAGCTCTTCATCTGTGTAGAACTCTAATCTTATCAACATTCCAAATCTGTCACGCAGTGGAGATGTTAATAAACCAGCCCTTGTTGTAGCCCCAATCAATGTAAATCGTGGAAGATCTAAACGCATTGAACGTGCAGCTGGCCCTTGTCCTATTAATAAATCTAACTTATAATCTTCCATCGCTGGATATAAAATTTCTTCAATTGATGCATGAATTCTATGAATTTCATCTATAAACAAAACTTCATTTTTAGATAAGTTTGTTAGTAATGCTGCAAGATCACCCGACTTCTCTATAGTCGGTCCTGATGTTGTTTTAATATTAACGCCTAACTCGTTTGCGATTATATATGCAAGCGTAGTTTTGCCTAAGCCTGGAGGTCCATAAAATAAACAGTGATCTAAACTCTCATCCCTATCTTTTGCTGCTTGAACAAAAACTTTTAGATTGCCTATTATATTTTTTTGACCTGTATAATCATCAAAACTTTTTGGACGTATATCATTATTAGACTTATCTTCACTCTCAGAAATTTCCCTAAATAGATCATCATCCATCATACTTTAATCTTCCACATAGTTATTGTTTACCAGCTAATTTTGTTAACGCTTTACGAAGGATCATTTCAAAATCTTCTCCCGAATCTATACCCTCTAACGATTTGCGTGCATCAAGTTGTTTATACCCTAGATTAACTAACGCACTTAAAACATCGCCTCTTATATCACCTGTTGAAATCTCAGATAAAAGTTCATCTTTAGAAAACTTATCCTTTAACTCAACGATAATTCTCTCAGCAGATTTCTTGCCGATTCCTGGGATCGTTGTAAGCATTATAGTATCTTCTGACGCTATCGCTTTCTTTAAATTATCACCACCAACGCCACCTAAAATTTTAACAGCTACCTTAGGACCGATGCCTGATACTGTGATTAATTGTAGAAATAATTTCTTCTCATCAAGATCCGCAAAACCAAATAAATATACGCCATCATCTCTACTCACATAATGAGTATAAATTATCACATCATCACCAACAGATCCTATTACAGAATAAGTGTGTAATGATATTAATGCCTCATATCCAACGCCGTTCACATCCACAACAACAGATGTATGATCTTTGATTATTATTTTACCTGCTAATCTAAATATCATATCAGCTTATTCGATATCATATATGACGTTGCATGATATGATAAACATAACGCACACGCTAACGCATCTGTTATATCTAGTGGGATTTTTTTATCTATTGAAATTAAATTCAAATGTAGTTCAACCATCTTTCTTACCTGTTCCTTATCTGCCCTGCCGTAACCAGATATCGCTTTCTTTATCTGTAAAGCGGTATACTCTTTTACCTTTATATTCTTCAATACGAGCGATGCAATTATAGCCCCTCTTGTTTGACCAAGAAGTAAAGCACTCCTCGCATTTGTTGAAAAAAAGATATCCTCTATAGCTGCGTACTCTGGTTTATGTATCTCAACAAACTCTGTTACACCTTCTACTATCTGTTTTAATCTATCTACTAACGGAGTCTTCGTATCACTCTTAACAAGTTTGTGTGCAACATATTTTACGACGCCTTTCTCTGATGATACAAGTCCAACACCTGTACGATTTAAACCTGGATCGATACCGAGAAATAACATCTATGCCTCTTCAAATGCTGAGTCGTCAATCTCGAATGCACCGTAAACTTCTTGAACATCATCAAGATCTTCTAACGCATCTATTAATGCTAGAAGTTTTTCTGCGTCTTCTCCAGCAACATCTACAGTTGTTTTTGATTTCATAGTTAACTCTGAAAACTCTATCTTCACATGATTTTCAAGTAAGAAATTTTTAACCTTTTCATACTCCGACATAGTTGTTGTAACTGTAAACATATCCTCTTCTAAAACAACATCATCAGCTCCAGCTTCAAGCGCTAAATCCATCAACGCATCTTCTAATATAGTGTCCGCTTGAACAATAATTATACCTTTATGTTCAAACTGCCAAGATACAGCACCAGGCTCTGCCATGCTACCACCACGTTTAACAACAGTAGTTTTAACTTCCATTATCGTTCTGTTACGGTTCTCAGTAAGTGCTTTAATTAATATCCCGATACCACCAGTTGTGTAGCCTTCATACATAATATCTTCATATATCTGATTGCCACCTTCTCCAGTTCCTTTCTTCACCGCTCTATCAACATTATCTTTAGGCATATTTGCAGATCTTGCTTTATCTAACGCTAAACGTAATCGTGAATTAGAATCTGGATCTGATCCACCGATCTTTGCAGCGACTGTTAACTCTCTACCTATTTTTGTAAAAACCTTTCCACGTTTTGAATCTTGTGCGGCTTTTCTATGTTTAATATTTGCCCATTTACTGTGTCCTGCCATATTGTACATCCTTATATATTATTTTGTTATAATCTTCTTCTCTCATTCTCATTAATACTATTTAATATAATCACTGCGAACCTATCAATCAACTTGAAATTATAAATTATTGATTACAAATCCTGTAGCTATCTTCGGATAAAAATATGTAGATTTCTGTGGCATAACTAAACCAGCCTCTGAAACCTTTTTGATAACATCAAGACTCTCTGAATTTAAAATAAATGCAACCGCGCGATGCTCTGACATATATTTAGATGCACCATCAACCCCTTGTATAAAATGGATACCATCTTTATGTGATAATTTATCATCAGTAAAACCTAACTCTTTCTTTAAAATTTTATTCTCTAAAAGATAGGTGTAGATTTCACGATATATTTCATGCTCACCAGTATAAACTTCATCTTTGATAAACATAGAATATATTCCAGTTAAACCCATAAAACACCATCTACCAAAAACACCGTCATTATCTTCCAACACCTTATTCATAGCATCTAGATCATCTAACTTTTCAATATTAAAATCTGATGATAAGTTTTTAAGTAACGCCTCTTCATTATAATCAGCATCAACGTCTACTACTCTATGAGTTGAAAATAGGTTTAATCCGTCATCACAAAAATTGATAAACATCATTAAAACGTAATCGTAATCTCGCTCAACGTCTGATCCAATCCCTTCTGCTTTACGCATATCATCTCGATAAGTTACTGCCGTTTCGTAACGGTGATGTCCATCTGCTATATAAATAGATTTATCTTCCATAAACTTGCTTATATCTTCAATCATCTTCTTATCAGATACTCTCCATAAACGATGTTTAACACCATCATCATCAGTTGCACACGCATCATGAGTACTGTTTTTAGCACTATCAAATGTTGGCTTTAATTCTTTACCATCATCTGAATATAAACCGAAAATTGATGACATATTTGTCTTACTTGCTTTCATCAGATCGTATCGATCTATCTTAGGCCCTGCGTGAGTTTTCTCATGTGGATACACAATCCCTTTGCCAAATTCAGATAGTTTTAGTAATCCGAAAAAACCAGTTCTTGTATAAGTGTTGCCATCATAAACATATTCCTGCTCGTATAAATAATATGAAGGTTCATCATCTTTTAATAGATAGTTATCCTCAATCCATTTGCCGTACAACGCAGCTGCATCTGTATAGCGATCCTCTCCACCAACTGGTAGATCTATTTTTACAATATTATGATCTGATCTTGAAACAAAAACTTCTCGCATCTCATCAGAGATAACATCGTACGGAGGAGTAATTACTTGTTTAAGTAACACCTTTTCTAAGTTATATCGAACACCCTGAAACGCTCTCACTATAGCCATAACACAAAACCCCTAAATAGATATAAAATTATAACTACTATTTACATTTAAAATATACTTAACTCAGTAAACTCTCATTTACCAACTTTTAAATTATTATTTAACCAATTTAGCAAACCTACGTTTACCAACTTTTAAA
>CAMRCY010000029.1 GCA_947041165.1 uncultured Deferribacteraceae bacterium | reverse complement strand
CAATTCACACATGTTAGGCAATTCACAAATGCTATGCAATTTACACATGCTAGACCGTTTGTAGATGTTCGGCAGTTCACACATGCTAAGCAATTCATACATGTTCGACCGTTCGCACAAGCTAGGCAGTTCGTACGTGTTAGATAATTCACACATGTTAGGCAATTCGTACATGTTCGGCAGTTCACACATGCTAGACAGTTCGCAAATGCTAGACAGTTCGCAAATGTTCGACCGTTCATAACTGTTCAACAACTTGCATATTTAAGAGTATCGGCACTAAATAGTTTTTTGCAAAATTGATGATACTTGAATGCTAGATAGCTCTATAATTTGCAACGCAGATACGATAATAATATCACACTAAATCCAGTAAGCTTAACAATTTCAATTCACCATAAACCACTTTATAGCAGTAACTTAATCTCTCGTCATCTCACTAAAAACTTCTACCAATAAATTATTCCACTTATAAATATTGTAAGGTATAGATATTTAGACAATGAAATAATCAGATAAATGATATTTATATATATAGGTTAATTAACTTTATGTTATTCATCAAATACCTAATACAATCCAAATATTTGACGATAAGTAATATGTAAGTGAATCATGATTAAGTATAAATATAGTAATTAAAATATAGTTTTTTTAGAAATAAGGTAAATTATTGATAGACATGAACTAAATTTATACGATTTCTCGCTGTTGACAGAATGTGAATAAGAATATAATCTTTTATTAGATAGAAAGTTAGTTTTTATGTTTTTAGAAAGTAAAAATTAATAAAGTAATGTAAAAATACAATATTCTTAAAAAGTAGTTTGTTAGACATATTTTATAGGTTTTTGATACGATATTTATTTCTAGAAGCACGAAATTTACATATATAAGTATTTATGTACTCAAAGAAATAAGCACTTAAAATTTATTAAATTAGCAATTAAAAACAGGATATTACAAAATTGAGAGGTTTTTATGGCTTTAAAACAGAAAAATATCGGTAAGTATGACAAATGTATGAAAGAGTTAGATTCGATACTAGAACAGAAGATAATTTCTTATGCTCAATTCACGAAACATGTAGGGTGGCAAACTGTTGCGTTTTACAATAGATATAAAGTTTATGGATTTGATATTGAAGAAATGGAGCGATTCGTAGCTGTTGCAAAGCTTTTAAAAACCAATATGATCACATGTATAAGATGTGGGAGCAAGGTTGTGCCTAAGGCAAAATCTGTGAGAAGGGTTTTGTGTGAAGGTTGCAAGCAAGAGATCGCTGAGATGAAGGAGAATGATTCTCTTAAATATAAATATCCTGATTGGGTCAACGGGATAAAAAATGATAGTTTAAGAGATTTAGTGGAACAAGAATTTCATATTGATGAAAAAACAGCTCATCAGATGTCGTTATGTCCAACTGTTGATAAAGCAAAAGAGGTTAGATCTTTACGATGGGAAATTCCTAGTTTAAATATTTCTTCTTCATTATCAGGAATAAGCGTGCTTGTTGGCAAAGTGCATTAATTATTAATTTCAATCACTAAGTTATTTATTTTAAATATTTTAGATCTACAAGTATTGTGTGGAGTTTGGTTATTTACAGATGTTGTAAAAGGGTATGTAGTACTGTATTGATTAACTCCATGCAATTCCATATTTTCATGTGCATCAGACAGTTTATAGATGATTATATTTTCAACCTTAATTGGTGTTTTTATCACGTTAACAATTATGCTGATTATTTAGTTATTTAAAAAAATGGTATATAATATATCTCGCTATTATATAAAATTAATTTATATAAGTTAAAATATAAAATATACCATTGATTATTTAAGATAGTTTAACTGTCCTATTACTGATAGTTTAACTACCTGGTACTGATAATATCTCTACCCGATGACCGACCAATTAAGATAGTTTACTCATCTTATTGCAGATAGTATATCTATCCGATTATTTTCCGATATCGTCAAAATATTTTTCTATTTCTTTTTTAGTTTTAGTTTCTCCTAAGGCAAGCATAAGTTTAATTCTAGCTTTTTGTCCACTAATTTCTCCAGCCAAGATTGCACCCATTTCTTTAAGTGGTCTACCAGCACCTGGCGCTGAATAAGTATCTAGAACTCTACCTGTTGGAACTCTAGTTGTTAAGATTACAACAACTCCAGCATCAAGCATTTTTTTAACACCAGCTGCCGCAGTATCAGGCAGGTTGCCTCTACCGAACCCTTCAATAACAACACCTTTAACTTTTTTTGCAGCAAGATAATCGAATATATCAGAGTTCATTCCTGTGAATGCTTTGATAAGATAAACATCTTCAACAATTTCTTTCGGTTTAATATTTTGTCTACCTATCGGTTGACGTCTAAACATAACACGATCAGGTTCAACGTATCCTATAGCACCCCAATATGGTGACGCAAAAGTTGCAACATTTGCAGTGTGCATTTTAGTCACTTCTCTTGCTGCATGAATTTGTTCATTGATAACAACCATCACACCTTTGTCGTAAGCATCAGGAGATACAACAGTTCTAATAGCGTCGTAAATATTTTTAGGACCATCAGGACTAAGATCACCAGCGCCTCTCATCGATGCTGTAAACACTACAGGTTTTTTAGATTTTATAAATAGATCAAGAAAGTAAGAACTTTCTTCAACAGTATCCGTTCCATGAGTTATGACAACACCTGTGATATCTTTTTTAGCAAGTAGACCTTCAACGGTATCGCCAAGTTTTTTCATAAGTGCTGGAGTCATACTTGAGCTATCAATTTGTGAAAATTTTTGAATTGTAATTTTGCAATCAAGATCTTTTAATTGAGGCACAGCTTCAAGAAGTTGCTCACCAGTATCGGCAGGCAGTAACCCTTTAGTGATGGGATCGTATCTTGAAGCGATCGTTCCACCAGTTGTAACAACAACGATATTGCAAGCGTTTTTTGCTTCAGCAAATGAGTAAGATGCGAGGAATAAAACTAGTACAGTTGATAATACTTTAAACATAATTTTAGATTCTCCTATGACATTTATTTTAAACTAACAAAAAGTTGTTAAGTTTAATTGACTATAATGAAGAATAGTTAACTGCATTATTCTATTTTATTGGGTGTAACTTATGCTCTTGTTTGAGCGTAGTGCTTGTTGATGTTTAATTATAATTAAAGGAACTTAATTATTAATATATTACTATTGTATACTAAAGAGATTGTAAGTCAAGACGGTTATTATATAGTAAAACTGGTATAGTTTATATTTTTTTATTTATATAAATTATACCAGTTATGGATTTATGAATGTTGTGTGAAGAGTTGAAATTATTGATTATGACACTAGGGATTAACTACTTTTTTAGCCTCATTTAATGTTTCTGTAATTTCTTTGATGTTTGCAAGAGAGATGTCAGATTTTTTATCTTTAATTTTTATTAAATTAACAGCAGGATTTTCGATAATTTTCTCTATTATATTTTTAAAAACTTCATCAGCGTTATCTTTACCAAAGACATCTTTAAGGTTTTGAAGCGAATTAAATATTAATGCTTTATATTCATACTCTTCAATAAGGTATACATTTTCATGTATTCTTTTATTTAAAAACCTAGCTATCCAAAATACTGAAAGAATCATTGATGAAGCTATAAAACCTTTAGTAACTATAAATACTATTAAATTATCTCGAGTAATACTATTTATATCAAAGGTTACTACATGGTTAAAAGAAATAATTGCAAAAGATAGCAAAATAACTATAAAGAAATATATATACCTACAATTGCTTTCTTTTAATGAGTCAGCTTTTTTATTATAAGTATCAGCTAATTTCTCAATCTTGGTTTCTAAAAGCTTATCTTTTTCAGCGATGCTATCTTTTAGTTTAGTTGCCATTTCATTTTCAGGGTCATATTTTAAGACAGAATTAATTGTCTTAAGTAATTCTTCTGACAATATTGCTTTTTCTACAAAATTATCTGGTAGTACCATATATTCTGAAAACATTTTTTTTGCATCATTGAGAAGGTACTCAATTTGTCTTGTTTCGTATTCCCCAGCACTTGCACTTAATTCTCTAAATTTATTTATACACTCTTGCTTTACATATTCGTCTTGTATAGTAACTGTGCCTTGTACTAAAGGATAATAAATAGGAGTATCTAACATAATCCATTCTTCAATAGTTATTACATCTATCTCATCACCCAATGCAAAATCAAAATAATTAGCTTTGTCTTCTAGTTCCTCTTGAGATAATTTTAGATCTAAACTAAATTGAAAGAAATCTTTCCACTTCTTGTTTTGATTTATTAAAGCTTTTCTATCCTTGTTTAACACAGGTTTTCCTAAAGCAATAATATTTCTACCATCTTTTAATGCTATTAAATCTCCTTCTTCTATACTCCTAAACAACTCTATACTACCATGCTCAGATGCTAATATACAAACTCCATTAGCTGTCATCAAATCTGCATAACTATTTGCTGTTGATCCCCATCTTGCTCCACACGTTATAACTCTCTTAATCTCTTTAACATTATCCATATATTATAGCTCCTAGTAATATCAGTATAATTATAATATTCAGATAGTCAATTAAATAGCACCCTTAATATATAACGGAATATACATATATATTATCATCGATCCAACTAAAAAAAATAGAGATTGAAATTGATCCCTTACATTATATTTTTTATTGAAGTATAATAATCTTGTTCTGAATCACTAACTGTTATTATCATTATAATAACAATCAATTATGAATTATAACTCTTATAATCTGTCCTAAGTATGTATTCTATAATGAAGTAAACGAAAAAAGTATATTGTTTCAACAATGGTAATAGATCTAAAATAACAGTAGATAAGTATTTGTGTCCTTAGAATTAAGTTCTATTTTTATATAGGAGGTATAAAAATGTTTAAAATATTAGCACTAAATATATTGATTATGCTTGGACTTGGATTTGCTTACAACATAAGATATAGTTATGCAAAAAATAGTAAATTAATGATAGATAAAATTAGAGGTACAGATAGACTACCTTTTAGTGATAAAATAGTTGTAGGTCAACTTGATAACGGATTAACATATTATATCCGTAATAACGATCTACCTCTTGGTAAGCTTGAACTACGTTTAAACGTTCGTAGTGGTTCATTAGATGAAACAGACACAGAAAGAGGTATCGCTCATTTTGTAGAACATATGGCGTTCAATGGTACGAAAAATTTTAAAGGTAACGACGTTATCAAGTTTATGGAGCAAGCAGGGTTGACGTTTGGACAACACAGTAATGCATCAACATCAACTGATTATACAAACTATCAATTAAGTATACCAACTGAAGATTCAAAACTTGTTGATGATGCTTTCAAAATTCTACGTGATTGGTCTGATGGAATAACTTTCGATGAGGTAGAGGTTGAAAAAGAGAAAGATGTAATTATTGAAGAGTGGAGAAGCAGAAATACAACTTTCAATAGAGTAAGAGTTAAAACAAGAGAGATCTTGTTCGACGGTTCAAAATATAAAGATAGAGATCCGATAGGATTAGTAGATATAATTTCAAACGCTAATAGCGAACTTTTAAAAGGGTACTATAATAAATGGTATGTGCCGTCAAATATGTCTATAATCGTTGTTGGTGATATTGATGTTAAAGAAGCTGAAAAATTAATTAAAAAATATTTCTCATCACTCAAATCTAAAAAGTTAGAAACAAAAGCAGATAAAACTGTGCCGATTAAAGATGGGTTAAGGTTTAATATTATATCTGATAAAGAAGCTCCATCAACATCAGTATCGTTAATTTATTTGACGAATAATGAAAGGGCTAAAACTTATGAAGATCTTCAGAGAAAAACTTTAAATCAAGCCACAACCAATATGCTTAACAGACGGGTGTCGTCGAAAATATTAGAGGATAAAACTGATATTGTTAATTTCGGATCAAGCACAAATAATATTACAGAAAATTTATATGCAACAACTTTTTATATAGTAACAGAACCAGAGCGTGTACGTGACGATGTTAAATCTATGTTGTTAGAAATTGAAAGTATAAAACGTGATGGATTTAATCAAGATGAAGTTGATGAGTTTGTGTTAAGACAAAAATCTACTTTAGCAAGACTTGCGGATATTGATTATAAAAGCAATTCATCAGAGATTGTTTCACTCATATCAACCTATGATACAAACAGAGATTATTTAACTGAATATCATCAAGACGAACTTCTGTTAAATAAGATATTTGAAGAGAACAATCTTGAAGATTACAACAAAGCATTTAACGATCTTTTAAAGAGTGATAGCAAAATTTTAATTGTTACAACTCCTGAAAGTGATCTTGATAAAATGAAACTTGATGAGAAAGAGTTTATACAAATCGAGAAAGAAGTAGCTTATGTAAAACTTACAAAATTTGAAGGAGCAGGAGTTATAACCTCTCTAATTAACGATAAGATTGTTAGTGGAAAAATCGTCAAAGAAGAGAGCATTAAAAATATTGATGCAGAGTTAATCACATTTGAAAATGGTGTACGACTACTTTTAAAACCTAACAACAGCGAGAAGAATAAGTTTGTTATGATCGGTAAAAAAGAGGGTGGTTCATCTTCGTTAAACGATAAAGATGTGCTTGTTGCAAATTTAGTATTGGCAGTTGTCGGCAATAGTGGGTTTGATGATATTTCTATAAATCAGCTACGAACATATATGGCAGATAAAAGAATTGCGATAGGGCCATCTGTAAATAAAAACAGTTTTGATTTTGAAGCAGAGGGAGATTTTCAAGATATTGAGACTATGTTTCAACTTCTTTATAAGTATATAACATCTGCTAATATTAATGAAAAAGTTTTAGAGTCTATACTTGATTCATACACGGTAGCCTTAGCAGGAGATGAGAAAAACAAATATAAAAACTTTATGCGAGTAGCCTCAAAAGAGATGTATAACGATAAATATAGAAGAGAGTATATAGAGCTTGCAGATCTAAAAGATCTAGATAAAGACGAGTTGTTAGAGATATATAATAACAATTTTAACGATATTAGTAATTTTATATTTGTATTAGTTGGAGATTTTGATAAAGAGAAGGTTGTTGAATATGCAGCTAGATACTTAGGATCAATTAAGAGTTTTAATAGAGTTAACACGAAAGCTATTGATAGAGGTATAAAACTTTCAAAAAGTTACGGTAAGAAAGATGGCTACGGCGATGTTGAAGATAGATCAACTGTATCAATCAAGTTTGATAAAGATGCAGCGTATCTTAAAAATGGTGGGTATATATCAGCACTTGCAGGTAGTATTATATCTATTAGGTTACGAGAAAAAATTAGAGAAGATAAGAGTGGCGTATATTCATCTAACGTGATGATATCGTACTCTGATTTTCCAGAAGATAAGTTTATTGGTGGTATATCATTTACAACTGATCCTAAAAAAAGAGATGATATAATTAAGGAATCTCTACTTGTGATTGATAATATTGTTAAAGATGGTATAACGGAGAGTGAGTTAAAAACTGCTAAAACACAGTATAGTTTACAGATGAACACTGCAAGTCAGAACAATAATTTCTGGGCAGATAATTTAGCAACTAATATTATTAGTGATGATGATATTCTGTCAGTTGAAGAGTTGATGGATATTATTAATTCAATAACCGTTAAAGATATTAATAAATTTTTAAAAGAGTATATGAGTGATGCAAACACATTCATAACGGTTTATAATCCAGAGAAGAAGTGATTGTGAAATTGCTGTAAGGTTATAAATTTTATGTATTATCAATTTAGCTAATGTGAATGTTTTTAGTTTGGGTGAACAAATTAGTATAGATAAAAAAAGTACTCTGCATTTTATTGTAGAGTACTTTTTTATGTTCAATTCTATATTAGAAAAAATTTGAATTTTTGTTAACGTATTATATATTTGATACTGCATTTACTACTTTACATAAAATATCAAACAGTATAGCAACCTATAAGTGTTATATAAATTTAGTTGAAGTTATTCTTTTCACAGCTTCGATAGTTCTATCTCTATCGCCGAACGCTGTTAAACGAAAATATCCTTCGCCTTCTGGTCCAAACCCTGATCCAGGAGTTCCAACAACGTGACATTTTTCAAGTAGAATATCTAGGAAATCAATCGACTTAATTCCTTTAGGTAACTTCCACCAAATATATGGAGCGTTAACTCCACCGTATACTTCATATCCAGCTTCTGTTAAGCCGTCCATAATAATTTTAGCGTTTGTCATATAATATTCAACTAACTCTTTAGTCTCTTTTTTACCTTGTGGAGAGTAAACAGCTTCTGCTGCTTTTTGAACGATATAAGGAACTCCGTTAAATTTTGTAGTTTGTCTTCTGTTCCACAATTTATTAACAGAGTATAATTCACCTTTATCAGTGCGTGCTTCAAGCTCTTTAGGAACAACAGTATATGCACAACGCACACCAGTAAATCCTGCTGTTTTAGAGAATGAGTTAAATTCTATTGCAACTTTTTTAGCACCTTCAACTTCATATATAGATTTAGGAAGAGAGTCGTCAGTAATATATTCTCTATAAGCTGCATCGTATAATATGATAGCATTATTTTTAGTAGCGTAATCTATCCATTTTTTTAATTCATCTTTAGTTAGTGCAGTTCCTGTTGGATTGTTAGGAGAACATAGGTATATTAAGTTTACATTTGTATCAGGTAAAGCTGGAGAAAAACCGTTCTCTTTATTAGTTGGCAGGTATACGATTTTATCAAAATATCCATTCTCTTTAATTTCGCCAGTTCGTCCAGCCATAACATTACTATCAAGATACACAGGGTACACAGGATCGCAAATTGCAACTATAGAATCTGTTGAAAACAATTCTTGAATATTACCAACATCACATTTAGCACCATCACTTACAAAAACTTCGTCTTTAGAGAACTCAATCCCACGAGTTTTATAATCGTTTTCGATAATAGTATTGATTAAGAAATCGTATCCTTGTTCAGGACCATACCCTCTAAAAGTTTCTTTTTTCCCCATCTCATCAACAGCACTGTGCATAGCATCTAAGACTGTTTTTGTAATAGGAAGAGTAACATCACCGATACCTAAACGGATTATGTCTGCGTTAGGGTTTTTTGCTAAGAATGTATTTATCTGTTTAGCGATATGTGCAAAAAGATAGCTACCTTGTAATTTTAAATAGTTACTGTTAATCTTTGTCATTATTAAATTGAACTCCTCTTTAATTTTTATTGTCATAATTTCAATATATTATCACATTGTAATATTACATAGTTTACTAATATTGAAATTGGACGATCATTATAACATAGAGATATTATCTATCAATAGATAATTTATAATTTTGCAATATTTTGCTATTTATTAAATATGAGAATATTTATTGTGATGATTATAGTTGCATATAAGTATAAAAGGTTTATGTTGTAATATGTAGATATAGTATAGTATTGTTTAGTGATTAAGTGACGATAGAAATATTTTCTATTTATTATTGATATGTTAAAGTATTTAGGGGTTTTTATGAAGTTAAAGTTTTTACTATTAGTTTTAGTTTTTACTGTTTTTATTTCTTGTCAGAGTGATGATATCATTTCAAAAAGCTATCCAGAGAAAGTTGGTTTCTACGATTATGATGCTACTGGTAATCATCGTGATACTGGCAATAATTTATCATCAGGAACATTAACAGGTAGAGTTCAATTTGGACAAACACACACTGTTGAACCTAAAGGTAACGCTGAGTTATATCTACCAGATGTAATAAGTGAGAGAGATGCACTTCTTATATTTATGCCAACAGATGATATAGCAGCATCAATAAATAGTATAAGTGTAGAGATTATTTTAGATGGCACAGTTAAGAAAACTTTAGAGTTAGCAACACCTAGAAATATCCCTAAGTCGGATAGCCTTATAGGTATAGAGCATGAAATTGTATACTCTACAAAAGCGTGGACGGGTGAAATTTCATGGCAGTATATGAAGAAAGGTTTAGAGTTAAGATTTATAACAAATAAAGATGAAGCATCAAAAAGAGAGGGAACGCTTGCATCAGCAGATATTGAATTCGGTGCACCGTCAGTTGGAGTTTTCACATTTATAAGACTTGGAATGTTGACAGGACACAGAACAAAAGGTAACGGATATATGATGGATAGTCCTGCTAAAGCTATGGCAGATTATTTCCAAACAGCACCGTTTGCACAACTTGTTAATGCTAAATACGATAACATGACTTTAAATAAAGTGATGTTGAGTAACGGTGTGATATATGATTTAAATTCTACTAATCCACGTGATAGATTTAGTAAAAGTGTTGGTGGAATTTATGACGGAGATATGCGAGGTAACGTTGCAAAATCTCAAGTTAGCGTTGGGATAAATCTTGCTAATTTTGGATATCCAAGTTGGAATATGACACAGACTTATCCGAAACATAATTTTAATATGACTACTCATTTAGCAGAGGGTAGATATCAAAATGTTAAAGACGGAAAATTTGTTACGCTACCTACTGGCAATACTTGGGATCATACAAAATATTCAACAGTTCATTGGCACGGATTAAGTGGTGGTAACGGTATCGGTACATTGTTTGATACATTAGGTAACGAGTTCAGTCATGAAGTTGGACACGCCTACGGTTTAGGACATTATGTAAAACCAAATGATAAGCCAGCATTCTGGACATATCATCATGCAGACAGTGGTTGGGGATACGATGTTTACAATAAGATGATGAAAGGTAATTTAATATGGGAAACTAGTGCTGCTGGGGTTAAACCAGAGAATAATTTTATCGGCAGATATAACTATAGTGCAGACACTATGTCAGGTGGTAGGTACTCAAGCAGAATTTCTAAGTACACACGTTTAACAGGTTATACAGTTATGAAATCGCAACGATATATAGCGGCTGTTTCTCCGACTATTGTACCTAAATTATACGGTGGAGTTGATGAGAATAAATCAACTACTGGCTTTTTAAAATGGGATAGTGAGAAGAGAGAGATGGTAGAGTACAAAGCTCCAATATGGCCAGAGATATATAATGTTGTTCATGCGACACCTTTTAATCCTAAAAAAATCGGTGTTCCAGTTGTAACATTATTAGGTGCTTATATGCCAGATGATCTTACAAACCCATCTACTAAAGCTGTGTTGTATCCAGCATTTAGAGGTAACTATGGAAATGTCTATGACTTTCCTGCACCAAACAAAACAGAGAAAGCGTGTTGGGTAGAAGTTGCTTATAGTGATGGAAGTAAAAAAGAGATCGTTATTGCACCAACAAAACATAATAGTAAAATGCTTGCAAACCAGTTGCATATTAATATTGAGCTTGCTTCAAATCCTACAGGGGCAACTATTTATTGCCAAGAAAAGGGTAGCAGAGCTGTTAAGTTAGGTAACAATATTGTGATTGATTTCTCTAAATTACCACCTGTAGATAAAGCTGTAACTATCGGAAAAGGAGAGGGATATAAAGCTGCATATTTAGAAGATCTGAAATGGCTTAACGAAGTTCTGCCAAAATATGATGATGCAAAAATATTTATACCTCTATTAACTGATGCAGAATCAACTGTTGTTTTAAGAGCTAGAAGTATGCTAGGTAGTTTAAATGCATCTGCTAAAAAAGTTGCAGAAAGACATGTAATTCTATTAGATCAGCGTGATGATGTTGTTGATTTTGTAGAGTTGAACAGTGCGAAATTATCGGCAAATGATACAGGTAGTAAGAACGCATTATTGGCACTTTTAGAGAAACATGGATTTGTTGCAAAAGGTACTGTGCCGACTATTGATAAAAATTATATTATTAAATTAAGAGGAACAGGGAATAGATGTATAGATTCAGAGTTTCAAAAAAATCCTCTCTGTGTGGATAACAAAAGTAGTCAAGAGTGGATAATGGATTCTGTTGGCAAACTTCACCTTGCAGACTCGCCAAATATGTGTTTGTTAAATACAGGACTTCATCTTACATTAACTGAGTGTAGCGATATGATACTTACACATCATCAGTGGGGATTAGAGGGTAATAGCCAAGTTGAACATCAATACAGAATTTTAGCTAAAGGACAAGCTAAGAAATGTGTAGATTACGCTAGTAACTATTCAGCGTTTATCACTTACGGTTGTCATGCAGGTGGAAATCAGAAGTTTGAGGTTAAAACAAAAAACTCTACAGTAGCACTTAAAGATAAATTTCTTGCTATTGTTCCAGGTAGAGAGTTGAAAGTTATATACGATCTTTTTAAGTAAATTTACAGTTAATTCATTATATAAGTAAGGAGCAAGGTTTGATAGACTTTGCTCCTTTTATTTTATTATTATATTGCGTTTGAGTGTGTTAAAAAAAATATTAAGCGTAATGCATGTTATGGAACATGTAAGACATTAGTTGATCACACTGCACAATCACATTGTATAATCACACTGCACAATCACATTGTATAATCATATTGCATGATCACACTTTATAATCATATTGCACAATCATATTATATCACTTACATACCATTCACATCTAATATATTATTTACTCAAAAATATTATTTCTATTAATTATATTAATACTTCTCTGTTGAGTTGGAGTAACGGTGATATGTTGCACATTCACTCTTTCAGGAAGGTTTGCAACGTATAAAATAATATCAGCGATATCATCAGCAGTAAGTGTTGCGATACCGTTATACACAGAGTCAGCTCTATCTTTATCACCGTTAAAACGTACAGTTGAAAACTCTGTATCAACCATTCCTGGGTGAACAGCAGTAACCCTAATTTTTGTATCAATTAAATCTAAATTCATAGCATCACTTATTGCTCTAACTGCAAACTTAGTAGCGTTATAAACTGATCCACCAGTGTATGGTTGATAAGCTGCTATGCTACCTAAATTTATAATATGTCCACGATCAACTTTAACCATCATTTCAATGACTAATCTTGTTATGTATAAAAGCCCCTTGATGTTGGTATCGATCATCTCTTCCCAATCATCAAATGATGCGTTTTGCACTTTATCTAACCCTCTTGATAATCCTGCGTTATTCACTAGAACATCAGGAGTTATATTTTTAGATTTTATATCATCAACAAATTTTAAAACTTCACTCTTACTTTTAATATCAAAAGCGTAGTATAAAACTTTCACACTAAAATCTTTTTCAAGTTTCTGAGCTAACTCTTTAAGTTTATCTTCACGTCTACCTGTGATAATTATATTATCACCATTTTTTGCAAATATCTCAGCAGTAGAGTATCCGATCCCTGCCGTTGCACCAGTTACCACAATCCATTTTTTATCAGAACTCATATTAACTTCTCCTATACGATATTTTATCAATTATTTAAATTAAAATTTTACAATCAAATCAAATCAAATCAAATCAAATCAAATCAACTAAAATCAAGCTAATCTTAAATCAAACTAAATTTTTAAAATCACACACAACTTAAATTACCGATAAAACAGTTACTATTATATTTATTTTTTGAACATTGATTTATATAACTCTAAATACTCTTTAATATGTTTCTCCCATGAGAAATCTTTACTCATCGCAGCTTTAATCATTTTGTCGATATGTTTAGGACGATCAAAATATGTAGATATTGCCCAGCCGATCGTATTATATAACGCTTGTGCTGAAATATCATAAAACTTAAATCCAGTGCCGTCGCCAGTTGTTTCATCGTATTGATCAACAGTATCCTCAAGCCCTCCAGTTGCACGAACAATTGGAAGAGTACCGTATGCTTGACTATACATCTGATTTAATCCACAAGGCTCATATAATGATGGCATTAAAAAGAAATCAGAACCTGCTTCAATAAGATGAGCTTTAGATTCATTGTATCCAACAAACGCTCCGATCTTTCCAGAGTATGCAGTTGGAAGCCCACCAAAATACCATTGAGCATCTTCATCGCCTGATCCTAATATTATAAATTGTGCGTCCATTGTATTAACGGCATGCTCAACAGCACCAGCAAGTAATCCTAAACCTTTCTGTTCTGCAAATCTGCCTATGAATGATAGGAGAGGGATATTCGGATTAACCTCTAAATCAAACTCAAGTTGTAGCTGTTTTTTTAGAGCTTTTTTGCCTGCTTTATATGTTTTGATATCGAAATTTTTAGGTATTAATTTATCTTTAGAAGGGTTCCAAATATCTGTATCAATACCGTTTAGAATACCCACGAGATCATCTCTTCTATCATCAAGTTTACCGTGCAAACCGTTAGAACCTATTGGTCCTAAAATTTCATGAGCGTAGGTTGGGGATACGGTTGTGATTTTGTCAGCGTACGATATCCCACCTTTCAAAAAGTTTATACCACCAAATGATTCAAATGTGCCTGCATGAAAATCATGATAGTGAATTCCTGCGTATCCTACAACATCAGATGAAAATGATCCTTGATAGCCTATGTTATGTATCGTTAGAACTGATTTTGTTTTTGCAAAAAATGGATCGTTATCAGTTTTAAGATAGTACGGTATGAGTGATGTTTGCCAATCATTCACATGAATAACATCAGGCTTAAAGTTTAAATCTTTTGCAATCTGTAATGTTGCTTTTGATAGTAGTGCAAACCTGAATGGGTTATCTATAAATTCACCGACTTTATCATTATATATACCATCTCTATCAAAATATTTATCAAACTCGATAAAATAAGTGTCAACTCCGTACGGTTCTTTAGTTGTATACACAGAGTAAAATTCTTCACAAGTTCCCATGTGAACGCATGACAGATCAGACACTTTTTTAATCTTATATTTATCACGATCAATAGATGAGTAGAGTGGCATAATAGATATAACCTGTGCACCTAACTCTTTTAAATATTTTGCGATTGCTGAGGTTACGTCAGCTAATCCACCTGTTTTTGCAAACGGTTCAATCTCACTTGCAACCATAATAACTTTCATTTTAGATGTAATCATATCAATCTCCTAGTATCGTTATTACAACTATATTTAAACCTCTAAATAGTATTATAATTAAGAGTATCATAATTAATTATCTACTGCAATAATGAGAATATTAAATAGTAAAAAATAAGATTTGAAAACTGTTGACTAATATATGAAAGCAATATAAACTCAACAATCATTTTTTAATCAACAGGTCGTAATAAGAGTCAATATGAACAGTTCAAATTTAGAAGTTGTGTCAGGCAATACTCTCACAATATTTATCAAATATGTATCACTCAATGTTTTAAGTTTAGTAACTATGACTTCATCAGGTTTTGTTGATGCTTATTTTGTGTCGAACTATGTTGGTGGTGGCGGAAAAGAGAGTGAGTTAGCTCTTGCTAGTATAAATATATTCCTACCTGTTTTCTCATTAATTTTCGCATTCTCAATAATGCTTACAATAGGATCAGCTGTGAGAGCTGGTAAGTATATCGGTGAGAATAGAAATTATGAAGCTAATCAAACTTTTACATCATCTATTATTCTTATATCAGTATTGATGATTATTTTCTCTGCACTTTGTGTTCTATTTAATGAAAGTGTTGCAAGATTTTTAGGTAGTAGTGACACACTTCTTCCGTATGTTACAACATATTTAACAACATTTATGCCGTTTGTTATCTCACCAGCACTAAACTATGCTTTCACAGTTTATGCAAGGGTTGATGGCAAACCATTTCTTGCAGTATCAGCTATTGTTGCATCGTTTGTTATCAATATCGTTTTAAACTATATGTTTATAATTGAGTTTGATATGGGGTTAAGAGGCGCAGCACTTGCAACAGGATTATCAACAGTTCCATCTACATTATTTCTGTTTTTCTATTTTTTATCGAAATATAGTGCGATAAGTTTTGTGTTAAAATTTGAATCATTAAGAAAAGTTGCACTATCAACTTATAACGGATTATCAGAATTTATATCAGAGTCATCATTAGGTCTTGTAACATTTATCTTTAATATAATAATGATGAAGTTCGCAAAAGAAGCAGGTGTATCAGCGTTTACAACGATAAACTATTTGACGTGGGCAGCAGGTATGATCGCTTACGGAATAGGGGACGCGTTAGTTCCACTTATATCAATTAACTTAGGTAGTAAAAAACTTAAAAGAATTAGAAAGTTTTTAATATATGCGATGGTATCATCGCTTACAGTTGGATTTATTATTTTTACATCAACGATATTTTTTGGCGAAGAAATGATCGCTGTTTTTCTAAAAGACAGAAGTTCAGAAGCGTTTATGGTATCGATGGACTTTCTAAAATATGTAAGATGGTCATTTTTATTTATAGCACCAGCAATTATTTTATCAGCCTATTTTACAGCTATGCAGAAACCGACATTATCACTTATAATAGCTCTTTCAAGAGGAGCTATATTACCGATATTTTTCGTACTAGTGCTACCGTTATTTTTAGGCAACACAGGTATATATCTATCATTGACAGTGGCTAATATTTTAGGAACAATTTTTGCGATATATCTATTTGTTCTGAATAGAAAACATTCATCTAATATTAAATGTAGTGAATAATCACAAGTTATTTAGCAAAACCGTTTATAACTAATTACATCCTTTATAAGTGAAATATATAATAACAAAATATAATGTTATAGTGGTTGACTATTGCATGAAAGCAATATAAACTCAAAAATCTTTTTAATCAATAGGTTGTAATCGTAATATGGATAGTTCAAATTTAGAAGTTGTATCAGGCAACACTCTCAAAGTTTTTATCAAATATGTATCACTCAATGTTTTTAGTTTATTAGCAGTCACCTCATCAGGTTTGATAGATGCATATTTTGTATCTAACTATATAGATGCTGGTGGTAGTGAGGGACAATTAGGATTAGCATCGATTAATATTTTTATGCCTGTTTTTGCAATCATCCATGCATTTTCAATAATGCTTACAATAGGATCGGCTGTTAGGGCTGGTAAGTATATCGGTGAGAATAGAAACTATGAAGCTAATCAAACATTTACTTCATCTGTTGTTTTGATATCAGTACTTATGATTATTTTTTCGATATTTTCTGTTGTATTTGATAAAGAGGTTGCGAGATTTTTAGGCAGTAGTGACAAACTTCTTCCATACGTTACAACATATCTAAACACGTTTATGCCTTTCATAATTTCACCAGCTTTAAACTTTGCATTCACAGCGTATGCAAGGGTTGATGGTAGACCTTTTCTTGCAGTTATCACGATGGTTGTGTCATTTTTTATTAATATCATTTTAAACTATCTGTTTATAATCACACTTGATATGGGAATAAGAGGTGCAGCACTTGCAACAGGACTATCAACCGTTCCGTCAACTCTTTTTCTACTATTTTATTTTATATCAAAATATAGCAACATAAGTTTTGTGTCAAAATTTGAATCAGCTAAACGATTAGGCAGATCAACATATAATGGATTTTCAGAGTTTATATCAGGTTCATCAGTAGGGCTTGTTGTATTTATATTTAATTTAATTATGATGAAATATGCACAAGAAGCAGGAGTTTCAGCATTTACAATAATACATTATCTTCTGTGGGGCACAAGTATGATTGCTTACGGAATAGGTGATGCACTTGTTCCACTTGTATCAATTAATTTAGGTGCAAGAAGATTTAAAAGAATTAAAAAGTTTCTAACTTACGCAATAGTTTTATCGATCGCTGTGAGTGTGTTGACATTTTTATCTACGATATTTTTCGGTGAAGATATGATAATAATATTTTTAAAAGATAGATCATCAGATGCATTTTTAGTATCAATGGAATTTATGAAATATGTTAGATGGTCATTCTTATTTATAGCACCAGCGATTATATTATCAGCATATTTTACAGCTATGCAGAAACCTACATTATCACTTATTGTGGCACTTTCACGAGGCGTAGTATTGCCAGTGTTTTTTGTGTTAGTGCTACCTTTATTTTTGGGTGAGATTGGGGTGTATGTGTCGTTAACAGTATCAAATATTTTAGCAACGATAATTGCTGTGTATCTATTTTATTTGAATAAGAAATATTCATCAAAGGTTAGCTCAAACGATTGATAGTAAGCTAAGGGTATCTGTTTAGTTGATTTATGAGATTGAGTGGTTTTGATATTACATAACTAAAATATAATATTAAATTAGTTATGTGGTTTTTTCCCAACGAGCATAGATTCAAAAAGTAATCCATCTTTTATTATAGATTGCTCTACTACATTAAATTTATTTTCTTTTATAAAATTAGTGAATGTGTTTGATGTCCATTTATTATAAGTCCGATACCCTAATCTATTCATAAAAAACAATTTTATAGTAGGCACTTTTGCATTATCTTCATATATAAAAGTTGGTGCAAAAAGTAAACCGTTCGGTTTTAAAACTCTATATATTTCAGCAAGTGCTAAATCGGGATCTGGCATAATATGTAAAGCGTTAGCTATTAGTACTGCATCAAACGAGTTCTCTTTGTATGATAAATTCGTAGCATCTTCTACTGAAAATGATATGTTTTTTATAGTAGATTGTTTTTTAGATTGTGATATCATTTTTTCTGAAAAATCTGTTGCGTTCCATGATGCAACTTTATCTGCAAGCAAAGAGCTTAACTGTCCTGTACCACATGCAATCTCTAAAACTGTCATATTTTTATCTAAATATTTTGAAATAATTTTACTAATTTCATCGTACGCTTGAGTATGACTTTTCATAAAAAACGTATAGATCAAAGAAACCCTATCCCAGAACTTTTTATTTGATTTATCTTTCACAATTGTTTCCCTCTTGTAAAATTATTTTTTACAACTTAAATGTACCATAGCGAACTAGTGATGACAATGAAACATTATAGATCAATTTTAAAATTTTAATTATTAGTGAGTTTTGTAGTTCTAATGATACGAAAATCATCTAACTGTATAAATATTTAATCTATCATATCGAGCGATAACGGCGTTGCAAATTTGATATCTGTTTTAGCTTTTTTACCTAAAATATCTACATAATGTTTCGTACTTAATCCATGTGCAGGACGGATTGATTTAATATTATCTTTTGTGATAATATCACCTTTCTTGATATCAGTTGATGCAAATAACGAACGCCTTTCAATCAGTTTTGCTTCCATGTTAGGTGACAATGTATAATCGATTTTACCTAAAGCAGTTTCAACCATTCGTATTTTATCAACCATAATTTTAAACTCTAATGGACGCATTGAGAATGCAGAGTCCACCGTATCTTCATCATCTAATGTTAAGTGTTTCTCTATCACTTTAACACCTAGTGGAATAGAAGCTATCGCAACCAGATCTCCTAATGTGTGATCTGACAATCCGATATGAAGATTAAATTTTTCTCTCATATCTGGTATAAGATTTAGATTAACTTCATCCATTGGTGTTGGATATTCAGATGTGCATTTTAGTAAAATAATATTTTCGTTGCCTTCCGTTTTACAAGCATTCACAGCGTTTTCAATATCGGTGAGTGTTGCAAGCCCTGTTGATATAAGCATAGGTTTCTGTTTGCTTGCAGTATATTTTATTAAGTGAATATCATTGATTTCAAACGATGCTATTTTGTAACATGGCATATCTAACTCTTCTAAAAAATCTACAGCGTTCGTGTCAAACGGTGATGAGAACAGAATTAAACCTAGCGACTCAGCGTAATCTTTCAACTCTTTATGCCACTCATATGGAGTTGACGCTTCTTTATATAATGAGTATAAAGTGTGTCCTTTCCATAGACTGTTATCATCAAGTTTGAAGAGTTTATCGTTAGAATTAAGTGTCATAGAATCAGCTGTATATGTTTGAAGTTTACAGGCATCAGCACCTGCATCTTTAGCAGCTTTGATAATCTCAAACGCTCGCTTGATTGATCCTTTATGATTGCCTGATAGTTCGGCTATTATAAATGTTTTAGAGTTTTTATCAATTGTGAAATTTGCAATTTTCATATATGTTTGTATCCTAATGAGTTTGTTGTTTTATGTTTTTTTCTGCTCAACATGTTTATTCATATTTGCGAGTTCTGGGTTCTGATCTAAGAGTTTAGTAACATCTTTAATATCAATAATTTCGCCAGCTTTATACAATCTTTTATAGATCTCTTCTATCAATCTGAAATCATCTTTTTCATCAACTGTTAATCTATATTTTCGTTTATAGTATTCATCTATTTCAGGTGATAATATTTTGTATGTATCAGGGTTATGGGTGATATGTAGAGTAACATGTTCTCTCTCAGAAACATCAGTCACGGTACTGTTTAATTTTTCTAATAGTTTAAATGATAAGGTTTCGTTATCGAGCCCTCTAATTAATCCATCAGCTGATCTAGGCGATACAAGATCGTAATCGCCACTCATATATAGTTCAACATCTTGATCAACTAGTTTAGGACATATTAAAGGACAGTCTGCGGTTATTCTAACTACAACATCTGCACTATACTGTTTAGCTGTTTCATAATATCTATTTAGAACATCGGGTGATGAGCCTCTGAAATATTTATAACTATTTTTTTGAGCAAATTCTTCTACAATATCGTCGTTATTTTCAGTAGTAGTTGCGATGATAATTTCATCAAGATTACTACATTTAGTTAGTCGAGTATGAATATGTTCTAACATCAATTTATCTTCAAGTTTAGATAATATTTTACCAGCTAATCTAGTTGATCCCATACGAGCTTGAATAATGGCTACTTTTTTCATATCTTAATATCTTCTTTTAATATAATTTTAAATACTTTAACTGCTTGTTAATATATCGGATATTTATTTTATATTATTTAATACGAGTTATAAGTTGTTTTTATTTAGAGTTCTTACTTCTTCAAACTAACTCTATATTTAGCTTTCATAATATCTGGATAGTATGTAGATTTTGCTTGTCTTAAACTATCTTTTCCAAGATCTTGTTCGAAATTTATATACTCATATTTATCAAGTAGAATTTTAGCAAGTGAGTTGTATAAATGTTGATAGATACCTTTATATTCTTTTGAGGCTTTTGCAAAATGTAGAGCATAAGTGTTATCTTTTAACTCCTCACCAAGCACAAATCCGATCGGCTTATTATCAACATAAGTTATGTATCCGATCAGGTTGAGTTCGTCAAATTTCTCAACAGCTTCGTGAGTTTCATCGTAGTCGGCAGTTGATCCATTAAGTATACTTTCTTTCAGCCAAATATCTAATACTTTTATAGCATCGCTACAATTTTCTGATACGATTAATTCAACCCTATGATCTGGATAGTTACTATTAAATTGTTTTAATAGGTTACGTTTTTTAGATAACTTTCTTCCAGGGAATAAAGCTAGCCTTTCAGTTTTATAGATATAATCAGAGTCACCGTCAACATAGGTATAGTTGAAGAATTCTTCTGGAAAATATTTAAGCCAGTCTTCTTCAATAGGAAAGAAACAATCTACACTTTCAGCAAGATGTTTTAGAGTATCGAGCGGTATTTTGCTTAATGCACACACAGGTGTTAAGTAGGTAGAGTTATCGTAGGTTACCCCTTTAAGCATAGTACAGTTATTACAGATAGCGACTTTGTATTGGTGTGGTTTTCTAAAAAGGTAAGCGTTAGTAAAACTATATTCAGATAAGTATGAGTTTTTAGCACGGAGTCTTTCTGAAACTAACTCTCGATCGCTATACTCTAACTCTTTAAAAACTATTTTTGTCATAAAATTTCCTTGATCCATTTTCTTGATTTCAATCGTCTAAAGGTTAAAACTGCTTGCACAAAGAAACCAATTGTTAAGCCGAACCAGATACCAGCAGACCCGTATTGTAATACGATACCGAAAAAATATGCAACAGGTATTCTAAATATCCACACAGTTACAACTGAGTATAACATAGTAGCTCTAGTGTCACCAGCTCCAGTTAACCCACCAGCAACGGCTAAATTTAATGCTATAAAAGGTTCAGCTATCATGCTTATGTAAAGATATATAATAATTTCATCAACCACAGCTTGTTCTTTAGATAGCATAGATGCAAGTGTTTCAGCGTTTAACAGTACGATTACGGCTAAAACTATATTGATCGTAACTGATATGAAAGCTGTTGTTAATACTCCTTTATACGCCTCTTCATACATTTTTTTACCCATTAGGTTTCCCATTATAGTAACATTTGCCATATTAAATGCGAAAGCTGGGAGATATATTGCAGATTCTATCCTTAAACCAGTCGCATAAGCTGCGGCTGCGATTGTGGCAGTGCTGTTAGATACTGCATTCGTAACTGTTGTAGCGTTATCAGATAAGATAGTTGTAATAGTTGATGTATTATCAGTAAGTGCAGTAACAACTGATGATGTAGCAGCTATAACTTCAGCACTATCAGGCAGAGATGTTATAATAGTGTATATAAGTACAGATGCTAACTGCCAACTTCCAGCGATGATAGCAGAAGGCCAGCCGATTTTTAATATACTTTTTAATAAGCTAAATGAGAAACTATATGTTTTTTCTAATAGATTATAAACTTTTTTAGATGATATTACGAACGAGATCATAATGGATACGGTTGTAGATAATGCTAAACCTCTAAATCCAAGTGGTGTATAGAATACGAATAATATATTTAATCCGATATTTAATATTGCAGAAAGAAAAACTATTTTCATAACAAGTTTCATCATTCTGCAAGATCTAAGTATTCCGTTAAGTGTAACATATATAAGGTGACAGAATAAACCTATCGCATAGATTTTTAATAGAGGAACTGCGTATACAGCGATTTCAGGAGGAGCGTTCATAAAATCAAGTAAAGCTCTTGAGAATAAAACTCCACCAACTGATGCAACAATACCTAGTACGCACGCAGATACAACTGAGGTGAATATTGCTTGTTTAAATCTTAATGGTTCATCAGCAGAGAATAATCTTGCAACGATAGATACAGTTCCAGTAGTTATAGCGTATCCGATCATTATAAAAAAGAAGTACACCTGTGTTGCAATTCCAACAGCTGCTTGCACCTCTTTGCTTAATCTCCCAGCTATATAAATATCTGTCATACTCATTGCAAATTCGAAGAACATAATAGCTAGCATAGGCCAACTAAGTTGCCAACTTTCTTTCAAGTATGAATAGATGTTACCATCGTTAAGCTTCTTTTTAATTTTTTGCTTAACATTGAGGGGTTTTTCATGTAAAATCATATTATATGAAATAGCACATATCTTAGATATTTAAAAGATATATATTGTGGCAGTTTCTATAAAGGGATAATAAATGTTTATATCGTATGCTTTAATGGTTTATATCTTAGCTTTTATGAATATATTGTTAAGAGTTTTTATCAGTTCAAAAATAGCTGTAATATTGGCTGTTTTTTTTGCATTGGTTGGTTTAGGGTTAAATATTCATGAAATAGCTATCAGATATGTGTTAGTTGGAGATTTTCAATCATCAACATTGTTTGATTTCTCTATTTTCTTATCAATTGCGTTTAATTTGACGTTTTTGTTTCTATTTTATAGATCAAAGAGAGTAGTTATCGGTTTATTTTTGATACCATTTTCTATTATATTCACAACTTTATCTATGTTTGCACCTACGGTAGAGTTTCCAAGCACGGTTTATTCTCTATGGCGATTTGGACATCTTCCGTTCGTAATCTTAGGTTCAACTTTTTTCATAGCGTCATTTATTTCATCAATTATGTATCTTATACAAGACAATAATTTAAGACTTAAAAGATTTGGTAAACTATATAAAGTATTTCCATCTCTTGACACGTTAAATAACATAAACAATATTAGTATGCGAGTAGGGTTCTATTTTTTCACAATAGGATCGATACTAGGTTTTTTATGGATAGTTCAAATAGCAGAAGTTAATGAGATTAGTTGGTTTAAATCTCTACAATTTATTTTAGCTGCATATCCGTCATTTTTTATTATTAAAATATCTTTTTCAATGATAACATGTATATATTTTGCAATTTTAATATTAATAAAAGTAAAATATGGATTACCTCCTAAAAAGTTAGCTATGTTTACGGTTATAGGTTTTTTCTCAGTAATATTAACATATATTGGTGTTGGGGTATCGTTATAATGTTTAGGGTATTAAAATGTATTTAACTCTATTAGGTTTGAACCACAATTCAGCCCCTATTGATATTAGGGAACAGTTTGCTATACAAGAAGATCAGTATAATAAGTTATACTTAAATATATTATCTAAAGATGTATCAGAGTGTTGTATTATATCTACTTGCAACAGGGTTGAGTTCTATATTTTTACAGATGAAGATATAAGTAAAGATACTTTTTTAGAGATTATTGAAGAAGCGATGAGTGTTGATAGATATAAATTAGATGATCACTCATATCATAAAAGTGGACGTGATGCTATAGAGCATATCTTTTCAGTAGCATCAGGACTAGATAGTTTAGTCGTCGGTGAACCGCAAGTTTTAGGACAAGTTAAAGATGCTTTCCAGCGTGCGAAAGATAATTTTGCGATATCTACTTTTATGCTACACCTCCAAGATTACACATTAAAAATTGCAAAGAAAGTTAGAACAGATACAGGAATATGTAACAATCCAGTATCGGTTAGTTACGCTGCTGTTGAACTTGCTAAAAAGATATTTGATAACCTGAAATCTGCATCAGCTTTAATAATAGGAGCAGGGGAGATGTGTGAACTTGCAATAAAACATTTTATCACATCTGAGATCGGCTCAATTATTATCACTAATAGAACGTATGAAAAAGCTGTAAACCTTGCAAACGAGTATAATGCAAGAGCTATAGAGTTTGATAAATTTACAGAAGCTTTAGAAGAGGTTGATATCGTTATAAGTTCAACAGGTGCAGATCATTTTATTATCACTCACGATAGAATGGCATCGATTATGAATACTCGTAAACATAAACCTCTATTTATAATTGATATCGCAGTACCAAGAGATATAGATCCTGAGATTGCGAAGATTGATAATATATATTTATATGATATTGACGATCTAAAGCAGATCGTTGAATCTAATAAAAAGAATAGAGAGAAAGAGGCTAAGAAAGCTAAAGAGATTATTGATGTCGCAATAAATAAATTCTATAAAAGTGTAGAAGTGATGAAGATCAATCCTGTCTTAAAAGATGTGAAAGATTTCTTCATAAGCACAAAAGATAATGAGTTAAAAAAATATCTTGAAAAGAATAATATTGATAATGAAGCTGAAATAGCAAAACTAGATACGTTTATGTCATCTGTTATAAATAAACAGTTACATAACCTTTTCACAAATATTAAAACAAATGTAGATTCAAAAAAGATACACACATTAGCAGATGCAGCAAAAATAATATTTAATCAAGAAGAAATAGATAATGGTGAGAAATAATTAATGAAAAAAAATATAGTAATAGCAACAAGAGGATCTGAACTTGCATTATGGCAAGCTAATTTTATCAAATCTCAAATCGAAGCAAAACATAGCGATATAGTTTGCGAACTTAATGTGATCAAAACGATGGGAGATAAAATCCTAGATGTTCCATTAGCTAAAATCGGTGGCAAAGGTTTATTTGTTAAAGAGATCGAAACGGCGTTACTAGAGCGTACAGCAGATATCGCTGTGCATTCGATGAAAGATGTTCCTATGGAACTGCCTGAGGGATTAAAACTTGTATCATCTCCAAAAGCAGGTTCATCACACGATGCACTTGTGTCTACTAGGTTTAATACAATTGCAGAACTGCCTATCAATGCAAAAGTTGGCACATCATCACTTAGAAGAAAGTTACAGCTGTTAGAGTTACGTCCAGATCTTGAAGTATTAGATTTAAGAGGTAACCTTCAAACACGTTTACGAAAACTTGATGAGGCGATGTATGACGCTATAATATTAGCAGAAGCAGGGCTTGTAAGGCTCGGATTAGAAGATAGAGTTAAAGAGAGTATAGATGTCGAAAAAATGCTCCCACCATCATGCCAAGGGATTTTAGGACTTGAAACAAGAAGTGATGATGTTGAAATGATAGAACTTTTAAAATTTATAAACGATGAAGATACAGATATAAGAGTTAGAGCTGAACGTAAGTTTCTTTTTGAGTTAAAAGGTGGGTGTCAAGTGCCTATCGCTTGCTACTCTACACTTGATAAAGAGAAAGGCACAATCGCTATTAGAGGAAAATTATACACACTTGATGGCAGAATAAAAATAGATAAAAATCTTGTAGGCAGTATAGATAACCCAGAAGAGATCGGCAAGAAATTAGCTGATGCAATCTTGAATGATGGTGGAGATAAGATTTTAAAAGAGATCTATGTATAAGGATAAACCGAAGGTTCAGATAGTGGAAAAGGGAGAACAGGTTGAACAATCTATGCAGGCAAATGTGCTTGTAACACGGCAGGTTGAACAAGCGGTTGATATGATGAACGATCTATCAGTTAACGGGCACTCGCCACATCTACTTCCGATGATTGAAACGGTGGAGTTATCACCTATTATTGATTGCAAAAAGTATGACATAATTATTTTCACATCAACTAATGCATGTAAATATTTTCAAAAATATAATGACACAATAAAAGCAGATAGATATATAGCCGTAGGTTCTAAAACAGCTGAGGCTTCTAAAAAATATTTATCGGTTGATATAGATTTTTATCCAGAAACTTTTTCAATGGAATTTATAAAAGATAAGTTGTTGAACGAAGGTCTAAGTCGTGGCACAAAAATTTTACTCCCAGGTGCAAAAGAGCGTATCTATAGAGATGATAGCCAGTTGCTTGAGAGGGGTGTAGAGTTAAATTATCTGCCAATTTATGAAACAATTTCAGTTAAATATGAAAAAAGTTTTGTTGATAATTTTTTATTAGAGAATAAGATAGACACATTAACTTTCTGTTCGCCGTCCTCTGTAAAATCTTTTATCAAACAGGTAGAGGATATAAATTATAAAGATTACAAAGTGGTATCTATCGGTAAGACAACGAGTGATTTTCTAAACTCACACAATATCGAAAATGTGTATCCAAAAATATATACAGTCGATGAGATGATAAAATTAATTTAATTGAGTTTATAAAATACTTAAAACATAAAAAATATAATAGTAGTTTTTGAGAGGGAGAGGATATGGAATTTCCTATAGTTAGAGGTAGACGTTTGCGTAAGAATAATATTATACGCAGAATGGTGAAAGAGAATAGAGTGCATTTAGATGATCTTGTTTATCCACTTTTCGTAGCAGAAGGTGAAGGGATAAAGCGAGAAATTCTGTCTATGCCTGGTATATATAATATGAGTATTGAGCATATCGTAACTGAGTGTATAGAGCTTGAAAAGTTAGGATTATCTGCTGTAATACTTTTTGGAGTGCCTCTTGAAAAAGATGAAGAGGGCAGTGGTGCTTATAGTGATGAAGGAATTATTCAACAAGCTATAAGAGCTATAAAAGAGAGTACAGATCTGTATGTTATAACTGATGTGTGCTTATGTGAATATACTTCACATGGACATTGTGGACTTATTATTGATGGTGATGTTGATAACGATTCTACATTAGAGTTGTTGCAGAAAGAGGCGGTGTCGCACGCTAAAGCAGGAGCTGATATGATAGCTCCGAGCGATATGATGGATGGGAGGGTAATGGCTATTCGTGATGCTTTAGATGGCAATGGATTTTCAGATATACCGATTATGAGTTACGCTGTTAAATATGCATCGGCATATTATGGACCGTTTAGAGATGCGGCAAATTCTACACCATCGTTTGGAGATAGACGCTCGTATCAGATGGATTATTCAAATAGAAATGAAGCTGTTCGAGAGGCAACGCAAGATATACGTGAGGGTGCAGATATCATTATGGTGAAACCAGCGTTAGCATACATGGATATTATTCGTGACATGCGTAATAAGTTTGATGTGCCGATTGCGTGCTACAATGTGTCTGGTGAATACTCTATGATAAAGGCTGCGGCAGAGCGTGGTTTTATTGATGAGAAAAAAGTTGTGATGGAAACATTAACAGGTTTTAAGAGAGCAGGTGCAGATATAATAATAACTTATTTTGCTAAACAGTTCGCAAAAGATTTTGCAGAGTAGAGAGGTATTGAATTGCAATTTACTAAGTTGAATAGTTTATAAAGATTTCACAGAGTAGAGAACGTGATTGCGTTTGACTAAGCTGAACAGTTCGCAAAAGATTTCACAGAGTAGAGAACGTGTTTGCAATTTACTAAGTTGAACAGTTTACAAAAGATTTCACAGAGCAGAGAACGTGTTTACAATTTACTAAGCTTAATAGTTTGCAAAAAATTCACAGAGTAGAGAGGCATTGAATCACAATTTGCTAAGCTGAATAGTTTGCAAAAGATTTCACAGAGTAGAGAAGCATTGAATTACAATTTGCTAAGTTGAATAGTTCACAAAAGATTCACATAGTAGAGAACGTGTTTACAATTTACTAAGTTGAACAGTTCACAAAAGATTTTGCAGAGTAGAGAGGCATTGAATTTCAATTTGCTAAGTTGAATAGTTTATAAATATTTCAGAGAGTAGAGAGGCATTGAATTACAATTTACTAAGTTGAATAGTTCGCAAAAGATTTCACATAGTAGAGAGCAATTGAATTACAATTTACTAAGTTGAACAGTTCACAAAAGATTTTGCAGAGTAGAGAGGCAT
>CAMRCY010000028.1 GCA_947041165.1 uncultured Deferribacteraceae bacterium | reverse complement strand
TTGTTATAAATTATCCCTCTCTTTATTTTGTGTTTAAGGTAAAGAGAGGGTGTATCAATTAACAAGTGTAGATTTAAAATGTAAGCCCATGCCTTTCGGTGTGGGCTATACTATATTATATTATATTGCTATGTCATACGGTATGATACTGTTAAATCTATTTCGGATAAATAACTTCAATAGGACGAGCCCATCTAAAACAAGCTCCACCAGTAGCACATTTATCACTATATGACTCGCATGCAGCTTTATCTTTTACCCATGGATAATCAGACCATATCCATTTATCATTTTCAGAGATGAGATATTCACATCTATAAGGTTTCTGATCTATCCATCTCATACAATCACCATTTAAGATATCGCAATTATCCGCTGCCAAACAAGAATTAGAATTGTTTAAACCTAGAAAATCTTTCCAACTATCTTTTTCTCTTTCAAATATCTGACATCTCGAACTATCATCTACAAACCACTTATAACATATACCACCTTTGTTACAGGTCGTGTTCCGACTCTCGCAGTTTTGTTCTGTAAAAGGAAAACTTGTTTTAACCCATTTCCATTTACCTCCAACTAAATTTAAGCTTGCACAATATGATAAAGGAATAAATGGATAGGCATCATTGTCTAATCCATAATCACGAATTGTTACCTCTTTAATATAATGCGCTGACTCTATATCAAAGAGATTTGTAGGTATGTCATTTATCACTTCAAACGTTCTATTATCAGTTAATGTTGTTTCTATTAGATAATTTTTTTCTGAATTAATCATTATAGACTGTACAGCAACTCTATCTTTATAAGTTGACAATGCCTCAATGTTTGATTCCATATTAAGAGTTTTAGCCCAAAAATTAATATCACTTAGAGGATAAGTTCCTTTATTTTCACATAGTGCAATACCTGAGAAAATATCATCTAAAAAGAAACATGCAGAGTATGATTTAAGCGTTTCAGATGGATCAACAAGAGATAGTTTTATCCCACTTATAGTAAGTAGTAACGGAGCTATACTATTTAGAAATTGTTCTTGAGTAAATGATTCTGTAATATATAATACCTGCTTATTTTTCATCTCAACTTTTAACCAATGATTAGTTGGTAGAGTGAATGAAGATACATAAGCATTTGTTATATATTCCTCTCCTGAACTAAAACAGTAAGATATACTTGTATCATCAGGATCGTTATAGAAACATGCTTTATTATTTTTTGCTGCATTATCTAGCTTAAGGTTGACATGTTCGTAGAATAGATCAACAGGAAAGTTAGAGGTATTATAAGATGTTCTCACTACTCCATCAATATTTGATACTAGGTGAAAATTATTTACTTTTGTAGATGTGTCTACAAACAAGGTCATACCATCCATAATATCTGGTATATAGTATATTAATATATTTTCCGTAGAATTTCCTGGATTTGCAATAGTTGTTGCTAACCCCCAGACATTAAATGCAAGGTTCAATATAGCCTCAGGGCCTCCACCTTTTAACACGTTTTTAAGTGATTTAAGTTTAAGACCTTTTAACGTATTTATTGCTCCAGTTTTTCTAAAACTATTCGCAAGTTTTTTTACATTTTTAAATGTGCCGAAGTTTCCTCCATAAATTGATCCTTTAAACTTATTTACTGGATATTTTTTAAGTTCTTTCATTAATGTACTATACTGCATAGTTTTTAATTTCTTTTTGAGGATTTTCATTTTATCATTTAATGGAATTGTTTTATCATCCATAACTTCATTCATAATGCCAGTGAATGGATCAGTAGATCCAGATGAAAAATCAAATTTAATAAAGTTTATCCAGAAGAGTTTAAGTGCAGTAAACCCTGCATTATGTAGATACGCTTTTTTATCAAAGTTAAGATTAACTGTATTTTTTGCACCTTCAATATCTATAAGTGCTGCAAGATGTTCCATACCTAAATATATCGAGTTAGGTGAAGCATTGTCTGGAGTAATATTTAAATATGCCGATCCAGTAAAATGAGGATATCCAGTTATTTTTGGTATCCTAATGACAGGATCTAGATATGGAGATGCAACATTTGGCCAATCGAACTCATTTGCATTTATCGGTCTGCCACCTTTAGTTAATTTTATAACCATCGGTTGAGAATACCCAACACACCACTTTTCGTTAGCTTGAGTTTGGATTGATTGTTGTATTCTTGCTAAATCAGCAAACTTACTTGTATCACTTGCAGGATGATCTCTTAAAAGATAATCAGGTGCTATTTTCTGAGAGTATTTTCCTTCGTCATCAAAGATCTCATAAACTTGTAGCCACCACTGATCTGGACTGTTCACAAAACCGATATTAACTATCGCATTTGCAGCATCAACAGCGATCATTGCGAGTGAGTACCGTCTATGAATATATATACAAAACTTATCTTCTTCAGTAGATGGAACATATTTTGAAGGCATTCCATCTGCGTTCATCATAAAATTCCATACACTTGTAGTTGTGCCAGATGGTTTTTCTCCATTTTCATAATAATGTTCAACATTACCTGAGATACTCTCAGAAAATAATGGATGAACACTGTTTAGACTGAGCCCCATATTGTTTGTAGCTCCATCCTCTAAAAGAGTGTTATCAAATGGTTGTCTGTTTAATGCGTAGTGATGAAAATCAAATATTGATACTCCTCCAATAGGGTTTGGTGCATTTTCAATTATTCTTTTTACTTCTGGACTATTCTGTTGAGATTTATTATCAGAGTTAATTTCTAATTCGTTTGTTATAGAGCTCATTACATAATCTTTCGAGGGGTTATGATCCTTTGACTTAGATGTATATGAGTTAGACGAATTACATGAATTAAGGAAAAAGATTGCGGGTAGAGTTAATAAAAGAGTTAATGCTTTCATTTTTGTAAACATACTTGACCTCCAGTTTTATAGATAAATTTGCATTAGAGGTAATTATAGATATGATGGATTTAAATAATAAAATATAGATCGATACAAATAGCAAGAGAAGTATTTTATTTAATGGCATTTAGATGTTTCATAATCAGCTAACGCAAATATTATGTAGAGGATACAGTTTAATATTCAGCAACGCAATAGGTAATTTTAAAAAAATTAATAGATAATATACTTCAATATATTGAGATAAATTTAATATTTATATATAGATTATTGAATTTATTTGCTTAGATAGGTTACTATTTTTTCTGCAAGAGAAACAGGTATTTTAACTAAATTTAGAAGTTCTTCTTTGGTTAAATTTTTTCTTGAATGTATATCAGGAATAGTTTGCAATATAATTTTTAATCGTTTAATCCCGAGTCCATCAATTTCAAGTAGAGGTGATTTGGTGATAGCATTGAGTGCTAATTTTCTACTATAAGTTATTGCAAATCTATGTGCTTCATCACGAATATTTTTTATAAAATGTAGAAGGTTATCGTTACGTTTAAATTTTACAGGATTTTTTCTGCCGATTAGATGGACTTCTTCAATATCAATTTCTGTAGCAAATCTGTTCTTTTTATCTTTTCTACTTTTACTTATTGATATTATATTTGCACTCAATTTTCTTTCAGCTAACAGTTTTGAAACGACAGATAATTGTCCTATTCCACCATCAATAATATATAGATCAGCTTGCTCTTCACTTCTCTCTTCAATGTTATCAAACTTTCTATTAAAGAGTTCATACATCGATTTATAATCATCATTGGTTGCATCTTTAATACGGTATTTTCTATATTTAGATTTTAAAAATTCACCGTCGTATGAACAGATTGATACTCCAACTGTGTGATCTCCAGAAAGGTGTGAGATATCGATACACTCAATTCCTCGAATATTTTCAATAGATAACATAGATGAAAGTTTTGATAGCACATCATTTTTTCTTGCGATATTTCTAAGATACGATTCCGTTTCTTTAACAGCATTCTCTTTTGCAATATCGATTAAACCAGAATAACCTCTTTTTCTTAACAAAACTTTTCGTTTAGCAAGCGTTGATAAAACCTCTTCTAAACCATCAGAGTAATCATCACCAATAATATATACAAGTTCAGGAAATTGACGAAGGTTATTATAATATTGAACAATAAATTGTTCTAATAGCTCTTCAATTTCATCATTAAAAAATTGTGTTCGTATAGATAAAAGTTTTCCGCCACGAATAAAAAGTTGAGTGATAGATGTGATGTCATTTATTGTGTCTTTATAAAATAGATCTATTGATCTGTTGTCATTGATATTGATTACAGATTGTTTCGAAAATAATCTATCAAACGATATTAGTATATCTCTTATATTTGCAGCTTGTTCAAATTTCAATTCAGATGAATATCGTTGCATCATTTTTGTCATTTTGCTTTTTACTTCAGATATATTACCTTTAAAAAAAGTTTTAACATTATCTTTGATCTCTTGATAATCTTCTAATGATATATAATCAACACAAGGAGCTAGACATCTTTTGATCTGATATTTGATACAAAACTTACCTTCAGCAAATTGCCTATCAGTACAAGTTCTAAGTGGAAAAGTACGTTGCAGTTGATCTAGTAAAGTTCTAAGATCTCCAACATCTACAAACGGTCCGTAATAATCTCCATCATCAAGATTGATCTGACGAGTGTAGAGTAGCCGTGCATATTTTTCGTTTGTTAATTTCACATAAGGATATGTTTTAGAATCTTTAAGTAGAATATTATATCGTGGTTGTTCAGTTTTGATTAAGTTGGCTTCAAGCAGATACGCTTCAACATCATTATTGGTAATGATGGTTTTAATATCTTTAGCTTTAGACAACATTTTTGTTATCGTTATACTTTTTTTATTAGAGTTAAAGTATGATGATATTCTAGATTTGAGATTTTTTGCTTTACCGATATATAGAGGAACAGATTTTGCATCAAGATAAATATACACACCAGGGTTTGTAGAAATATCAGCTAAGTTGATGTCTATATCAATATCAATATTTTTTTTACTCAACTTAGCAAACTCCTATGCTCAAAAATTTCACAATTCATTTTAATTAATTTCTATAACCTGAGCAAATAGGATAAGTTTTATACTCAACAACTTTATAATTAATTTCTATTAACTTCTATAATCAGCATTGATTTTAATATATTCAACTGTTAGGTCTGATGTATAAAATTTTGTAAATCCTTCACCATTATTTAGATCTAAAATAATTGTGTATTGAGATTTTAACATTATTTCATGTACAGCACTCTCTAAATTATCATCAATTATCAATCCGTTCTTAACATAGTGAATAAGGTTTTCGCCGTCACTATCTTGAAAGAATATATCAACTTTATTAGGATTGAAATCAGCACCTGATGCACCAGCAGATGACATTAATCTTCCCCAGTTAGGATCGTTACCAGTGAACATAGTTTTAACAAGTGGAGAGTTAGCGATTTTTGATGCACACAGTTTTGCATCTTGATCCGTTTTAGCACCTTTAATTATCAGTGTAACTAATTTTGTTCCGCCTTCTGCATCTTCAACAATCATGAGTGCGAGATCAGTCAATACACGCTCTAATGCTTCCGTAAATATATCAACATTACTTTCATCAATTTTTATAGAACAGGTAGCGTTAGCAAGCACAACAACTGTATCGTTAGTAGACATATCACCATCAACAGATATACTATTGAAACTTTTATCAATTGCAGTTTTGAGAATTTTATCAAGTAGAGTTTTATCAATTTCCACATCAGTTGTAATAAAAGCAAGCATTGTTGCAAGTGAAGGAGCTATCATTCCAGCACCTTTAGTTGTGCCACCTATTATAAATGATTTTAGCTCATCGTTACTATCTGTGTATGTAGCGATCACAGCAACCTCTTTTCTAAATTGATCTGTTGTTAAGATTGCATCAGCAAACATATCTCCAGTATCATCATCTAACTGTTCAATTAATGGATCTAATTTTGCGATGATTTTATCAGCAGGCAATCTGCTTCCGATCACACCTGTTGATGATATAAAAACCTCATCTTGATGGATCTTTAATTTCTTAGCTAATGCAGATACTATATTTATACAATCGTTATCGCCATCAACACCAGTGCAAGCGTTAGCGTTACCAGCATTGACGATAATTGCAGATATTTTAGGATTGGGTTTAGATAATATTTTTATGTCATATAATACAGGTGCAGCCTTAACAAGGTTAGTTGTAAAATATGATGCAACAGTCGCTTTATTATCAGATAGAAGCAGTGCTAAATCTAATCTATCTTTACCGTTACCTTTAATATCAGCAGATATTGCAGCTGCTCTATAACCCATAGCTGATGTTACGCCACCATCTTCGATATAATGTATTTGATCGCTAAAATCTTTTTTCATAATTATAATATCCCTTCATATTCGTCGTTATTAGTAATAATATTTAAGGCTTGTAAAGCTTGTGATGAAGCCCCTTTTAATAGGTTGTCTAACGCTGAAACGATAATAAGATTGTCATCTTTTTTGTATAAAGCGATATCGATAAATGATGTGCTAGCAACATGCTTGATTTCAATATTAGATGAGCTATCTTTTATTCTTATTAGTTTATCATTTTTATAAGAATCTCTTAAACATGCATATAATTTATCTAACGGTTCATTACTTTTAGTATAGATAGTAGATAAAATTCCTCTCTGAATTGGCAGTAGATGAGGAGTGAATATTGTTTTAACATCTAGTCCAACTTTAGATAAGATATAATCAATCTCCATATTATGTCTATGTTTAAAAATGCTATACGGCATGAAAGAGTTATTAACTTCACAGAACGAGTTTCCTAATGTTGCTTTTCTACCAGCTCCAGTCACACCAGATTTGCTATCAGATATTATGTTATTTGTATCAATTAAACACTCTTTAATAAGTGGATATAGAGGCACAATAATTGATGTAGGGTAGCATCCAGGTGATGCGATTAATTTACTATTTTTAATTGTATCTCTAAAAATTTCTACAAGCCCATAAACAGCAGTTGGTAGTAACTGTTTTTCAGTATGTTTAACGTTATAAGTTTTCTCATATAGATCACTATCATCAACTCTAAAATCAGCAGATAGATCTATAACGATTTTATTTCTTTCATAAAGTTCTGCAACAGCAGTCATCGCTTTAGAGTGTGGCAGGCAACAAAATATTACATCAGCTCTTTCAGTGATTTTATTGATGTCATTTGATATAAGAGTTATATCACACAAAGATTTGAGTGCTGGAAAGATATCAGAGATTTTGTTCCCAACATAATTTTCAGATGTTAATACGGTTAAGTGAAAGTTCTTATGTTTTAGTATAAGTTTGATTAATTCAAAACCAGTATATCCAGTTGCGCCTAAAATTGCTATGTTCATAATATTCCTCAAAGTAAATTATCTTCTCTATTTATATAGCATAAAATATTTAATTATGGTAGGTTTTGATTATGAAATTAGAGTTATATATTTTGCCAAATAGCAAAAAGACGGAATATGTTGGTCTTCATAACGGTTTGCCGAAGATACGGATAGGCAAAAAAGCGTTGAATAATGAGGCAAATGAAGAGCTTATCAAATTTATTTCATCAAAATTGGGTATAAACAAATCAAGTGTAAAAATAGTTCATGGAAGTAAAGGTCGGATAAAATTATTGGATATTGATACTACAGATTTATACGAAAAAATAATAGGTAAACTAGAGGATATCTAATTTACCTATTTAATATGAATTTATTTTTTATAATTTTTTATAATTGATATTTGATTTGAGCTCCAACCAATATTGCTGTTGAATTGAAAAGTCCTTCAAGTGATGTTGATCTGCTATAGAAAGATCCTTGAGGTATAATGTATAATCCTTTAACAACTTCAAACGATGCTTGCAGATATACTCCAAGAGATGTTATGTCAGTTAACACAAGTGCTTCAGGATCTCTATCAATAGGAAGAACTCTATAATCCATAAACGAATCAGATGATGAGCTTTGATAACCACCACCTACTTCTACATATATTGCAGGAGTAAAGAAATATTGTAATGAACCAGAAAACCCGTAAGTGATCACAGATGGAACAGTAAGTTCTCCACCAACAATAGATGGAACAGGTAATAAGTTTGCTACACCAAAAACTCCGTTTCTTACAGTAGGCATAGTTACTTGTCCAGTCATACCACCATTTAATGAGAAGAAAGCCGATGCAGTTAAATATCCTAAACCAAACCCTGGATTGATTGAACCGTTTAACACAGCTCCACCAGTTGCAGAGATAACATTCACCACATTATCAGGTGTAGCCTCGTCATATAGTCCAAACATTCCGAATGTACCAAATACTTTAACATAAGCTTCGTTAATATTTAATTTATATGCAAGATCAAATCTTGGAATAATTATTCCATCAGTTTTGATACGTACCTTACTTGATTCAACAACACCTATTGACGTTCCAACATCTTCAAGCACTAACTTATTTCCGTGTAATGTTTTTAAATCAGGAGAGGTATCAACTATAGATAGAGTGAAGTTGAACGACGATACTTGTATAACGTTTCTAATAGTTGATTGAACTGTACCCATACCTGATAATCCACCAAGATTAAAAAATATGTCATTAAAGTGTAATCCTGTTTGAGCATCAGTTATTGTACGTCCGACTAGTACTGAAGCATACTTATATATAGCTCCTGCATAAAGTTGACGAAAAAACAGATTAGAGTTTTCACCACTAGGTAATATAGATACTTCAGCTTTTGCAAAATATCTACTAAATGTTGCATCAATCCCTAACCAAGAGTTTTCTTGTAATCCAAATAAAAGATCAGTAGTTTCAGTTAAACTTTGGTTTGCATCTGCTAATAGATCTTCAGGTGCCCCACCTTCAGTTAGCATTTGATAGTTCGCATTGAGTTTAATTGAACCATAAAGATTCAAGAACCCATTGGGAATAGCAATATCCAATGCAAATGAATTTGAAGCTAGTCCAAAAACGAGTAAGCAAAGTAAAGTTATTTTTTTCATCAAAATTCTCCCATGACTAAGATAAATCGCAAATTTAGAAAATATATTCTGCTAAGTTAAAATTTTGTAATAAAAGTTTAAAAAACAATAACATTTATTAATAATTTATCGACAAAATCACTCAAATACTTAAACAATAGAGAGATATTTTAATAAATGAATTTACAGAATTAATTATAAATCAAAAAAACTGTTATTTATCATATGTTTAAAATATTATAGTCCAAGTTCTCTAAGTTGTATTGTTGCCTGAAATTCTTGTTTTTTTCTAGCCTCTCTGAGCCAATAAACAGACTTATGTAGATTAGCTTCTACGCCATCACCATGCAAATACATATTTGCAAGAGCGGTTTGTGCTTTAGGGTTTCCAAGTTCAGCAGCTAATCTAAACCAATAAGCAGCACGTGAATAATCTTTATCAACATATATACCTTTGTAGTATAGTACTGCAAGATTATACTGTGCTTTAGCATATCCTTTATCAGCAGCACGTTTGAAATTTATGAATGCAAGAGCGGTATTTTTTTTAGTTCCGATACCATCTTTATAAAATACACCGATATTGTTTTGAGCCTGAGGGTAATCTTTTTCAGCAGCACTTTTATAATATTTAAATGATTTTTCGACATTACGCTGAGTACCATAGCCTGTAAAGTATATATATCCTAATTGATATTCAGCCCCAGGATGATCTTCCATCGCAGCGATCAGAAACCAGCGTATAGCTAACTCTAGATCCTTTTTAACACCACTTGTTGCAAGCAGATGAGATAGTCCCATCTGATACTGTGCCTCAGGATCACCTTCGTTGGCAAGGGTTCTAATTCTATCAAGTTGACCTAAAGGAATATCTGCTGATAAATGCATAGGTGCCACAAGAAAAAGAATTATCAATGTAAGTATTGTTCTTAAAAACATATCAACCTTTTGAAATTATATTATAAATTAACTCTAATGCTAAAACTAACACTTTAATATTCGGCTATTTAATAGGCTAACATTAATTATTTTTATATCTCTAGTATTATGTCGATATTTCATTTTTTCAAATTAAGCGTAATGCAAATTTAAAGATAAAGGAGAGATTTAATCGAACAGATAAAATATATGAGTTTTAATATTGAGTTGACAGTTATAAAAACATTAGATATAGTAAGTATACTTATTATAAGTGTGCTTACTATATATATGTATGAGGAGTTATTGATATGTTTAATTATGAAAATTCTGTAACGGGTAACGTTAAGGCTGAAAAGGTTTGGGAGTTATATTCAACTGTTAATTATTGGAGCAGATGGGATATTGAGATTGAGAGTGTGAAGTTGGATAGTGAGTTTATAACAGGTAGTAGTGGAATGATAAAAATAAAGAATGGACAGTTTTTACCATTTATATTAGAGAAAGTTGAAACAGGTAAGAGTTTTATAAACACATCTAAGTTAGGAGATATCACGATATCATTTGGACATACAATTAAATCTAACGATGATGGTAGTTGCACGATTACTCATAATGTTGTGATTGATGGAGGTGATGAGAGTCAGATGGAAATAATGGGATTAGAGATCACAGAAAATATGTCAGAGAGTATGAAACAGTTACTTTTTTTATCAGCTAAAATATGAAACACTCGATATATAAAAATAGAGATGAAAGTACTGGATTTTTATTTTGGCAATTATCAACTTTATGGCAAAGAAAGATTAAAGAGGTTTTAGCACCGTTTAAACTGACACACACACAATATGTTATTTTAGCAGTTATAGAAGATCTGCAAGAATCGGTTAATAATATTAATCAGAAACAGATCTCCGATATTTCAACTATTGATGTGATGACGGTTTCCTCAACTCTAAGGCTTTTAGAGAGAAAGAAATTTATAACAAGAAAAAAGAGTAAAATAGATACAAGAGCGTATACAATTATTAATAGTAAGAGAGGTAGCAGTGTTTTAATAAAAGCTATCAAAGAAGTAGAAAAAGTTGATATTTTATTTTTCTCACAAGATACAAAAATATTTAATAATCAGTTAAAAGAGTTACTCAGAAATAATGATGCAGAGGTTTAACTGTAATTTAATTAATATTAGTTTTTTTCTTGAATGATATTCAGTCAAGTTTTTTTGTCTTTCAAAAAATATTCTATCTGCAACTTGATCTGCAACTTCTATCTACAACTTCTATCTACAACTTGATCTTCATCTATAAATTTGTCTATAAACTTATCGTCTTGTTACCTAAATAGTTCTAAGTTTTTTAGGATAATTAAAATCCTATTTTAAATGTTTCTTCGCCTAACATTTCACTCATTGAAGATGTGATAGATAGTTTTTGATCTTCGCTAAGTCCGATAGTTTCACCATCTTCTAATGTAACATCAGATGTGATTGTGTATTCAGCGATTGAACATAAAACATCTAATATTTCATTAATAGGTTGACTACTATTAACCACTTCGATATTTTTTTTACCGTACACTTGAAGTCCGTAAGTGTATGCGTTCATAGTAGCACCTTCGTTATCGCTAAAAACACCGAAGAACACCATATTCATAATCGGGAAATCACCATTCTTAATATTTTCTTCTGCAAAATCTATATAGAAACTAGGTTCAAGCACGCTACCTAAAGTGTTTATCGCTATTGCGTTCGGTTGTTTTAAACAGCTTGAACAAACTTTAACATATAAATCTGTAGCAGTTAATAGATCTTTTTCGCCACCCATAACCGTAACAAGCAGATGAGCTTTATGAGCTTTTGCAACATCAACTGCTTTATCCCATCTGAAATTTGTTTCAGCATTCACAACAGCTTCATCATTAGGAATTGGTGTTGGCATAAGTCCTACGATGATTTTCATCTCGCCAACTTCTTGTATTAATGTTTGAGCGTCTTCAGATATAGATGTTTCATCAACTTCTATCTCCCAATCATCGTGCAACTGTTTTGTTAAAAGTTTGAAATCAATTTTACTTTCATCAAGCAGTATGAAACTTAAAAAAGCACCTACACCGTTACTACTATTTTCATCGCTGTTTTCAGTTGGTTTAAAATCATCCATTTTGAAACTCCTATAAGTTAATTTTATTTATTATATTATTTTGACAGATATTTTATCTAATCAATTTTTCAAAGTTCAACTAAATTATTTAAAGAACATTTTGTTAGGAACTTCTCTAACTGCACCTTTATTCATAAATCCACCATCATTCATAATAACCGCATCTAATATCACTTGTTCATTATTTCCAATTTTGAATGTATGATTGATATCGTCAGTACTGTTTGTGTTAAAAACAAATCTAACAGTTTCATTATTGATGATAACTCCACCAAGTTTTTGAAGTATAGTTTTTGCATTATCAGTTGGAGTGATCGGCACTTTTATATTTTGATAAGTGTATGTAGTAGGTTTTTCAGAATCGTTATAAAGTCCAGTAACTCTTCTTTTAAGAGGCCATCCAGCTATATATTTTTTTGCTGTTTGAATAGCTATTTTTAAAGTGGCAGTATTTTTTTTATTATCTATATCAATTGATAGCACACCAACTAAATCTTTCTGTTTAGCAGAAGGCAGAAGCGAGTTATCAGGTTGAACCCCAGCTTTAAGTGAGTAACATTTATTCACAACTGTTGAGTCTGGTTTACATCTATCTTTAACTAAGATAAATTTTTCAATATAATATCTACCTTGTATCGATGTACGCTTGTTCGCTGTTAAGATCGGTTTATTAAATAGCAATATATCTTTAGGTTGTTTTAATTTATTGTTATCAGTTTTAGTTAAAAATATAATTCCATTTTCATTAAGCATTGCGTTGCCGACTGGAGAAGTTAATTTCATAGATTTTTTAATATACTTAATAATAATAGAGTAATCATTGATCGCTACGATTTCATATTTCATAATATTATCTGCGGTATTAGCTAATGTTTTTTTATCAGCAGATAGTATCGGTTTGCCAGTTTTATTTATATAAAATTTTGAAATATCAGGCACGAACACACCAAGATCCTCACCTAATCTCTCTTTCTCTTTACGAGCAAGTGCAGCCATTGTGGAATCGTTGTTAATTAATATCTTCATATTAATATTATCATTATTAACGATATCAATAGATCCATCACCTATAAAATCTTGAATAGTAAAATAATCATCAGGCGTCGATATAGCACTTATAGTTCCAACCATCGGCACTTTTGTTAATAATATATTGATTGTATAATTATCAACTTTATAGTTCCCTTTAAGAGAGTTTAGATTATTAAGTGTGATCGGTATGATCGGATATATTTTTGATCTATCATTTGTTGTGACAGGTTTTTTTGTATCGCTATCTGCAACAGTATTGCTATTAATATTTGATATATTACCTGTATTAGGTTTTGTGTTGTTATCTGATTTAATAACTATCTCAGCTACAACTACTGTTTTGTTACTGTTTTGTGGTTTTATATCAGCAACAACTTTAGTACCAGTTACTGTGCCCGTTATAGTTGTTGTTAAATTATCATTCTCAATTAATTTATCGGTTGATAGATTATCAACAGGAGTATTGTTAATATTATTATCTTGTGAATGAGTATTTAAATCAGGTGTGATTATCTGATTTGTTTCACCTAGATTACTATCGATTACAGCTTTGTCATCATCACTGTTACTGTCTGAAAAGAAGCTACATGCGTATGTAATTGAGAGTAGAGAAATTAGAAGTAAAGTCATTAAGATTGTTCTCATTATATCCTCTTGTTATATATATATAGAAGTAAGTAAATATGTTTCAATTCAGTTAATCAGATTTGTTTACATCTTTAAAATATATTATACGTTATTAATATATAATTTTCTAGATAAACATTTCAAGATTTTTTTAGAAATGAATTTAGATTATCCAAGTAATATTATTGTTTTCAAAACTCTCTATTTATTTTGTGATATTTATATAGATATAAGGTTCAGAAAATTATTGATAGAATGGTCTTGTGAGTATATGAAAGATGTTAGATTTATGAGATTGTTAGATAGAGATATTATTGTTTCAATTTAAAGATAATCTAGCAAGCTGAACAAAATAAAACTCCACCACGATATTTTGTAAATAGTGTGATGGAGCTTTTTATATGCTTTATAATTTGTAAATATTTTATCTACAAATAATTTTTTTATAGATAAAATTAAATTTTATGAGTTAAAGAATTAAGGCATAAACCACATCGGATCAAATGTCATTCTTTCAATAATAAAAGTTGCTTTACCGTTTTTATTTGGATTGTTAGGAGAGCTTTTGCTGTGCCAGATAAATGAGGTATGCTCTCCGTTATCTTCAACAAATGCCCATGCTGCTGTGCTAACCTTATCATAATCTTTTGTCTGTGGCATTGCAATTCCAAATGCGATACCTAGTCCAGCAGCAAGTGATTTTGGATGACTTTTATCAACAAATGCTTCTACTGTTAATCCTGATTTTGGGTTATCGCATATCCCAAAAAGGCAACGTGCGCCTTTTCCAAGATAATCACGAAATAATGTATAATTCGCTTTAGTATCGTCTAATTCAAATCTAATCTCTTGTCCGTATTGAGTATTAGTGAATGTAACTACTTCGCCAGTTGCTTCGGTAAATGTTGGTGTTGGAAAGACAGTTAGCACAGGTAGTTTTGCTATAGCCTCTGTCATAGATAGCCCACTTACTTTAAGTCCACTACCTTTAGCAAATGGATCTTTACTGTTTATTGTAATTTTAAAGTTATTTCCATCATAGGTAGAAAAGTTCGCTCCGATATATGCAACAGAGATATATCTATTAAATTTATCAGTAGAAACCCATGTTGCAGATTTAGATGTACCATCACCGATACCAGCGATTATTCCAGTTGTTGCTGTACTAGGTATAGCTTTATGAGTAGTTAATTTTATATCTTTTTGAATAACACCAAGATAAGTTGTATATTGTCCACTTGTCATTTCTTTAATAGCAATAGTCATCTCTTGTTTATCTGTAGCGTTATCGTAGATAGCTAATGCGACAGTCCCAACTGGTGCAGGCAGTTCAGCCCCTGTTTCAAACTTAAGATCTGTCCATTGAACATCTTTCATCACTTTAAGCTTTCCACCTATCTTAGAGAAAGGATCTTTTCTTGTTAATTGAACACTTAAATTTGGTCTTGCAGTTGATCTTGTTGCGTCAGCATTAGGATCAATATAGTTATCACCATAAAATGTGATTATAGCGTAATGAGTGTCATTATCAAATACAAAATATGTGCTTTTAGTATCTTCAAGTGTTGCAGGTAGTAAACTCTCTTCTGTTAATACATATAGAATATTACTATGTGTATTATCTGTATATAATTCACTAGCTTTTAAAGTTGTAATATAAGTTTTAAATTGATCGTATGTATAGTTATCAACTATAGCTTCAGTTTGTGTAATAGTTTCAGTACCTTGTGCAGTTGATATTATGAATTTATCAACAACTGTTATACCGTCTGGGTTAGGCACAGATACGTTATCTAAAAATTTAATATTTTTCCACTCTTTACCTGTTTCAATAATTTCATCATCAGGATCAGGTTCAGGAACTTCAGGTTCAGGATTAGGGTCAATAATCTCTCCATCATTATCATCAGGTCCACCACTGCTAGGATCTCCTGCTGTATCGCTACATGAATAAGTAAACGCTAATACAAAAGTTAAAAGTAATGCTATTAATAAGTTTTTCATTTCGCCTCGATTGTAATATATATTCTGTTATGTAAGTAAACACTTATAGATTTGAAAACGGTAATCTAATTAAATTACACAAAGGATTAGAATAGCACGATTACCATTGTTTCACAATAAAGAAGTGCCATATATTATAATATTTTTTTGCAATATTGGTGATATGTATATAGTTGTTTAATTAAAAAAAAAGGATACCTACATCGCATAATGTAGATATCCTTAATATTTATAATAGTTAAAATTTAATAGAATTTAGTGTCAGTAAATGGAGCAAATATACCAGTACCAAGTCCATCATTCATCATCTGTAATGTAAATGTAATTGAGTCACCAGCTGCTAATGGAAATCCATGTTTTATATAAGTTATATCGTTAGTAAGTTTGAGTGCCATTGATTTGCCATCTTCTGCGATTGTTGCACCTAGGGCTGTTAATATCGCTGCAATATCTAAGCCGTGGATTTTAAATAATGGATATACTTCAATTGTTAAAGCTTTGAACATAAATTTGTTGTCAGTATCAGTAGCCTCTCCGTTAACATCAATTTTAAAGCCACCATCTAGATCTGTTTGCATAGGAATATCCATACCGATAACTATAGACTTATCAGTAAGGTTAACGCTTAGAGTACGAACAGATAGTCCTCCGATAAGGTTTTTCTCTGTTGCTGCAAGAGGATTTGCAGTTATAGTAGTTGTTTCAGCTGCTGCACCTGTTTTTACATATTCATATTTACTAATAGCATATCTTCCAACAGGAGCCATCGGGTTCGTTTTATCGTTAATAACGTACGTTGTATATAAAGATTTCATTTCTGCAGGTATAGGTGTTGTAGCGTTTTTCATTTTTGTTAATATCATATTACCGTTTTCACTACGAGTAACAGTTCCGTCAACTTTTGATGCTTTATATGTAACTTTAATTTTTGTTTCATCTAATTTTTCTATTTCATAATCAATAGTCGCAATATCACCTAGTTTCTCTCCAGCAAGTGTTGGTGCTGCTGTTACATTCACTAAGATATTATAAAATGATGGATAAGATTTTAATTGATCAGCAGTAAGATTAGTTTCTGCAACTTTAGAAATAATTGAATCATTACTAATAAGTGAAGCAATGGTTAAATCGTTTCCATTTTTAGTTATTAAAGCATGGCTCAAATATGCTTGAGTTAATGTATAATTATCTTTTGCTACAGTTATAGATTGAGTTTCTGTTACGCCAGTTTGTGCTGTCGTGATAGCTATTGAGTAGTTATCAACAACATAATCACCTACAAGTGAATCAAGCGATGCAAGATCAATGTTTGTTAACTTCTCTTTGTCGCCTCCAGTTTCTGTGTCACTGCATGATATCATAAATACTGACACCGATAATAAAGCTAATAAATAAAATAATTTTTTCATTCCAAAAATCTCCTAAAATTTTAATATGAATATTTGTAAATATAATATAAAAATAATTAATGTTTCAACTTAGAAATATTATATAATACGAATATCATCGCAATCTACTCGCTCGCAACCGAGAAGATTATAACATTTATAGTAAATACTTTCAACTATTAGATATAGATTATAACTAATAAATATTTAAAAGTCATTTATAGAATTTCAGTATATTAGTTAATATCATAAAATATATTTTTATAAAGTATTTGCCGTATAGGTAATAGATTTTTTTGAAATTAATATTTGAAAGTAATAATAATTACATAAAATTGATGAAAAGTTTTGTTGAAATAGTCAGAAGTTAAATGGTTTTGTTTGATTGTGTTTTTATTATTATGGTGTTTTTATTATTATTGATGTTTTTATTATCATTGATGAAACTTACAAAATGTTCTCATCAACAACAATTAAAAAGTGAATGTGCCCATGAGGATTCGAACCTCAGACCTACGCCTTAGAAGGGCGTTGCTCTATCCAGCTGAGCTATAGGCACTCATTCAGATAAATTTATTACCCAGTATAGATAGAGAATTTTAGAATATTTGTCAAGACAATTCTTATAAAGTTGCATATTTATTTTACACTCATAAAACATATTAGAAAGATTTTGCTTGCAAAATAGATATATTTAACTATAACAGTAGTGAATGATAATTAACAATAACCCATTATATATAGGGACAGCAGGATATAATTATGATGATTGGAAAGGAACAGCATTTGCTCCTGAAGACACATTAAATTATGATTTGCTAACTTATTATAACAAAACAAAATTAAATTTTCTTGAATTAACTTACACCTTTTACAAATTTCCAATAGCAGAAAAGATGCTAGGAATATCTGAAAGGTTGAGAGATGATATCACTTTATCTGTAAGATTAACGAAATCATTAATGCGTAAAACATTAGTAGATGAAGAGGTTGAAACTTTTAGAGAAGGAATTCAACCGTTGATAGATAACGGTAGATTATCTGCATTGATAGCGGATTTTCATCCACAATTTACAGCAAGTAGAGAGAATTTCAATATTCTGTGTAACCTTAAAAATGCGTTTCCTGAAGTGCCGATGTTTTTTGAGCTATTTAATAGTACGTGGCATAAAGAGAGATTTTATGATGAGTTTAGAGAGGCTAATATAGGAATAGTCGGAATTGATGCACCACATATTCAAGGTATGGCACCATTTTATCCTATCTGTTCAAACAACTATTTATATCTTCGTTTATACGGAAAAAACAGATCGTGGTTAAGTATAAATAATAAAATATTAGATTACAGCTATTCAGATCTAGAACTTAAAAGATTTGCAAAAGAAATTAATGACAAATCTGTATTTGCAAAAAAAACATTTATATCGTTCTGTAATGTAACAAACGCCTATGCACCTGAAAATGCGTTAAGACTTATCGATCTTATATAATAATCAGTTGATTTTATATAATAAACAGTTGATTTGTAAGATTGTTAATTCTGTTCTATTAGGACAACTTTTAATTTTGTAATATAAGTGTTATGTATTAATTTTATGATACTTGATTATTACATACTCAAACTATCCCTTTTATTAATTTTATGATACTTGATTGTTGCATACTCAAACTAGCATTTTATTAATTTTACGATACTTGATTATTACACACTCAAACTATCATTTTATTAATTTTACGATACTTGATTATTACACACTCAAACTATCCCTTTTATTAATTTTATGATACTTGATTATTACATACTCAAACTATCATTTTATTAATTACCATTATTATTTATCTATTATTTCTTGATGGATAGATATTGTTTTCTTAATCATTTCATAACAATTTTCACAAAAAAAATATTTTCCCTAAAGTAATTTAGAAAAATCGACGAAAACTTCCCTATAAGGATATTCAAGTTTTCACATTTACAGATGTGAATATTGAGGACTCTCTGTTGAATTAATCAAGGAGGATTAGTTAGAGATGATAAATAATATCAATACCACATCGCTATCAGCGGTAAACGATCTTTCAAGATATCAATCAGGTATCGCTAAATCAATTGAAAAAATTTCATCAGGAATGCGTATAAACAGCGCTTCAGATGATCCGACAGCATTTACGCTATCGGAGAGAATGCGTAGTGATATCATGGGATACATGGAAGCATCACTTAACACACAAACAGGTACAAGTTATCTTCAAACTGCTGAAGGTGCATTAACAGAGGTAACTAGCATCATGGAACGCATGCGAGAGCTAGCTGTTCAAGGTTCTAACGGAACGTATACCAACTCAGACAGGGAAGTTATGCAAATCGAAATTGATGAGCTTAAATCTGAAATTGATAGAATATCTGATACCACAGAATTTAATTCGGTAAAACTTTTATCAGGCAAGGCAACAGGAGACTGGATGTCGGGCAATTCAAATATTAGTGGTTCAATAACTGGTGCAGTTACAGATACTAACTATGATGTTTCATTAGATGTTACACCTGGGTTAAACCAAGTGCAAAAATCAAATATTATGGTAATAGGCGAGGGTGCATTAGGTGCTGAAATTCGTGGTACATTTGTTAATCCAACGAATGTAATAACTGTATCAGATCCTAAAAACATCCCTATATCTGGTTCTGGCAGTTACACATTAAATGTTACTAATCCCACTCCTCCTCCAGCAGGTGGAGTTCTTCCAGACAGTTCAACAATTGCTGGCAAATATTCACAAGATGGATCAAATTTTGAAACAGGTGCTACGATCGACACTATCTCAACAACAGAGAGTGGTTATTTTATGGTCGAGTTTACAGAAGATGACACAACGGCTGGAGATATCGGCACAAAATATAGAGTTAAATTTGTATCATCAATAACTGGAGAAGAGGGCGAGTGGGCTGATTTCACATCAGGTGCAGCAGGCTCTCTTTCAGGTTCATACACATCAAGAGGAGTGACTGTTGATTTTGCTATTCCTATCACAACAACTCCTGCAACAAGCGCTGCTGTAAAGCAGGGTGATAAGTTTATGTATGCAGTGTCAGATATGAGAGGCTTAACTGGTACGGAAGATTTAGGAGCAATTGGTGGTGGAATTATTCAGGTAGGTGATGGTGATGTTGCATCCCCATCGATAGTTTTTACAGCTAGCAATACATTAACACCAAAAGATAATAATGATGGCAAGTTAGATGTTAACAATATAGATATACATATAGCTGCAATAAATGAAGATGGTTCATTACAATTAGGAAAAATGACTGTAGGATTTAAGGAGAATACTCCAACTGCTGGCACAACTGGTGTAACTATGATGGGTGCAGTTGAAATCGTGGTTAAAGGTCCTGGTGAAACTGCAACGGATACTACAAAGTTATCTGAATTAAAGAATTTTATAAAAGAAGATGGAAGCAATATATTAAGTAGTACTCAAGAGATACAGATAAGTGCAAACGGTAAAAATCATACTATATATTTAGATCCATCAGATACTATTGAAACATTGAACAGCAAAATTCAAAAAGCTTTAATGAAAGATTTAAATATGGATTCTGGTAATGCAACTGTTAATAACAATGTTATTGATTACAATAGTGCAGGTAGCGGTAAAGAGGATCATTTTTCAGTTCCAGGAACGATAGTTCTTCAATCTCCTATTATAGGAAAAGAGGGAGAGATATCTTTTACAGGTAATGAAGCTCTAATGAAAGCGTTAGGATTTAATGAAATACAAGCATCAAAAGATAGTATAAATAAGTTAGAGATGATCAATAGTCACACAGGTGCAAGTAATGGAGTTGTCACATTTACAGGTTCAAGATCAGATAATGCAGTAGGTGGTTTTAAATTAAATATAGATCCACGAGCAGGTGTTCAGGCAAGTTTTGATAGAACAACTGGTGAAATTATTTTTGGTAAAAGCGATACTGTAGATAGTAAATTTATGACTTTACATACAACAGACAAAGGTCAGAAGATGCAACTTGGTATAAATAAAGGCGATACAATGGATATTGTGTTACCAGAGATTACAGTTGACGCTTTAGATCTAGACGATATGTCGGTTATAAGTAGTGAGCAAGCACAAGAATCGATAAGCAAGATAGATAAAGCTATTAGCGAGGTATCAATGGTTAGAACAACTATTGGTGCACAGATCAATAGGTTGGAAAGCAGTTACAATACATTGCAAGCATTAAGTGATAATTTGACAATAGCAGAAGGTAATATTAGAAATCTAGATATCGCAACAGAGACAGCAAACTATGCAAACCTAGAGTTAATGTTGCAAGCTAGCACGTCGATATTAAGTCAAGCTAACCAACTTCCAGCAATGGCGTTGGCGTTGTTACAAAACGGGTAATGTTTAGATAAGTTTACTATTAAATCGAAGATTTTTTAGTAGTGGTTGATTATATATAAGAGTAGATACATTCTTATCAGTTATTATATACATGGAGGTATAGATATGGCGTTAGTAAGTCCAAAGGTTGAAAGACAAGTAATTGAGAAATCTCAATTAACGAAATTGTACGAGGTAATGAAAGCTACGATGGATTCGAAATTTTACGGATCAGTAGAGATTAAGTTTGAAGCAGGAAAAGTGACAATTATACGTAAAACAGAGTCGCTAAAGATTTAGTTAATTTATTTAGTTTTGTTAATATGGTTATACCAGATACAGAAAAAGAGAAGTCCAAAAGGCTTCTCTTTCTGTTAACTAGATTTATGTTATAACAAATATATTAATTATTTTTAATTCTCAAACTGTATTGATAAAGTAGACAAAGATATTAGATACTGATATCGAAACGAGTAAGTTACAATTAAACCAGTAGTGAACTCAATACATAAATCAGTACGTTGCAGATAATATAAGCATTGATAAAGTAGACAAAGATATTAGATACTGATATCAAAACCAGCAGGTTATTTTAAAGTTGTTATGTTTGTAACTACTCAAAAAAACTAGTAATAGGTTTGTTATTCAAAAAGCAAAGTGAATATTTGTGAGCATATTACAATATAAAAGTCATAATACTTTTTTCAAACTATCACATAGATTTTCAAACTTACTACGCTTATTTTTTAGCTAAAGCTGCAAGTGATTCTTTAGATATTATAACTTTATCCATGTACATCGGTTTCTCGGTATCTATAGTATTTACAGATGTAGAGTTCGTTGTCGACTCACCTTTAGACAGTTTAGATAAAGTAGATAAACTGTTACTAGTTTTACTATTTCCTGCAGAGTATGCAGCGTATACATTTGATATTCTTAACGCCTCGTTATCCATATTAACCTCATCTACCCAAAATTCTACTTGGGCTATATAAATTATACAAGTTAATTGTATGCAATTTATATAGCTAATAGTATGCCATACTTGTTTTTTTATCAATACTTTTCTATAACTCTTCACTTTTACAACTTTTTGTTATATAATGTTTGTTTTGTATCAAATAATTATATTTAAGGTGTAGCAGTGATTTCATTCGATAATTTATCTAAGTCATACGGTTCAAGATTACTTTTAGACAACATAGTTTTCAATATCAATCCAAGAGAAAGAATAGGCTTAATAGGTCGAAACGGACATGGAAAAAGTACATTATTCAAGATGATAGTTGGGGAAGAGAGTGTCGACTCAGGCACAATATCAATACCAAAAAACTATAGAATAGGATATCTATCACAGAAGATAGAGTTCTCAAAGAAAACGGTAGTAGAAGAGGTTATAGGCGAAGAGGATATCGATACTGTTAGATATAAGGCTGAGAAAATTTTGATCGGTCTAGGTTTCAGTATGGAAGATATGGATAAAGATCCATACTCATTTTCAGGTGGGTATCAAGTACGTTTAAATCTTGCAAAAGTATTGTTAGAAGAGCCTAATTTATTACTTTTAGATGAGCCATCAAACTATCTAGATTTAATCTCATTAAGATGGTTAAAATCATTTTTGCTTAAATGGCAAGGCGAAGTTATGTTGATCACACACGATAAACTTTTCTTAGATGATATTATAACTCACACTGTGGGAATTCATAGAAACAAGATCAGAAAAATAGCTGGTAAAACAGACAATTTTTATGAGCAGATAATTATGAGTGAAGAAATTTATGAGAAAACAAGAGTTAACGAAGAACAGAAACGTAAAGATATAGAGAAATTTATTATAAGATTTAAATCTAAAGCAAGCATGGCAAGTCGTGCACAATCAAGAGTTAAATCGCTCGCAAAAATGGATCAAAAAGATAAGTTAGATAAAATAAGAGATCTTGAATTCTCTTTTAGGTATAAAAGTTTTACAGGTAAACAGTTGATGAGAGTTGATAATTTATCATTTGGATATACAAGTGATGAACTGCTTATTAAAGATTTATCATTAATTGTTGGAAGCGAAGATAGGATCGGAATTATCGGTAAGAACGGTAAAGGTAAATCTACGTTATTAAAATTATTAGCAGGAGTGCTCAAACCAACTTCAGGAGAGGTTACATATTATAACGGTATGGAGATGGGTTACTACGAGCAGACGAATATTTCATCATTAGATGAAAGCAGAACAGTTGAAGAAGAGATTGCATCGGTTTCAGGCACGATCACAAGAACAGAGGTTAGAAGTTTAGCAGCATCTATGCTTTTCACACAAGATCAAGCCTTAAAGAAAGTTAATGTTTTATCGGGTGGCGAGAAGAGTCGTGTTATGTTAGGTAAAATTCTTGCGAAACCTATTAATTTAATTATATTTGATGAGCCAACAAACCACCTTGATATGCAAGCAGTTGATGGATTAATTGATGCATTAGATAGTTTTGAAGGAGCGATGATAATTGTTACTCACAACGAAATGTTGCTTAAAGCTATTGCAAATAGATTGATTGTTTTCGATGGTGATCATCCATTTTTATTTGAAGGTAATTACGATTATTTCTTAGATAAAATCGGTTTTAAAGATGAGGTTGCAGTAGCTAAAAAGAATAATCTTTCTAAAGAAGAGAAGAAAGAGATGAAGAGAATTAGAGCAGAGCTTATAACGAAAAAAGGTTCTGTTATGAAAAAATATGATATAGAGATGAAAGAGTTAGAAGAGAGTATTAATAATTCTGAAGAGAGATTATCGGTTTTAAATGCAGATATAATTTCATTATCAGAATCAGGAAACGGAGCAAAAACTGTTGATATTAGTAAAGAAGTAGTGGTATTAAAAGTTGCAATTGAGGATTTGTTTTCATCGCTTGAAAAACTAGATAAAGAGAAGACTCAATTTGTAGAAGAAATTAACGCAGAAATGTTAAAATATAAGAGTTAAATAGATCTAGCTTTTTATAATAAGAGGTGTTATTCTTTCTTATTATAATATTGTTTTGTTCTTATATAATATTACTAATATCTCAACTAACTAAACATTAGATATGGCTTTAAATAAAATATTGGGGTCGCCTTGTGAAATTAGATATACCAACAACTGTAAGTAATAATAATTCAAAACTTTTCAAATCAACAGCGTATGATATAAGAGCGTATGTTGGTGAACCTGGAGCATTTTTTGAGGATGGAGCGATACTCACTCCTGATGCTATGCGTATTGCAGGTTCATTAATGGGTATTTTAGAGTTCAAATCTGCAAGTGGAGATATCCACGCATTAAAACCTAAAGATATCGTTGTTGTTGGATTTGATAACGGTCCAACATCAGAAAGATTAGCTGAGGCATTTGCAACGGGATTAAATTCTGTAGGTGTCGATGTTTATATGTTAGGTGTTTCATCATCAGGTCAAGTCTATCAAAATCAAGAACAATTAAACACATCAGGACATTGTCAAATAACAAGATCACACGTTGAAGTTACAAGTAACGGTGCAAAATTTGGCGTCCACACTCAAGGGATACACACATACTTACTTGAACAGATGAATAAGGCTGTTGAGTCTGGTGTTGAACTTAGAGAGTGTGAAAAAGGTCAAACTATTGATATGTTGGTAGAGGGTAGGGTTGTATATTTCAATAAGATGATCCGTCTATATAAAGCATATTTTAGAGCAAGGGATAACAGTGCAGTTGCTGTAAATGTTTTTGGTGGAACAGGGATCGAGTATATAGATCTATTCAAAATAATTTTTGGAGAAGATGTAGTTATTCTTGGTGCTGATATTGATGTGAATTCAGGAGATTTATTAGCTGATCCAACTCGCAAAGAGATGTTGAATAGAGTCCCTAATATTGTGGAAGTTTTAAAAGAAGGTAAACGAATTCATTCATTTGATCTTGATGCTGATAGAGGATCATTAACAGAGGGCGAAGATGCATTTAAGCCTCTTTCAGATGGGCATTATTTAGGTGATAATTTAGCGTTTATTTTAGCAGAATATAAGTTAAAAGTAGCAGTACCAAAACTTGAAAAGAAGCTGATAGAGTTAGGTATAAAAACCGATGTGATAGATAAAATATTGAAAATTGCAAAAACAGTTTATGTTGATGCACGCTATACATCATCGGTTAAAGATTATGTTGATACCGTATTAATGGGCACAACAGAGTTTCATCGTAAAGGTCATTCGTTATGGAAAGAGAGTATCACAACTAACATGAAAAACATTACAAAGTTAGCAGGATTTGATACGATTGAAGAGTTTGTAAGAGCGACTGATTATAGAGATTATCAGATAGAGGCGTCGCTCCATTTATTTGCAACAGATGCTGAAGATGGTTTGCCTAGAGATGATGCAGTTGAGAATATTTTTATATTAGAGAAGATTATAGATGAGTTAAAGATCGTAACACTTAAAAGTTTTTTTGCAAATATGCCTAAAAGGTTTATGACAAAAGAGATTAGAACAACATCTATATCAAATGAAGTTAAAGATAAGATAACTTACGATATAATAGACACGTTGAAAGCTAGATTTAAGGATGTTGCAGATTTAAGTATAATAGAGTTTGATGGGCAGATCCGTATAGACTGGGCAACTGGATTTATTATGTATGGCATGAGTAACACATCTCCAAAATTAACATTTATGGCAGAAGGCTCAACAGCAAAAGAGCGTAATGAGGCGTTAGCATATTTGATGTCGATACATAATGAAGCTCGGAAAAAGTACGGTGATGATCTTCCTATGGATCTATCAGAGAACTCGTTCTATATAGAAGATGCTAGTTATGAAATGAAAGAACCAGATACAATAACTGTGGGTGATAAGAGAGCTGTTTCATTTCTAGCAAAGTTTTAATTTTTATGATTAAGATTGTTCGTTGACAATATATATTTACAGATAAATTTGTATGGAGGATTTTATGCCAAGGGTTTTATATGGTAATTTTACAGGTGCGAGTTTAGATTTTAGAGATGATAAAAGTGCAGAACGTAAAGAGTCAGCATTTCAAATTTCAGATACGATAAATGGAAAGCCACTAGATCTTCTTCTAACGTGGCATGGATATATGGCTTTTGATAACGGTGAGAGTATAGATATTATAGGCAGTATGAGTGAGTATCTAAAACATACAGGTGCAAACGCTTGTTGTGGTAGATGTGTTCAAGGTAAGAAACACACAGTTGTAATGGCAGAGATGGTTGAGGGTTTAAGAATTGATAGTTCTACTGAAAAAATAACAGAGATTGTTGAATATGGTAATACTATTATAGAGAACGCAAAATGTTATTTTGCACCATCATCAGTTAAATCAGTTCTTGATATATTAGATAATTATCCTGATGAGATAGGTAAGAAATCAACATTCAAAAATAAAAAATATACATTTCATTTATCAGCACCATGCACGGCGAACTGTCCATCAGGTGTGAAGATCCCTCAATTTATAGATCAAATACGTAGCAAAAATTATAAAAAATCGTTAGCAATTATAAGAGAAACAATGCCGTTTGCAGGGCTATGCGGAAGAATTTGTCCACACCCATGTGAAGATGCTTGTTTACGAGGCGAGAATGATAAGCCTGTAAATATTATGGCGTTAAAGCAATCTCCTTGGAACGATGAATATTTTAATAAACGTGAGTTATCAGTTCCTGAAAAAGCAGAAGCAAATGGTAAAAGGATAGGTATAATCGGAGCAGGGCCTGCGGGACTTGCAGCTGCATACTATCTTTTATTAGATGGATTTGAAGTTGATATTTATGATAGATTAGAGTGTGGCGGTGGAATGGTTGCAAAAGGTATTCCTATATTTAGAGAGCCTACTGCGATGTTACAATATGAGATAGATTTAGTTGTAAGTTTAGGTGCTAAATTCCATTATAATATTGAACTAGGTAAAGATATACATTTAGAGAAGATGTCAAAAGATTATGATGCTGTTCTTTTAGCGATCGGTGCATGGCTTGAAACTCCGTCAGGGCTTGATGGTATTGAAGGGGCAGAAGGTGTTGCATCAAGTGGTATCGATTATCTTAAACAGGTTGCAGATGGTAACGCTCCATCACAGGGAGCTCATGCGATAACTATTGGTGGTGGAAACACAGCTATGGATTGTGCAAGAGTAGCGTTAAGATTAGGTTCTAAATCTACAATCGTTTATAGAAGAACAGATAAAGAGATGCCAGCATTAAAGTTAGAAATTATCGGTGCACAAGATGAAGGTGTCGGGTTTACAATGCTTACTGCTCCATTAAAAGTTGTTAAAGATGATAACAATAAAGTGATAGGGCTTGAGTGTGTTAAGATGGAATTAGGTGAGCCTGATGCATCAGGTAGAAGATCTCCTATGGCAGTTGAAGGATCAAACTTTGTAATAGATTGTTCATATATTATTCCAGCTATCGGACAAAAACCTGATATATCGCATGTAACAATGGGTGGCAAGATCAAAACTACAAAATGGGACACATTTGATAATTCTGAAGTTTTTTGTCAAACAGCAGTTGATAATATTTTTACAGCGGGCGATTGTTTAACAGGTCCTGATACAGTTGTAAGATCTATTGGTAGTGCAAGATGGGCAGCTAGAATGATGTCTAGATTTCTGCTTGAAGGCAAAACTTATCTAACAGATGAAGAGGTTTTGGAGTTAGCTGTGTATGATAATAAATTGTATGCTAAAAAAGATGATTATAAAATGTATGGTGAAGTTGGAGAAAGAATTGAACTAGATCATTTAGATATGAAAACACGTGTTTCAACATTTGAACAGTTTGAAAAACCAATGGATCCAGTGATAGCTATTGAAGAAGCTAAGCGATGTATGAGATGTATGAGATTAGTCATGGCAGTTTCAACAGTAGATTAGTCACACAACGTAGTTTAATCGTTTAGGGTAGTAGTTTAGCTGAACGGTTTAGCATAATAGTTTTGCCGAACGGTGTAGAATAATAGTTTAGCCGAACGGTGTAGCATAATAGTTTAGCCGAACAATGTAGAATAACAGTTTAGCCGAACGGTGTAGAATAATAGTTTAGTCGAACGATGTAGAATAATAATTTAGCTGAACGGTGTAGAATAATAGTTTAGTTGAACGGTGTAGAATAATAGTTTAGTTGAACGGTGTAGCATAATAGTTTAGTCGAACGATGTAGAATAATAATTTAGCTGAACGATGTAGAATAATAGTTTAGCTGAACGGTGTAGAATAATAGTTTAGTTGAACGATGTAGAATAATAGTTTAGCTGAACGGTGTAGAATAATAGTTTAGTTGAACGGTGTAGCATAGTAGTTTAGCTGAACAGTGTAGAATAAAAGTTTAGCCGAATGGTGTAGCATAATAGTTTTGCCGAACGGTGTAGCATAATAGTTTAGCCGAACAGTGAAGGATAATAGTTTAGCTGAACGATGTAGCATAATAGTTTAGTTGCAGAAAAGTATAACGTAAAATTGATTGTAATTAAAATAGCATATTATTTTATATTCACTATAAAATTTATGCTATTTTTTATATGTAAAAAGGGGTTGATAGTAAATGAGTTTAGAGCTTAATTTAATAACATTTGAAAAAGAGAATATAGATAATGAGTGTGTTGATTTTGAGAACAAATTATCTCCACAAGTTGAGATAGATGAGTCTGTAAGTAAAGAGGATTTTGAGAAGATAAAAGAGAGAAGATCAGAAATGTTATCAGATATAAAAGATGTTATTATAGACTATTTCATAGATGAGGATAGTCCTAATTCTGTGTCATCACACGATACAGATTTTCCACAAAGATCATTGCTTACAGGTAACTATTATATTTCAGGTGAAGATTACGAGTATTCAGACTCAGGCGAATATATAGGTTATATGGTCTGTTTTTGTATAAGTATGACAGAGATATTTATGGGTAAAGAGAAGGATTATTTAGGTATTGATATCTGTGCTTATTTCGACAGTGTAGACAGCGAGATTGATTACGTTGTTATCTCACACAATTCAATCTAGTAAATTGTTGACCAGTATTTAGGTTTATAAACAGTTTAGAGTTTCTAAATGTTTTTAGGTTTGCAATTAGTTTATGATTGTAAATGTGTTATGGGTACGGATAGTTTATGATTATAAACAGTTTAGGTTTATAGATAGTTTATAGTTGCAAATAGTTTATGTTTGTAGCCACTTTTAAGTTTAAAAATATGCTAGCACACGCCTAAAAGCACCTATAAATAAGTAAACACACAAACTTATTTTGATAAAATTTACGTTGCTTTAACAGCAGTCGTGATTGTTGCAATTCCGAAATTGAGTTCAGAAAAGTTGATGTCATTAAAGCGTGCTTTTTCTATCAGTTCATAGAGTTCTTCTTTTTTATAAAATCTATCAACAGATGCTGGAAGATAAGCGTACGCTTTTGAGTTTCCAGATATAAACCCACCAACAAACGGAAGGATATTGTTAAAATATAAGTTATAAATTGTAGCAAGTGGTTTGAAGCGAGGTTGTGTTAGTTCAAGTATGATTAATCTGCCATCTTTTTTCAAAACTCTATGAAGTTCTTTTAAGGCTAAATCTTTATCCATTATATTTCTGAAACCGAATGATATTAATATTCTATCAAACAGTTCATTTTTAAAAGGCAGGTGTTGTGCATCAGCTGCGACAAAATCCTCTTCGTTAATTTTCTCTTTTGCGATATTCAACATATCAATCGAAAAATCAGCGCCGATAATATACTTAGGCGTAACTTTTTTCAAGACACTTTTTATAAGTTCTCCCGTTCCAGTTGTTAAGTCAAGCACAGTATGTGATTCGTTAATGTTAGCTAACTTGATAGCCTTTTTACGCCATCTTTTATCTTGATAGAAACTTAACAGTTTATTGATTAAGTCATACCTTTTAGATATTTTGTTAAACATATTCTGTATCGTCTTTGATTTTTGATCCACTTTGAAAACCTTCTAATTAACTTCTATTATGTTATGCTTTATGATTAGGATATCACACGGCAATACACTGTTTTATGTTTTATTGTTTTATTAAATTTTTCATTATGCCCAACTACTTCATAGCACTGTATAAGTTTGTGCTATTACGCAACTTACAACTTCACTACTATAGAGCGATTTTGCAACACTGTATAAGTTTGTGCTATTACGCAACTTACAACTTCACTACTATAGAGCGATTTTACAACACTGTATAAGTTTGTGCTATTACGCAACTTACAACTCCACTACTATAGAGCGA